>NZ_MVOK01000004.1:0-302192 GCF_002018915.1 Pseudomonas sp. MF6396 | reverse complement strand
CCGCCCAGCCCGCCCAGCAGCGGCACCACGGCGCTGCCGTCTTCGGCCACGGCCAGTACCGGCGGTTCGGCGCCCTTCTCCAGCAGCACGCTGGCCAGGCTGCGAATCACGATGCCGGCGGCGCACAGGGCAATGATCGGGGTGTCCTGCTGGTACAACTGGCGCAGGGTGGCGCCGAAGTCCTGGTAGCTGCGGTCCGTGCCCTCGACCCGCCCGGCCAGGCCGTGGATCAATGCATCGGGGTACAGCTGCTGGAGCCTGCGGGCAGTGGCCAGGCTGCCCTTGCCCAGGATCACGATGGCCGGTGCGTGAGATGTCATCACCCTTGCCACCGTTCACCCGGCACGATGATCAGCGAGAAGTATGGCGAGGACTGCGGGTCGACCGCATCCAGCGCCACGATCTTCTGGTTGGCCATGGTCGCGCGCTCCACGTACAGCGCTCGCTCGGCCAGGCCCAGTTCGGCCAGCACCTGGCGCACCTTGGGGAAATTGCGCCCCAGCTTCATGATCACCGCCGCGTCGGCATCGGCCAGGCGGCGCTTGAGCTCGTCGGCCGGCAGCACGCCCGACAGCACCGACAGGCTCTGGTTGCGATACACCAGCGGCGCGCCGAGTACCGAGGCGCCACCGAGCATCGAGCACACGCCGGGGATCACCTGGGCCTCGTAGCGCTCGGCCAGGCGGTCGTGCAGGTACATGTAGGAGCCATAGAAGAACGGGTCGCCTTCGCAGATCACCGCCACGTCGCGGCCGGCATCCAGGTGCGCGGCCACTTCCAGGCTGGCGCCGTCGTAGAAGTCGCTGATCACCTGCTCATACGACAGCGGCGCCGGCAGTGCCTCGGTGGTCACCGGGTACACCAGCGGCAGCAATGTCTGCGCCTGCTGCAGGTGCGCCTCGATGATGCCGAAGGCATTGCCGCGCTTGCCCTTGGCCACGAAGTACGCCACCACTGGCGCCTCGCGCAGCAGGCGCAGCGCCTTGACCGTGATCAGTTCGGGGTCGCCGGGGCCCACGCCCAGGCCAAGCAGTCGTCCGCGTGGCTGCATCATTCGACCTCCGTGGCCAGGGCATTGACTGCCGCTGCTGCCATCGCGCTGCCGCCCAGGCGGCCCTCGACGATCACGAACGGCACGCCACGGCTGTCGGCCGCGAGCATCGCCTTGGACTCGGCCGCGCCGACGAAACCGACCGGGAAGCCGAGGATCAGCGCAGGCTTCGGCGCCCCTGCATCGATCATCTCGAGCAGGTAGAACAATGCGGTCGGCGCATTGCCGATCACCACCACGCTGCCTTCCAGGTGCGGGCGCCACAGCTCCAGGGCCACCGCCGAGCGGGTGTTGCCCAGCTCCTTGGCCAGGCCCGGCACGCTGTCGTCGCGCAGGGTGCAGATCACCTCGTTGTTGGCCGGCAGGCGTGCACGGGTGATGCCTTCGGCGACCATGCGCGCATCGCACAGGATCGGCGCACCGTTGGCCAGCGCCTCGCGCCCGGCCTTGCCGGCGCCTTCGCTGAAGCGCAGCTTGTCGACCACCTCGACCATGCCGCAGGCATGGATGACCCGCACCGCGAGTTTTTCCAGGTCGGCCGGGATCCGCTCCAGGCGAGCCTCCTGGCGAATGATGGCGAAGGAGTTGCGGTAGATCTCCTGGCCGTCGCGGATGTAATCAATCATCGGGGTTGCTCCGTAGGCGGGCGTCGAGTTGCGCGCCCGCTTCTTTCAATGTCAGGTTGCGCCCGCCAGGGGCGCCCAGGCCCGGCTGCGCCGGGTCGTGAAAATACAGGTCGTAATGCCCGGGCCCGACCGCCAGCAGGGTGGCCGGTGCACGGTGGGCCAGCGCGCAGGAACGCGCGCAGCCGCTCAGGTGAATGCCGGCCACCGGGCCCGGCGCGCGCAGCAGCGCCGCCAGCTGCACGGCGTCGGCCTTGGTGTCGGCCAGGGCCTTGGCGCAGCCGGCCGAACCGGTGCAGGCCACCATGCGCGCCAGCGGCTGCGCCGGGTCGCACAGCAAGCCCAGCGCTGCCAGCCCGGCCAGTGCCAGCTCGGCGTCGGTGGCGGCAAGATTGGGCAGCAGCAGGCTTTGCCAGGGCGTCATGCGCAGGCTGGCGTCGCCCAGGCTGCTGGCCAGGTGCGCGGCGCCACGCAACTGCGCGGCGCTCAGGCGCCCCAGCGGTGCGGCGGCGCCCACCGCGACCCTGCCCGTCTGGCGCTGTGGGTAGACACCCAGATGGCGGGCCTGGTCACGTCGCGGCCGGCGCCAGCCCAGCACCGCGTGGTCGCGGCGCAGCGCCACGCCAATGCCCTGCACGAACGCCTCGCTGCCGCATTCGGCCAGCAACTGGCGCATGCGCGCCTGCTGCGCAGTGGCCAGGTCGAGAAACCGCTGCAACACCGCCAGCACCAGCGCGTGCCCAGCGGCCAGCGGCACCGCGCCCAGCGCACCCTCCTCGGCCGGGCAGCCGGCCAGGCCGAAGGCCAGCCACACCTCGCCGTCCAGGCGCAGTGCCGACAGCCACAGGTCGTGGGGGTGGGTGAGCATGGCCAGGTCTTCGCCAGCGTCCAGTTGCACGGCGAACTTGGCAGACAACTGATGAAAGCGCTCGCAGGTCTGCAGCGATTCGAGGATCTGCCCCGCCAGCGCCCGGCTGTCGAACAGCATGGCCGGGTCGAGACCGGCCGCCGGGCTGAGCATCAGGTTGCGCACATCGTCGCCCGCCGCCTGGCGCGGGCCCAGGCCGGCGTCGAGCAGGCATGCCACCAGCCCGGCGTGGTCGGCACCGATGCCGCGAATCTGCAGGTTGCTGCGGTTGGTTACCTCGATCACGCCGCCGGCAAAGCGCTCGGCGGCGTCGGCCACTGCGTGTGCCTGGGCCGCGCTCAGGGTGCCGGCGTCGAGCTTGATGCGTGAAATGCCGCCGTCCAGCGCCTGCACGATACGCCACAACCCCGGGCAGGCCGAGGGGCGAAGAGCTGGAGTGGGCAGGGGTTGCGGCAAGGGATCACCCGGCACTCGTCAAAAGGCGCTGGTAGCACAAAGGCGCGGTATTATGCCTGCTTTGTCCGTCGGCAGGCTAAGCCAGCCGGTCGGATAGGCAAGCGAAGAGGAACGGCATGGCGCCCTGGTTGACGGTAGTAGGTATTGGCGAAGACGGCTTCACGGGCCTGGGCAAACAGGCTCGGCATGCCCTGCTGCGAGCCACCAAGGTGTTCGGCAGCCCGCGCCAGCTGGCCCTGCTGCCCCACTGCTCGCGCGCCGAACGGGTCGCCTGGCCCAGCCCGTTTTCCCTGGCGCCACTGCTGGCCGAACGTGGCGAGCCGGTGTGCGTGCTGGCCAGCGGCGACCCGATGCTCTACGGCGTAGGCGCCAGCCTGGCGCGCCAGCTGCCGGCCGAGGCCATGCGGGTGCTGCCTGCACCGTCTTCCTACTCGCTGGCCGCCGCCCGCCTGGGGTGGCCCCTGCAGGACGTGGTCACGCTGTCGGTGGTAGCGCGCCCGGTCGCCGCCGTGGCCGCCCACCTGTACAGCGGCCAGCGCCTGCTGGTGCTGAGCAATGACCGCAGCAGCCCCGCCGCCCTGGCCGCCCTGTTGCGCGAGCGCGGCTTCGGCCCCAGCCACCTGAGCGTGCTGGAGCACCTGGGCGGCGCCGACGAACGGCGCATCGATGCCCGTGCCGATGGCTGGCAGGACGCCGACTTCGCCGACCTCAACCTGGTGGCCATCGACTGCCGGGCCGGCGCCGATGCACCACGCCTGTCGCCGCTGGCCGGCCTGCCCGATTCGGCCTTCGCGCACGACGGGCAGATCACCAAGCGCGACGTGCGCGCCATCACCCTCGCCCGCCTGGCCCCGCAGCCGGGCGAGCTGCTGTGGGACGTGGGCGCCGGCAGCGGCTCGATCGGCATCGAATGGATGCGCGCCCACCCCAGCTGCCGGGCGCTGGCCATCGAGGCCGACGCCGGCCGCCAGCAACTGATCGAACACAACCGCGACGCCCTGGGCGTGCCTGGCCTGCAACTGGTGCGCGGGCGCGCCCCGCAGGCGTTGCAGGGCCTGGAGCGGCCCCACGCGATCTTCATCGGTGGCGGCGTGACCCGCGAGGGCGTGCTGGACGAATGCTGGGCGCACCTGCGCCCCGGTGGCCGGCTGGTGGCCAATGCCGTGACCCTGCAGAGCGAGACCCTGCTGATGAGCTGGCGCGAACGTCATGGCGGCGAGCTCACCCGTATCCATGTGGCCCAGGCGCAGCCGCTGGGCGAGTTCGACACCTGGCGCCAGGCGCTGCCGATCACCCTGCTTGATGTGGTAAAGCCCCTCGATGCGTGACGAAACCGCAGAACAGCCGGCGCCGCTGCGCAGCGGCCTGACCACGGGCAGTTGCGCCACCGCCACCAGCCTGGCGGCGGCGCGCCTGCTGTTGAGCGGGCAATGCGACGACGCGGTGCAGATCACCCTGCCCAAGGGCAGACAGGTGCAGATGCGCCTGGAGTTCTGCCGGCTGGCCGGGCCAGGCGCCGAAGCCGGCACCCTCAAGGATGCCGGCGACGACCCCGACGTGACCCATGGCGCGCTGCTCTACAGCCAGGTGCGGCTGCTGGCCGAGCCGGGCGTGCGCTTTGTCGCCGGCATCGGCGTGGGCACCGTGACCCGCCCCGGGCTGGTGCTGGGGGTGGGCGAGCCGGCGATCAACCCGGTGCCGCGGCGCATGATGACCGAGCACCTGCAGCGTCTGGCCCTGGAGTGCGATTACGCGGGGGGCTTCGAGGTCACCGTGAACGTGCAGGACGGCGACAGCCTGGCCCTCAAGACCATGAACCCGCGCCTGGGCATCCTCGGCGGGCTGTCGATTCTGGGCACCAGCGGCATCGTGCGGCCGTTTTCCTGCGCGGCCTACATTGCCTCGATCCACCAGGGCATCGACGTGGCCAAGACCAATGGCTATGAACACATTGCCGCGTGTACCGGCAATGCCAGCGAAGACACCATGCGCCGGGTCTACGGCATTCCCGACATCGCCCTGATCGAGATGGGCGATTTTGTCGGCGCGGTGCTCAAGCACCTGCGCAAGGTGCCGGTTGGCAAGCTGAGCATCTGCGGCGGCTTCGGCAAGATCAGCAAACTGGCGGCCGGGCACATGGACCTGCACAGCCGGCATTCGAGCATCGACCTGCCGCAACTGGCTGGCTGGGCGGCGGCGGTGGGTGCCGACGCCGCGTTGCAGGCGGCGATCATCGGCGCCAACACCAGCCAACAGGCGTTGGCCCTGGCCAGTGCGGCGGGGGTCGGGCTGGGGGATGCGGTGTGCGAGCACGCGCTGGCTTTCGCCCGCAGCGTGGTGCCGGCGCAGGTACAGGTAGAGGTGTTCGCCATCGACCGCCAGGGCGGCATCGTCGGCCGGGCGGGTGTTCGATGAGCCGGCGCATCCTGTTGCTGGGCGGCGTGACCGAGGCGCTGTTGATAGCCCGTCAGCTGGGCCAGCAGCACGTCTACAGCCTGGCCGGTATCGGCCGGGTGCCCAGCGACCTGGCGTGCCAGGTGCGGGTGGGCGGCTATGGTGGGGCCGAGGGCCTGGCCGCTTACCTGCGGGCCGAAGGCATCGGTCTGGTGATCGACGCGACCCACCCGTATGCGGCGCAGATCAGCCGCAATGCGGCGCAGGCAGCGCGCCTGGCCGGGGTTGAATGCTGGGCGTTGCGGCGCCCGGCATGGCAGGCGCAGGCCGGTGACGACTGGCGGGAAGTGGCGGACTGGACGCAGTTGATCGAGGCATTGAAACCGTTTCGCCGGCCCTTGTTCACCCTGGGGCGCGAGCCGTTGCAGCACCTGCACGAGATACCCGCGCAGCAGTTCTGGACCTTGCGCGCGCTGGAGGCGTGCGAGGGGAATGCGCGATGCGAAGTGATCGGCGCGCGGGGGCCGTTTCGCCTGGAGGATGAACGGGCGTTGTTCGAGCGTTGCCGGGTGGATGTGCTGATCAGCAAGAACAGTGGCAGCGCCGCGACCGAGCCCAAGCTCGAAGTGGCGCGCGAGCGGGGTGTGCCGGTACTGATCCTGAAGCGGCCGGCGCTGGCGGGGGTGGATCGGGAGTTCGTGGGCGTCGCCGATGTGCTGGCGGCGCTTTGACGGGTGCACACAGCTCCAGAGTCGATCAAAAAAGGCTGACACAAGGTCAGGGGAAGGATAGATGCGCTGTCGACGCAGTTACCCCACCTGCGACACTCCATCACACCCCGGCTTTTTTACATATACTTCGACATCTGGCTAAATAGCCCCACTCGATTCCTGACCGGATCTCCCCATGCCCGCACACCGGCTCGCCTACGCCTGGATCGCCTGCTTCGCAGTGCTGTTCAATCTGCTGGCCATGCCGTTGTCCGCCGCCGCTGCAAAAGCCCAACCCGAACAACTGCTGTGGGGCACCTTCTGCTCCAGCGGCGTGACCAAGATGATCGCCATCTCGCTGAATGCCCCCGACGGCCAACAGCAGAACGACGACCACTCCACCATGCAGCACTGCTGGTGCTGCTCCGGCACTGCCCCGCTGCTGGCCCTGCCCGGCCACCCGCCACGGCTGGTGACGTCCGAGCACACCCTCAACACCCCGTCACCGCTACTCGCCAGCTACCACCCCACGCCACGCCAGCAATGGCCCGCGCTCAATCCCCGCGCCTCCCCCCAGGCCTGAGTTCACTACGCTACCAGTTGCGAACCTGACCCGAACGGAGATTGACCATGCTCAAGAACGCCCTGCTGCTGGCCGCCCTGCTGCTGCCCGCCACCTTTGCCAACGCCCATGAATACACCGTGGGCGACCTGCATATCGCCCACCCGTGGTCGCAGGAGCTGCCGCCCAACGCCCCCAACGTGGCCGCCTATTTCATCGTGCACAACAACGGCAAGAGCGCCGACCGCCTGCTCGGCGTCGACAGCCCGATCACCGACAACGCCGAACTGCACGAGCATGTGCACAAGGACGGCCTGATGAAGATGCAGCAGGTGCAGGGTGTCGACATCCCCGCCGGCGCCGACCTGGTGTTCGCCCCCGGCGCCTACCACGTGATGCTGATGCAGCCCAAGGACCGCAGCCTGCTCAGCGACGGCAAGCGCTTCCCGCTGACCCTGCATTTCCAGAAGGCCGGCAACATCACGGTCGAAGTGGCCGTGCAGAAACAGGCCCCCGAGGGCACCGCCCACAGCCATTGATTCGCTGACGGCTGCACGCCATGCGCCTGCCCTGCGGCAGGCTCGCCCGCCCCGCTGACCTCCAACGAGCACGCGGCAGCTGGCTGAGCCTGTTCGCCATGTTGATGATCTTCATCGGCCCACTGGTCTCCCAGTCGATGCCGATGGATCACCGTGCCTCCATGCCCGGCATGGACATGGCCATGGACTGCCACTCAGGCAGCCACGCCAGCAGCCCGGCCGACAACCCGGCAGCGCTGCACGTCATCTGGGAAAAGTGCGGCTACTGCAGCCTGTTCTTCCACTGCCCGGCGCTGCCGCAGACGCTCAGCCTGCTCGACACCGAGGCCGTCTCGCCCCACCCCACCCTGCGCGTCCAGCCGCGCCAGGGCCATGCGCGCCAGGCCATCTTCCCCGGCGCCCGCAGCCGCGCGCCACCTGCCCACATCGTCGTCTGAACCCACTTTGCATGCGCCCCAGGGCCCGGCTTGCTGCCGAGGCTCTTGCGCACCCTCACGACCACACGATGTTGGAAATACTATGTCCGGCTCTACCGTTACCCTGCGCCTGTCGCTGCAAGGCACCATCGCCCTGCTGTGCGGCACCCTGTTCAGCCACGTGGCCCTGGCCGCCGACAGCGGCCACGAAGGCCACGACCACACCGAACTGAGCCCCACGGTGATCACTGCCGTGGCGCCCAGCTCGCCGCTGACCATCGTCACCAACCCCAAGGACCCACGCCAGCCGGTACCGGCCAGCGACGGCGCCGACTACCTCAAGACCATCCCGGGCTTCTCGGCCATCCGCGCCGGTGGCACCAACGGCGACCCGGTGCTGCGCGGCATGTTCGGCTCGCGCCTGAACATCCTTACCAACGGCGGCGTGATGCTCGGCGCCTGCCCCAACCGCATGGACGCACCCACCTCGTACATCTCGCCGGAAACCTACGACCGCCTCACCGTAATCAAGGGCCCGCAGAGCGTGCAGTGGGGCCCCGGCGCCTCGGCCGGCACCATCCTCTTCGACCGCGAGCCCGAACAGTTCGGCGAGCTCGGCAGCCGCGTCAACGCAAGCCTGCTGGCCGGCTCCAACGGGCGCTTCGACAAGGTGCTGGATGCTGCGGCAGGCAACGCACAGGGCTATGCACGCTTTGTCGGCAACCAGTCGCGCTCCGACGACTACAAGGACGGCAACGGCGACACCGTGCCCTCGCGCTGGGACAAGTGGAACGGTGACGTGGCCGTGGGCTGGACCCCGGATGCCGACACCCTGCTCGAACTCACTGCCGGCAAGGGCGATGGCGAGGCGCGCTATGCCGGGCGCGGCATGGACGGTTCGCAGTTCAAGCGCGAAAGCCTGGGCCTGCGCTTTGAGAAATCCAACCTGGGCGGGGTGCTCGACAAGCTCGAAGCCCAGGTCTACTACAACTACGCCGACCACGTGATGGACAACTACAGCCTGCGCACCTCGCCCACCAGCGGCATGATGGCCGGACCGATGGTCAGCAACGTCGACCGCCGCACCCTCGGCGGGCGGCTCAAGGCCACCTGGCGCTGGGAGGACGTGACCCTGGTCAGCGGTGTCGATGCGCAGACCAACGAACATCGCCAGCGCGGCGGCATGGGCGTGGATGCGCACAAGGCCGAGCCCTGGACCAAGGACGCGGACTTTCACAACTACGGCGTGTTCGGCGAGCTGACCTGGGAAACCTCCAGCCAGGACCGCCTGGTCAGCGGCGCGCGCCTGGACCGCGCCTCGGCCAAGGATTTTCGTGAAGCCAGCGCCACCCGCGGCAACACCCGCGCCGACACCCTGCCCAGCGGGTTCGTGCGCTACGAGCACGACCTGCTCGACCTCCCGGCCACCACCTATGTGGGCCTGGGCCATGCCCAGCGCTTCCCCGACTACTGGGAGCTGTTCTCGCCCAAGTCGGGCCCGGCCGGCTCGCTCAATGCGTTCGACTCGATCAAGCCGGAGAAGACCACCCAGCTGGACGTGGGCATCCAGTACAAGACCGAGCAGCTCGAAGCCTGGGCCTCGGGCTATGTCGGCCAGGTGCGCGACTACATCCTGTTCGACTACCGTCCCGGCATGATGGGCATGCTCAGCTCCCAGGCGCAGAACATCGATGCCCGTATCATGGGCGGCGAGCTGGGCGCGGCCTATCAGTTCGCGCCCAACTGGAAAGCCGACGCCACCCTGGCCTACGCCTGGGGCAAGAACAGCAGCGATGGCAAGGCGCTGCCGCAGATGCCGCCGCTGGAAAGCCGCCTGGGCCTGACCTACAGCCGCGACGCCTGGAGCGCCGGTGCGCTGTGGCGCCTGGTCTCGGCGCAGAACCGCATCGCCGAGGGTTCCGGCAACGTGGTGGGCAAGGACTACGAGAAAAGCGCAGGCTTCGGCGTGTTCTCGCTCAACGGCGCCTACCGCGTGAGCAAGAACATCAAGCTCAGTGCCGGCGTCGACAACCTGTTCGACAAGGCCTACGCCGAGCACCTGAACCTGGCGGGCAATGCCGGCTTCGGCTACCCGGCCAGTGATCCGCAGGCGATCAACGAGCCAGGGCGTACCCTCTGGACCAAGGTCGACCTGAGCTTCTGATGCACCACACGGGCGCGGCCACTGGCCGTGCCCTCTGGCAGACCGGCGGCGCCAACCTGAGCCCTGCTCATGCAGCACATGAGCACGCTGCGCTACCGCCAATCGGCAAAATGTTACATTATACGCCCCGAAAAACACCCGCCTCGAACCCGGCGCACCGACGCGCCCGGGCCTTATGGACAAGCGATTTCCCTTCCGATGAACAAGTACCTGATCGGCTCCCTGAGCCTGCTGGCCGCGTGCGATTGCGCCCTGGCCAACACCCTGACCCTGCCTGCCGGCACCATCCCCGCCACGGCCGACGCCGAACAGCGGGTCCGCCTCGATACCCCGACCAGCGCCGGTTCGCGCCTGAACTTGAACGCCCTGCAAACCCCGGGCAGCGTCGAGAGCCTGAGCGGCGAGCAGGTACGCGCACGTGGCGATCGCAGCGTACAGGACGGCGTGTCGCGCAGTACCGGCATCAGCCGCACCGGCACCCCGGGCGATGGCGGCACCTCGCTGCAGGCCCGCGGCTTCACCGGGCAGAGCTCGGTGATGCAGCTGTTCGACGGCAACCGCATGTACACCGGCATGGGCACCGTGACCTTCCCGGTGGACACCTGGTCGGTGGAACGCATCGACGTTCTGCGCGGCCCGGCCTCGGTGCTGTATGGCGAAGGCGCCACCGGTGCGGTGGTCAACGTGGTGCCGAAAAAGCCCTTCGAGGGCGAGATCGTCAACCACCTGCGCCTGGGCTACGGCAGTCACGACAGCCAGCAGACCGCCCTCGACAGCGGCGGCTCGCTCACCGACAGCCTGAGCTACCGCCTGAACATCAACCAGCTGCGCAGCAACGGCTGGATCGACCACGGCGACTCCAGCAGCACCGCCATCAGCGCGGCGCTGCGCTGGCAGGCCAATGACGACCTGGCCTTCACCCTGGCGCACGACTATGGCGACCAGAAGCCGATGAACTACTTCGGCACGCCGCTGATCAACGGCCACCTGCGCGAGAGCCTGCGCGACAAGAACTACAACATCAGCAACGACAAGCAGCACTACAACGACCAGTGGACGCGCCTGACCACCGAGTGGCAGATCAGCGACAGCGTCAGTTCCACCAACGAGCTGTACTACCTCAAGGCCAACCGCCGCTGGCAGAACGCCGAGAACTACACCTGGGATGCGGCCAGCCAGCAACTGCTGCGCAGTGGCAACTTCGGCATCAAGCACCAGCAGGAGCAGGTGGGTGATCGCCAGACCTTCACCTTCAGGCACAGCCTGTTCGGCCTCGACAGCCAGACCCTGGTGGGCGCCGACTACAACCGCATCCGCTTCCAGCTCAACAGCAACGCGCCGTTCAACGACAGCATCGTCGGCGGCGAGCCGATCGACCTGCGCCACCCGCAGCGCAGCGGCTTTGCCAGCGATTCGGCGTACCGTCCGCAGTTCGACAGCCTGACCCACCAGTTCGCGCTGTTCGCCGAAAACCGCCTGCAGCTCACCGAGCGCCTGTCGCTGGTGACGGGCGTGCGCCGCGACGTGGTGCACCTGGACCGCAACGACCTGCGCAGCGAAGTGATCGGCAACACACGCAGTGACACCAGCCTGGACGGCAACAACTGGAAGGCCGGGCTGGTGTTCGCCCTCACCCCCGAAACGTCGCTGTATGCCCAGCACGCCACCAGCACCGATGGCGTTGGCGGCTTGATCTCGCTGAGCCCCGACCAGCAGCAGTACGGCCTGGCCAAGGCGCGCCAGACCGAGGTCGGGGTCAAGCAGCAGTTCTGGCAGCAGCGTGGCGAATGGACCCTGGCGGCATACCACATCGTCAAGAAGGACCTGCTCACCGACGACCCGTCGCAGATCGGCACCGGCCGGCAACTGCAGGTGGGCAAGCAGTCGTCCGACGGCATCGAGGCCAGCCTGGACCTGCAGCTGCCGCACGACTGGCAGGTACAGGCCAACGCCGCGTTCGTGCGTGCACGCTATGACGAATTCGAGCAGGAGGTGAACGGCGTGATGGTATCGCGGGCCGGCAACCGCCCCACCGACGTACCGGGGCGCACCGCCAACCTGTGGCTGAGCAAGGGCCTGACCGACAGCCTGCGCGCCGGCGCCGGGGTGCGCTATGTGGACGGGCGCTATGCCGACATGGGCAACACTACCCGGCTGCCGAGCTACACGGTGGTGGATGCCTCGGTGGCGTGGCAGGTGCTCAGCGATGCCACGCTGGGCCTGCAGTTGAACAACCTGTTCGACCGTCGGTACGCGCAAAGTCAGTACAATGACGGCCAGCAATGGATCCTGGGTGAGCCGCGCGCGTTCTTCGTGACGGCCGACTACACCTTCTGACCGCGTCGCCCCATTCGCCGGCAAGGCCGGCTCCTACACACCACACCGGTCCTGCAGGAGCCGGCCTTGCCGGCGAAGAGGCCCGAATAGACGACACATGACCACCCTGAATATCCACAACCTGCACTGGTCCCCCAAAGGCCACGGCCACTGCCACCACCAGTTCCAGCTGCGTGGCGTCGACCTGCAGGTGCGCCCCGGCGAATTCGTCGGCCTCATTGGCCCCAACGGCAGCGGCAAGACCAGCCTGCTGCGGTGCGCCTACCGCTTCAACGCGCCCGAACGCGGGCACATCACCCTCGACGACCACAACCTCTGGCAACAATCGCCGCGCTGGTGTGCCCAGCGCATCGCGGTGGTGCTGCAGGAGTTTCCCGACGCGTTTGGCCTGAACGTGGCCGAAGTGGTCGCCATGGGGCGCATTCCGCACCAGGGCCTGTTCGACGGCGACAGCCGCCAAGACCGCCAGCGTGTACAGCAGGCGCTGCTCGATGTCGGCCTGCACGGCTTCGACGACCACGCCTTCGCCACCCTTTCGGGCGGTGAAAAGCAGCGCGTGATCCTGGCCCGCGCCCTGGTGCAGCAACCGCGCGTACTGATCCTCGACGAACCGACCAACCACCTCGACCCGCGTTACCAACTGGCCCTGCTGCACCAGGTGCGCCAGCTGCGCATCGCCACCCTGGCCAGCATCCACGACCTGAACCTGGCCGCGGCCTTCTGCGACCGCCTGTACGTGCTCGACCACGGCCGCATCGTGGCCAGCGGCACGCCGCACCAGGTCCTCACCGCCGAGCTGCTGCGCGAGGTGTTCGGCGTTCAGGCGCTGATCGACCGCCACCCGCTGGCCGACCATCCACGCATCACCTGGATAGCCCCCCAATGATTCGATCCGCCCTGCTTGCCGCGCTGCTGCTGGTCGCCGGCCCGGCCCTGGCCGAGGTCACGCACTACCCGCTCACGGTGCACAGCTGCAACCGCGAGGTGACCTTCGCCAAGGCCCCCGAACGCGCCCTGAGCCACGACATCAACATGACCCAGATGATGCTCGCCCTGGGCCTGCGCACGAAGATGGTCGGCTACAGCGGCGTCAGCGGCTGGAAGGCAGTGACCCCGGCGCTGCGCAAGGAACTCGACGGCCTGCCGGAGCTGGCCAGCAAGTACCCTTCGGTGGAAACCCTGCTCAACGCCAACGTCGACTTCTTCTTCGCCGGCTGGGACTACGGCATGCGCGTGGGCGGCGACCTCACCCCGCAGAGCCTGGCGCCGCTGGGCATCGCGGTGTACGAGCTGACCGAGTCGTGCGCGTTCGTGATGAAGCGCCCGCCGGCGAGCCTGGACGACACCTACACCGACCTGCGCAACCTGGGCCGGATCTTCGACGTGCAGGCCCGCGCCAGCCAGCTGATCGAGCAGATGCAGCAGCGCGTGGCCAGCGTGCAGCAGCACCTGCCGGCGCAGCGCCCGCGGGTGTTCCTGTATGACAGCGGCGAAGACCGCGCCATGACCTCCGGGCGCCTGGGCATGCCCGAGGCGCTGATCAACGCCGCCGGCGGGCGCAACATCCTCGATGACATCGAGGCCAGCTGGACCCGCGTGAACTGGGAAAGCGTGGTCGAACGCAACCCCGAGGTGATCGTGATCGTCGACTACGGCGAGATCACCGCCGCGCAGAAGCAGCAGTTTCTGGAACAGCACCCGGCCCTGCAATCGGTCGACGCGGTGCGTAACCGGCGCTTCGTGGTCATTCCCTATGTGGCCGCCACGCCGAGCCTGGAAAACGTCGAGGCTATCGAGGCCATCGCCAAGGGCCTGCACGGCGCATGAACAATCGCTATCGCCTGATGCTGCTGGCGCTGAGCGGCCTGCTGCTGGTGTCGTGCGTGCTCTCGCTGGGGTTCGGTTCGGCCCCGGTGCCGGTCGAGGTGGTCGCCCGGGTGCTGCTGTTCAAGGTGTTCGGTATTGCCCCCGAGGTGCCCGCCTGGACCGCCGGCCAGGAACATATCGTGTGGCTGATCCGGGTGCCGCGCATGCTCCTGGGCGCGCTGGTGGGCGGCGGCCTGGCGATGATCGGCGCGGTGCTGCAGGCGGTCACGCGCAACCCGCTGGCCGACCCGCACCTGCTCGGCGTGACCTCCGGCGCCACCCTGGGTGCGGTGCTGGTGGTGCTGCATGTGGGTGAACTGATCGGCGTGCTGACCCTGCCGCTGGCAGCCTTTGTCGGCGCGCTGTGCAGCATGCTGCTGGTGCTGGCGATTGCCAGCCGGCATGGCCGCCTGGACAGCGACCGCCTGTTGCTGTGCGGGGTGGCCGTGGCCTTCGTGATGATGGCGCTGGCCAACCTGCTGCTGTTCATGGGCGATCATCGTGCAAGCTCGGCGGTGATGTTCTGGATGCTCGGCGGCCTGGGCCTGGCGCGCTGGGAGCTGCTGGCGGTGCCGGCAGCCAGCGTGCTGCTGGGGCTGGGCCTGCTGCTGGGCATGGCACGCGCGCTCAATGCGCTGATGGCCGGCGAGCAGACCGCCGTGACCCTGGGCCTGAACGCACGCTCGGTGCGCCTGCTGGCGTTTCTGATCTGCTCGCTGCTGACTGGCGTGCTGGTGGCGATCAGCGGCTCCATCGGCTTTGTCGGCCTGATGGTGCCGCACATTGCGCGGCGCCTGGTGGGCGCCGAGCACCGCCGGCTGCTGCCGGTGTCGCTGCTGCTGGGCAGCCTGTTCCTGATCTGGGTGGATGTGGCCGCACGCACCCTGATCGCCCCTGAAGACCTGCCCATCGGCATCGCCACGGCGGCCATCGGCGGGCTGTTCTTCATCGGCATGATGCGCCGGCGCTGAACTGCTGCCTGGCGCTGAGCCCTTGCCTGGCCCGGAAATCCTGCCTTGACCGCGATCAACAAAGCGGTGCGAACGTACCAACTTGAGACGTATTGCCACCTCGCCAGGGCAAAAGCCCGTGATAGCCTAGCGAGCGCTTCACGCACAAGAAGACTGACTCCTCAATGGAATGCCACCCATGACCAACCAGCAACCGCCGGACACCCCGGCCCACGACCTGCAACGCAACCTCACCAACCGCCATATCCAGCTCATCGCGATTGGCGGGGCCATCGGCACCGGCCTGTTCATGGGCTCGGGCAAGACCATCAGCCTGGCTGGCCCGTCGATCATCTTCGTCTACATGATCATCGGTTTCATGCTGTTCTTCGTCATGCGTGCCATGGGCGAACTGCTGCTTTCGAACCTCAACTACAAGTCGTTCATCGATTTCTCCGCCGACCTGCTCGGCCCCTGGGCCGGCTACTTCACCGGCTGGACCTACTGGTTCTGCTGGATCATCACCGGTATTGCCGACGTGATCGCAATCGCCGCCTACTCGCAGTTCTGGTTCCCTGACCTGCCGCAATGGGCGCCGGCCCTGGCCTGCGTCGGCGTGCTACTGTCGCTGAACCTGATCACGGTGAAGCTGTTCGGCGAAATCGAGTTCTGGTTCGCCCTGATCAAGATCATCGCGATCATGGCGCTGGTGTGCACCGGCCTGTACATGGTGTTCGTCGGCTTCCAATCACCCACCGGCACCAGTGCACAGCTGAGCAACCTGTGGAATGACGCGGGCATGTTCCCCCATGGCCTGATGGGCTTTTTCGCGGGCTTCCAGATTGCCGTGTTCGCCTTCGTCGGCATCGAACTGGTGGGCACCACCGCCGCCGAGGCGAAGAACCCCGAGCGCACCCTGCCGCGGGCGATCAACTCGATCCCGATCCGCATCATCATGTTCTACGTGCTGGCGCTGATCGCGATCATGGCCGTCACCCCGTGGCGCGACGTGGTGCCGGGCAAGAGCCCGTTCGTCGAGCTGTTCGTGCTGGCCGGGCTGCCGGCGGCGGCGAGCATCATCAACTTCGTGGTGCTGACCTCGGCGGCCTCCTCGGCCAACAGCGGGGTGTTTTCCACCAGCCGCATGCTGTTCGGCCTGGCCCAGCAGGGCGATGCGCCGAAAAGCTTCGAGACCCTGTCCAGCCGCAAGGTGCCGGCCAACGGCCTGTACTTCTCGTGCACCTGCCTGCTGCTGGGCGCGGCCCTGATGTACGTGATCCCCGACCTGATCGAGGCCTTCACCCTGGTGACCACGGTGTCGGCGATCCTGTTCATGTTCGTGTGGACGCTGATCCTGCTGTCGTACCTCACCTACCGCAAGGAGCGTGCGCCGCTGCACCAGGCCTCGAAGTACAAGATGCCGGGCGGGCGCTTCATGTGCTGGGTATGCCTGACGTTCTTCGCTTTCATCCTGGTGTTGCTGTGCCTGGAGAGCGATACCCGCCAGGCCCTGCTGGTGACGCCGCTGTGGTTCGTTCTGCTGGCCGTGACCTACCAGACCGTGCGCCGCAAGCGCCAGGCGCGTGTGCCGGTGCCCGCTACCACGCCGCGTCAGTCGTAGTCGTACTCCTGCTGCTGGAGGGCTTGGGCAAGCCCTTCCAGCACGCCATCGGCCTCGGCCCGCTGTTCGGGCGAAGGGCCGCTGGCAAACTGGCTGCGCTGCTGGCCCAGGGTGAGGAACGCATTGTCGCCATCACCCCAGATATACGAATAGACCAGCAGGAAGCTGTCCGACTCCGGCTTGGCGTACTTCGCCATCTGACGCAGAGGGGCCAGCAGCTGGATCATCTCGCCGTAATTGTTGGTGAACTCCACCAACGCGAACTGCCAGACCTGCGACGCCTCGTCGTACTGCATCAGGCTGCCGTACATGCAGTCGACCCAGCCCTGAAGCAAATCGCCCAGCGCCACCGCATTTTCAGGCGCCTTCTGGTCAAGATCACGTACCCCGTGCACCTCGGCGGCGTCCAGCCATTGCTGCCAGTCATCGAACTCGCCAGCGCCCGCCGCAGGTGAGGTCACCGCGGCCTGGTACTGGGCCGGGGTGATGTTGCAGCGAAAGTACAGCGATGACGCTTCCATGGCGAAAATCCTTGAGCCGAGTTGAAGTGAGGGCGCAAGCATAAGGCATCGCCGTGAACTATTGCTGTGCAGTCTTGCGCGTACTGCACCACGGCAAGCGCCATCCCGGTGCACCCACCCTGCCCTGCACCTTGTGAACACGCCGCTGGCAAGCCTGTGTACGACATCGGCACAGCCCTTGCTAAAGCTCTCTGCGCAAAGTCGCGGTCTGCCCAGCAGAACCATTCGATCCCATGGAGAGAGCACTATGAAGCGTCGCAGTCTGATCAAGGCATTCACCCTCAGCGCGTCGATTGCCGCGATGGGCCTGAGCTGGACGGTCCAGGCCGCCGAGACCATCAAGGTCGGCATCCTGCATTCGCTGTCGGGCACCATGGCGATCTCCGAGACCTCGCTCAAGGACATGGCCCTGATGACCATCGAGCAGATCAACGCCAAGGGCGGGGTCAACGGCAAGCTGCTGGAGCCGGTGGTGGTCGACCCGGCCTCCAACTGGCCGCTGTTCGCCGAGAAGAGCCGCCAGTTGCTGACCCAGGACAAGGTCGCGGTGGTGTTCGGCTGCTGGACCTCGGTGTCGCGCAAGTCGGTGCTGCCGGTGTTCGAGGAACTCAACGGGCTGCTGTTCTACCCGGTGCAGTACGAAGGTGAAGAGATGTCGCCCAACGTGTTCTACACCGGGGCAGCGCCCAACCAGCAGGCGATACCGGCGGTGGAATACCTGATGAGCGAGGACGGTGGCGCGGCCAAGCGCTTCTTCCTGCTGGGCACCGACTACGTGTACCCACGCACCACCAACAAGATTCTGCGTGCGTTCCTGCACAGCAAGGGCGTGGCCGACAAGGACATCGAGGAGGTGTACACCCCGTTCGGCCACAGCGATTACCAGACCATCGTGGCCAACATCAAGAAGTTCTCGGCCGGGGGCAAGACGGCGGTGATCTCCACCGTCAACGGCGACTCCAACGTGCCGTTCTACAAGGAACTGGCCAACCAGGGCCTGAAGGCCACCGACGTGCCGGTGGTGGCGTTCTCGGTGGGTGAAGAGGAGCTTCGCGGCATCGACACCAAGCCGCTGGTGGGGCACCTGGCGGCGTGGAACTACTTCGAGTCGGTGGACAACCCGGTCAACACGCAATTCGTGGCCGACTGGAAGGCCTATGCCAAGGCGAAGAACCTGCCGGGCGCCGACAAGGCAGTGACCAACGACCCGATGGAGGCCACCTATGTGGGCATCCATATGTGGGCCCAGGCGGTGGAAAAGGCCAAGAGCACCGATGTGGACAAGGTGCGCGAGGCGCTGGCGGGGCAGACATTCAAGGCGCCGTCGGGCTTCACCCTGACCATGGACAAGACCAACCACCACCTGCACAAGCCGGTGATGATCGGCGAGATCCAGGATGACGGGCAGTTCAGCGTGGTGTGGCAGACCGAGCAGCCGCTGCGCGCGCAGCCGTGGAGCCCGTTCATTCCGGGCAACGACAAGCGGCCGGATTATGCCGTGAAAGGCAACTGAGGCAGGGGGCCGCCGTGCGGCCCATCGCGGGTCAAGCCCGCTCCCACAGGGATCACCGAACTCTGTAGGAGCGGGCTTGACCCGCGAAGAGGCCCTGACAGTCACCTAACCTTTCGAGGAAGCCGCCATGCCCAAGGCACTCCACTCGCTGTTGCTCGCCCTGCTCCTGCTGCTGCCTCTGGCAGCCCGGGCCGCTGGCGACGCCGACTACTTCATCGCCGCCAAGCCCAACGAGCAGGCCAGCCTGCTGCAGGGCTGGGCGGCGCAACCCGACCCCGCGCGCCTCGAACTGCTGAGTTCGCTGCAGCAAGGCCGCCTGGGCCCGGACGACAGCCGCAAGCTGCGCCTGAACAACCGCCTGCGCGGCCTGGTGGACAACGCCCTGGCCAGCCATCGACTGCTCAGCGATGACGCCAGGGTCCGCCTGGCCGCCGCCCAGCAACTGCAGAAAAGCGCGCAGCCCGCTCAGGTCGCCTTCCTCGACCGGCGCTTTGCCAGCGAGCCCGACGCCGCCGTGCACGCAGCCCTGGGCCTGGCCCTGGCCAACCTGCAACTGGTCGCGACAGACCCCGCCGTACGCCTGGCCGCCGTGCGCCTGCTGGGCGAAACCGGCGACCCGATGGCCCGCACCCGCCTCGAAAGCCTGCTCGACCCCAGTGTGGAAACCGACCCCACGGTGCGCACCGCCGCCGAAACCAGCCTGGCCCAGGTCAAGCGCAAGCTGCTGATCGGCGAGCTGCTCGGCCAGGCCTTCAGCGGGCTGTCGCTGGGTTCGATCCTGCTGCTGGCAGCCCTGGGCCTGGCGATCACCTTCGGCCTGCTGGGGGTGATCAACATGGCCCACGGCGAAATGCTGATGCTCGGCGCCTACAGCACCTACGTGGTGCAAGTGCTGGTGCAGCGCTACGCCCCCGGCGCGCTGGACTTCTACCCACTGCTGGCACTGCCGGTGGCCTTCGGTGTGAGTGCCGGGGTCGGCATGCTGCTCGAACGCACGGTGATCCGCCACCTGTACGGGCGCCCGCTGGAAACCCTGCTGGCCACCTGGGGCATCAGCCTGATCCTGATCCAGGCCATCCGCCTGCTGTTCGGCGCGCAGAACGTCGAGGTGGCCAACCCGGCCTGGCTCTCCGGCGGCCTGCAGGTACTGCCCAACCTGGTGCTGCCCTACAGCCGCCTGGTGATCATCGGTTTCGCCCTGTGCGTGGTGCTGCTCACCTGGCTGCTGCTCAACCGCACCCGCCTGGGCCTGAACGTGCGCGCCGTCACCCAGAACCGCAACATGGCCGCCTGCTGCGGCGTGCCCACCGGGCGCGTGGACATGCTCGCCTTCGGCCTGGGTTCGGGTATCGCCGGCCTTGGCGGCGTGGCCCTGAGCCAGATCGGCAACGTCGGCCCGGACCTGGGCCAGAGCTACATCATCGACTCGTTCCTGGTGGTGGTGCTCGGTGGCGTCGGGCAACTGGCCGGCAGCCTGTGGGCCGCGTTCGGCCTGGGCATAGCCAACAAGTTGCTGGAGCCGCAGATCGGTGCGGTGCTAGGCAAGATCCTCATCCTTGCGCTGATCATTCTGTTCATCCAGAAGCGTCCGCAAGGCCTGTTCGCCCTCAAGGGACGGGTAATCGACTGATGAACCAGCCACTGCTTGTCACTGCTACACAAAAGGCCGGCCCGCGCCTGACCCTGGCCGTCGGCGCCCTGGTGCTGCTGGTGCTGATCGCCCTGCCACTGCTGTCGTTGCTGCCAGCCGGCCACAGCCTGCAGGTGTCGGCCTACACCCTGACCCTGGTGGGCAAGATCCTGTGCTACGCCATCGTTGCCCTGGCGCTGGACCTGGTGTGGGGCTACGCCGGGTTGCTGTCGCTGGGCCATGGCCTGTTCTTCGCCCTGGGCGGCTACGCCATGGGCATGTACCTGATGCGCGAAGCGGCCGGCGACGGCCTGCCGGCGTTCATGACCTTTCTGTCGTGGAGCGAGCTGCCGTGGTACTGGGCCGGCACCCAGCACTTTGCCTGGGCACTGTGCCTGGTGGTGCTGGCGCCGGGGCTTTTGGCGCTGGTGTTCGGCTACTTCGCGTTCCGTTCGCGGATCAAGGGCGTGTACTTCTCGATCATGACCCAGGCCCTGACCTTTGCCGGCATGCTGCTGTTCTTTCGCAACGAGACCGGCTTTGGCGGCAACAACGGCTTCACCAACTTTCGCAGCATCCTGGGTTTCGAGATCACCGCCCAGGGCACCCGCGCGGTGCTGTTCCTGCTCACCGTGGCCTTGCTGGCGGGCAGCCTGTACCTGGGCTGGCGCCTGGCGCGCAGCAAGTTCGGGCGCGTGCTCACGGCGCTGCGCGACGCCGAGAACCGCCTGATGTTCTGCGGCTACGACCCGCGCGGCTTCAAGCTGTTCGTGTGGGTGCTGAGCGCCGTGCTGTGCGGCCTGGCGGGTGCGCTGTACGTGCCGCAGGTGGGCATCATCAACCCCAGCGAGATGTCGCCCACCAATTCCATCGAGGCCGCCGTGTGGGTAGCCCTGGGCGGGCGCGGCACGCTGATCGGGCCGCTGCTGGGCGCCGGCGTGGTCAATGGCATGAAGAGCTGGTTCACCGTGGCGTTCCCCGAGTTCTGGCTGTTCTTTCTCGGTGCGCTGTTCATTCTGGTAACGCTTTACCTGCCCAGAGGCGTGGTCGGCCTGCTGAAGAAAAGGGGTGAACAATGAGAAGCGTACCGCTGCCTGCCGTACACCCCGAGTTCATGCTCGAACCGATCATCGACGCCGGCAGCGGTCGCGATGCCATCGGCCTGGGCCAGGCACGCCAGCCGGGGCTGGACGTGCGCCACGGCACGGTGCTGACGCTGGAGGACATCAGCGTGAGCTTCGACGGCTTCAAGGCGCTGAATGCGCTGAACCTGTACATCGGCGTGGGCGAGTTGCGCTGCATCATCGGGCCCAACGGGGCGGGCAAGACCACGCTGATGGACGTGATCACCGGCAAGACCCGCCCCACCACCGGCAAGGCCTGGTTCGGCGAGACCCTGGACCTGACGCGCATGAGCGAGGTGCAGATCGCCCAGGCCGGCATCGGGCGCAAGTTCCAGAAGCCGACGGTGTTCGAGGCCTTGAGCGTGTACGAAAACCTGGAACTGGCGCAGAAGGCCGACAAGTCGGTGTGGGCCAGCCTGTGCGCGAGACTCGGCGGCGAACAGCGCGACCGTATCGACCAGGTGCTGCAGACCATTCGCCTGACCGGGTCGGCGCAGCGCCCGGCGGGGTTGCTGTCCCATGGGCAGAAGCAGTTTCTGGAGATCGGCATGCTGCTGATGCAGGACCCGCAGTTGCTGCTGCTGGACGAACCGGTGGCGGGCATGACCGACGCCGAGACCGAATTCACCGCCGAGCTGTTCAAAAGCCTGGCCGGCCGGCATTCGCTGATGGTGGTGGAGCACGACATGGGGTTTGTCGGCAGCATTGCCGACCATGTGACGGTGCTGCACCAGGGCAGCGTGCTGGCAGAGGGTTCGCTGGAACAGGTGCAGGCCGATGATCGGGTGATCGAGGTTTATCTGGGGCGCTGAAAAGCTTCGCCGGCAACGCCGGCTCCTACAGAGACACCGCGGTTCTTGTAGGAGCCGGCGTTGCCGGTACAGACAAAAAAGGACAAGGTACATGCTGAAAATCGACACCCTGCACCAGTACTACGGCGGCAGCCACATCCTGCGCGGCCTGTCGTTCCAGGCCAAGGTCGGTGAGGTAACCTGCCTGCTGGGCCGCAACGGCGTGGGCAAGACCACCCTGCTGCGCTGCCTGATGGGCCTGCTGCCCGCCCGCGAAGGCAGCGTGCACTGGGAGGGCCAGGCCATCACCACGCTCAAGCCGCACCAGCGCGTGCACGCCGGAATCGCCTACGTGCCCCAGGGCCGCGAGATTTTCCCGCGCCTGACGGTGGAGGAGAACCTGCTGATGGGCCTGTCACGCTTCGGCGCCAGCCAGGCGCGGGAGGTGCCGGCCTTCATCTACGAACTGTTCCCGGTACTGCTGCAGATGAAACACCGCCGCGGCGGCGACCTGTCCGGTGGCCAGCAACAGCAACTGGCCATCGGCCGCGCCCTGGCCAGCCGCCCGCGCCTGCTGATTCTCGACGAGCCCACCGAAGGCATCCAGCCATCGGTGATCAAGGAGATCGGTGCGGTGATCCGCCAACTGGCCGCGCGTGGCGACATGGCGATTCTGCTGGTGGAGCAGTTCTACGACTTTGCCGCCGAGCTGGCCGACCAGTACCTGGTGATGTCCCGCGGCGAGATCGTGCAGCAGGGCCGCGGGGAAAACATGGAGGCCGAAGGTGTACGCGGCCTGGTTACGATTTAATCTGTGCGCCTGTCCCGTTTCGAGAGCCTGTCATGAACCACATCCGCGACGCCGTGCACGCCGACCTGCCGGCCATCCGTGATATCTACAACGATGCGGTGCTCAACACCCTGGCGATCTGGAACGAGCAGACGGTCGACCTGGGCAATCGCCAGGCGTGGTTCGCGGCGCGCCAGGGGCAGGGTTATCCGATTCTGGTGGCGGTGAATGAGGCAGGGGACGTGCTGGGCTATGCCTCGTTCGGCGACTGGCGCCCGTTCGAGGGGTTTCGCCACACCGTGGAGCATTCGGTGTACATCCGCAGCGACCAGCGCGGCCAGGGCCTGGGGCCGTTGCTGATGCAGGCGCTGATCGAGCGTGCCAGGGGCTGTGGCAAGCATGTGATGGTGGCGGCGATCGAGAGCGGCAATACGGCGTCGATCCGCCTGCACGAGCGGCTGGGCTTCACCCTGAACGGACAGATGCCGCAAGTGGGGGTGAAGTTCGGCAAGTGGCTGGACCTGACCTTCATGCAACTGATGCTGGCACCGGGGGCGCAGCCCCCACAGGGCTGAGGGCCTCATCGCGGGTCAAGCCCGCTCCCACAGGTACAGCGCTGGCTTGGAGGCCAACGGCGTATCGGTGGGAGCGGGCTTGACCCGCGATTGGGCCGGTCAGCCCTGCACAAACCTTCCCAGGCGCTGCTTCAACATCGAGTTCTCACTGCGCAACTGCTTCACTTCCTCCAGCAGCTCCAGCGCCAGCGCCACCCCTTCCCACTCCAGTTCCAGCTCCTGGTGCAGCTTGGCCGCGCGCTTGGCCAGCACCGGGGCACGGTCGTCGAACACCCATTCCTCCGGCGTTCGCCCCGAAGGTTCAACGATGCCGTGCTCGACGATCTCGATCACGTAGGCTGCCGGTACATCGGCCTCCTGACAAAGGGTTCGCATGTCCAGTTGAACGATCAGGGTACTGCTCATGGTCACTTACTCCATTGAGTTCGCGGGTTGAACCCGGCCTTCTCCGACAGTTTGGTCCACAGTTCGCGGGCTTCGGCGCTCGATTGCGTCGGCATCACCACCTTCAGCTGCGCATACAGGTCGCCACGCTGGCCTTGCTTGTTGCTCAGGCCCATGCCCTTGATGCGCAGGCGCTGGCCGCTCTGGCTGTCGGGGCGGATGGTCAGGTTGACCTTGCCGGTCAGGGTCGGCATCTCGACCTTGGTGCCCAGCGCAGCCTCCCACGGTGCCAGCGGCACGGTGATGATCAGGTCATGACCTTCGACATCGAACAGCGGGTGGGGTGCCAGGCGAATGATCAGGTACAGGTCGCCATTGGCGCCGCCGCCCACGCCCGGTGCACCCTGGCCCTTGAGGCGGATGCGCTCGCCGTCGGTCACCCCGGCAGGGATCTTGACGTTGAGGGTCTTGGTGGTGTCGCCCGTGCGCTGCCCGGCCGCGTTGTACTGCGGCACCTGGAAGCTGATCTTCTTCGACTCGTTGGCCAGGGTTTCCTCGAGGAAAATCGCCAGTTCCATTTCCACGTCCTGCCCTCGCCGACCGGCACTGCGTTGCTGGCCACGGCCAAAGGGGTTGCCGTTGCCACGTCCGGCCGAGCCGAAAATGGAACTGAAGAAGTCCGAGAAGTCGCCGCCGCCAAAGTCGGCACCGCCACCGCCACCGCCACGGCTTTCCCAGCCCGGCGGGCCCTGGAAGGGCCGGCCGTGCTGGCCGTACTTGCGCAGCTCGTCGTATTCGGCGCGCTTTTCAGGGCTGCTCAGGGCCTCATAGGCCTCGTTCACTTCCTTGAAGTGGTTTTCGGCGTCGCGCTCTTTGCTGACGTCCGGGTGATACTTGCGCGCAAGCTTGCGGTAGGCGGTCTTGATCGCCTTTTCATCCGCCGTGGGCTCTACGCCAAGGATCTTGTAATAGTCTTTGAAGTCCATCTTTACGATTCACCATCGGTTATCGAATGCATCACTGCTGTGAAGATTGGGGTCAAGCATAGCCTTTCAAGTCGGACAAAGGATTGCTGTCGAGCAGATATTCGGTCTTGATTCTGCCGATGGCTGGCATAAACTGCGCGGCCGTTTTTCCCCCGGAAGCACACCCATGAGTCACGCATCCCCGGCCCGCGCCTGCGGTATCGACTTCGGCACCTCCAATTCCACCGTCGGCTGGCACCGTCCCGGCGTGGATTCGCTGATTGCCCTGGAAGACGGCAAGATCACCTTGCCCTCGGTGGTGTTCTTCAATATTGAGGAGCGGCGCCCGGTCTATGGCCGGCTGGCCCTGCACGAGTACCTGGAGGGCTACGAAGGCCGCCTGATGCGCTCGCTCAAGAGCCTGCTGGGCTCCAAGCTGATCAAGCACGACACCAGCGTGCTGGGCACCGCGCTGCCGTTCAAGGACCTGCTGGGCATGTTCATCGGCGAGCTGAAGAAGCGCGCCGAGGCCAATGCCGGGCGCGACTTCGACGAGGTGGTGCTGGGCCGCCCGGTGCATTTCGTCGACGACGACCAGGCCGCCGACCAGGAGGCCGAAGACACCCTGGCCGAGGTGGCGAAGAAGATCGGCTTCAAGGACGTGTCGTTCCAGTACGAACCAATCGCCGCAGCCTTCGACTACGAGTCGAGCATCCAGGGCGAAGAGCTGGTGCTGATCGTCGACATCGGCGGTGGTACCTCGGACTTCTCGCTGGTACGCCTGGCCCCCGAGCGCCACATGCTCGATGACCGCCACGCCGACATCCTGGCCACCGGTGGCGTGCACATCGGCGGTACCGACTTCGACAAGCAGCTGAGCCTGCAGGGCGTGATGCCGCTGTTCGGCTATGGCAGCCGCATGAAAAGCGGTGCCTTCATGCCCACCAGCCACCACATGAACCTGGCCACCTGGCACACCATCAACTCGGTGTACTCGCAGAAATCCCAGCTGGCGCTGGGCAGCATGCGCTACGACATCGAGGACACCGACGGCATCGACCGCCTGTTCAAGCTGATCGAACAGCGCGCCGGGCACTGGCTGGCGATGGAAGTGGAAGCCACCAAGATCGAGCTGACCCACAGCGACAGCCGCCTGGTCGACCTCAAGCGCGTGCAGCCCGAGCTGAGTGTGGAGTTGACCCGTGCGCTGTTCGAGGCGTCCATCGACAGCCTGCTCGAACGTGTGCGTGGCAGCGTCGGCGAGCTGCTGAACAAGGCCGGTGTAGGGGTGGCGCAGGTCGACACGGTATTCTTCACCGGCGGCTCCAGCGGCATCCCTGCCCTGCGCCAGAGCGTGGCGGCCATGCTGCCCAACGCGCGCCACGTCGAGGGCAACATCTTCGGCAGCATCGGTAGCGGCCTGGCGATCGAAGCCCGCAAGCGTTACGGCTAGCCCGCCGCCCCACAAGGACGTGAACAGATGAGTTTCAAACCCCTGGCGCTGATCAGCGCCTTGCTGCTGGCCGGTTGCAACGACGACCTGATGACCCTGCGCTTCGAGGACTCGGCCGGCTCGTCGGGCACCGGCCTGGACGCGCGCAAGCAGCAGATGATCTACGAGGCCCTGGTGCAACGCCAGATCGACCCGAAAAGCCTGCGCTGGCGGGTCGACCTCGAAGACCAACACCTGGTGTACGTGAGGGAACTGCAGCCGCTGAGCGAGGCGCAGCGCAAGGCGTTGCGCGAACCATTCGACGAGATCCTGCAGGCACGCGCGGCGAACACGCTGCAGATCGAACTCACCCTGGACATCACCCCCGAGCAACGCCAGGCCCTGAGCGCGGCAGAGCGCCAGCGGATCGACGCGCTGCCGCAACCGTTGTTGATCCCGCTGGAGCTCAGCCCGACGGTGCTGACCATGGCGCTGATGCCCAGGGACGACGACAACGTGCCGCGGGACGTGACCGAACGCATCAACTCCAAGGTCACCTGCCAACTGCAGGCGCTGCCGGTAAAGCCGTTGCCGGAAGGCATCACCGGCCTGTGGCAGATGACGCTGGACACGGCCAATCAGGTCAGCGTCGAGCTGGGCGAAGCGCACTACCCGGCGCATTACCGGCTGACCGACGCCGGCCTGCAAGGCAGGATCGACAAAGGCGAACTGTGGCTCGTCGAGCCGAACTACCTGTCGGTGGACCCACTGGTGGTGATGCTGGGCTTTTCGGACCTGGGGCAACAGCGGCTGTACCGCAGTTTTCCGTTGCAACCCAATGCTTCGCAGCTGATCCATTCGTGCGAAAGCGCTGCCAACCACTTGCCACGCCCCCTGAGCTTTCGGGTCGGGGACGGCCTGGACCGGCTCGAATCGGTGACCTACAAGGAAGAAACCCAATGAACCTGGCCAGAACCCTGGCACTGTCGAGCGCGCTGCTGCTGGGCGGCTGCGGCGATGAAACATTCATGAGCGTGCGCTTTCAGACCGACGTCGGCACCGCCCGCTGGGGGCTGGACCCGATCAACCTGCAGATGATCGGCGAGGCCCTCGAACAGCGCCAGGTCGACCCCAAGCGCCTGCGTTTCGACGTGGATGCCGAGGACAAGCGCCTGGTGCATGTGGTGCTGCTGCAACCGCTGGATGAACAGCAGCAGGCCGCCTTGCGCGGGCTGTTCGAGGACATCGTGCAGGCGCGCAACGCTGTCACCTTCGCTATCGAAGTCACCCTGCAACCCACCGCCGCCGAGCGCCAGCGCCTGACCCCAAGCCAGCTGCAGGCCCTGGAGGCGATGCCCGCCTCGTTCACCCTGCCCGCCGAACCGGGCGACGAAGTGAGCACGGTGGCCGCGATGCCGGAGCAATGGCCGGGCACCACGATGGATGTCAACGAACAGGTGCAGGCCGAGGTCAGTTGCCTGCTGTACATCAGCCCGCGCCAGTATTACCCGGGCATGACCGACGTCTACGCGGCCAAGGGCGATGACCCGCAGCGGGTGGTGCTGGAGTTTGCCGAAACAGGCGAAGCGAATGCCTTCAGCCTGTGGAAGGTGAGTGCCCGCTACCGCTTCAAGCAGGCCAGCCTGCAGCAGCAGGTCGACAAGGGTGAACTCGCGCTGCTGCCGGCTGACGAGCAGAACCGCAAGAGCCTGAGCATCGCGTTCAAGCTGGCGGACCTGGGCGAGCACGAGCTGATGCGTGCCTACCAGATCGACTATCGGGTCAAGGCGCTGAACAGCCAGTGCTACGCCGAGCAGATGAAGCTCGGGCGGCCGTACACCTTCTTCATGGGTGCGGGGCTGGATCGGGTGGAAGCGGTCACTTATCCACAGAAATGAGTTGGCCTCTTCGCCAGCAAGGCTGGCGAAGAGGCCCGTCGGCCTTACACCAGCTCGGCCCGGCGCAACTCGCTCTTCAGGTACGCATAGTAGATCGGCCCCGCGACCACGCCCGGCAAGCCGAACGCCGCCTCGAACACCAGCATCGCCAGCAGCAGCTCCCACGACTTGGCGCGAATCTGCCCGCCCACGATGCGCGCATTGAGAAAGTACTCGACCTTGTGGATCACGATCAGGTAGCCCAGCGCCGCCACCGCCACCCAGATCGACAGCGACAGGCCGACGATGGTGATCAGCGTGTTGGACATCAGGTTGCCGATCACCGGCAGTAGCCCCAGCAGGAAGGTCAGCACGATCAGCGTCTTGGTCAGCGGCAGGTGCACCCCGAACAGCGGCAGCACCACCGCCAGGAATACCCCGGTAAAGGCGGTGTTGAGCAGCGAGATCTTGATCTGCGCGAACACGATGTTGCGAAACGCCTGCACCAGCAGCGACAGGCGCTCGAACAAGGCCGCGGCCAGCGGTTTGCGCTGGGTCAGGTCGGGGATGCGCTGCAAGGCCACGATGGCGCCCAGGATCATGCCGATCAGCAAGGTCACGAACATGTGCGCCGCGCCCTTGCCCACCAGTTGCAGGTCGGCCAGGTGGGTGCGCAACCATTCGCCGATGGCCACCTTGAACTCCGCCGCACTGGCCGGCAGGTAGGCGTCGATGAACGGCGGCAACTGCCCGCGCGCCTGGTCCACCAGCAGCATGAACTTGTCCAGCGACGCGCCGGGATTCTCCGCCTCGTGCAGCAGAAAGCTGATGGCCCCGGCAAACAGCAGGCTCAGCACGCTCACGATCAGCGTGCCCAGCAACGCCACCGCCACCCAGCGCGCACGCTGCCCGGCAATCAGGTGCTGCAGCTTGGGCGTGAGCATGTTGACCAGCTCGAACACCAGCAGGCCGGCCAGCAGGCTGGGCAGCAGCTTGAGCGGCAGCGCCAGCAGCAACCCGGTGAACACGATGAGCCAACTCGCCAGGACGATCTGGCGCTGGGTAAATGTCATACAACCTCGGAGGCAGAAAGACCACAAAGACGGCAGTCTGCCAGCCTTCTACGAGCAGGCATAGGGGCACGCGGGGCGCGGCGCGCTGGCGTTGCCAGGGCAATCTTTCTATGATGCCCGCCCTCACGGAATGACCGCGCGCCCATGCGCAATCGCAGGAGCGTGCATGCGCGAAAAAGATATCCTCGAAATACTGGTGCCGATTCTCTGCGTGCTGATTGTCTGGCGCATCACGCCGATCTTCTGGACGTTCTTCATGACCTGGCTCAACCGCGTCAGGTACCTGCGCCGCGCCACCCCGATACGCCAGCTGAACGACGGCGAGCGCGAGGCCCTGGCGTTTCTCGGCGGCCCGGCCTACATGCTGCGCAAGCTGGTCGGCACCACCGACCTGCCCTGGAAGAAACTGGCCCACGTCACCGGCAAGCGCGCCGCGGTGTACCGCCTGCAAGGCCCGCTGGACACCTGGGGCTACTCGCTGCAGCACTTCGGCGAAATACACCACCGCATCCAGGGCATCGCGGTGCACATGCCGCTGGAGGACATCGAGGAAAAGACCGACCCGCACAACGAGGTGGAGGTGATGTTCAGCCGGGGCGTGGCCATCATTCTTAGCGTCAATGGTCGGCCCACCCTCATCGAAACCCTGCGCCTGTGGCAGCCTCGCCTGCTGCCGCAGCAGGAACACGCCGACACGGCCAAGGAACCCCATGCGTAAGGTACTGCTGTGCGCGCTCGCGCTGTTGCTCGCAGGCTGTGACAAGGACTTTCTGGTGCTGCACTTCCAGGCGCCGGTGGGCGACCTGTACTACAGCCGGGACGTGCATTACAGCTACCGCGAATCGATCTTCGCGCTGCTGGCCGCGCACCACATCCCCACCGACAGCCTGGTGATGGAGATGGACGAGTACAACGACAAGGTGGTGCACCTGCGCCTGACGGACGACTCACTGAGCCCACAGCAGCTGGACGAGATTCGCGAGGTGTTCGAAGCCATCATCCCGGCACGCAATGCGGTGACCCTGAACATGAAGCTGCGGTTCGACGCCGACCAGGCCCAGGGGCTGACCGGCCAGCGCCAGGGCACCGGCGCGCCGCCGCGTCACTTCGACACCACCGTGCTGACCCCGCAGAACCTGCACATTGCCCTTGGCCAGGGCATCGGTACCCCGCCGCACAGCAACCCCTACCTCAAGGTGCTGCCGCAGGCCGATGACCAGATGCTCTGCACCCTGGAGGCCGGCATGACTCCGACACTGCCGTTCTACATGCTCGCCACCGGGCCAGGCGAGCTCGGCTCGGGCCGTCAGGGCCTGCTGCACGTGCGCAACCGCGACTTCCAGGCTGCCCAGGTGCCAGTGCACCTGCAGTTCGAAGACGCGGCGCTGCGCCGACTGGTCGATAACGGCACCCTGCAGGTGGCGTTCAGCACCCGCAACTGGCTCGACTACCTGAACCCCGACAACATTCACCTGCACTTCGTGATCGGCCCGCCACTGGTATCGGCGCCGATGGCCGAGATGACCCATGCGCGTGCCCGGGAACTGCACGCCGAGTGCAACCAGCGCATGGACGCACTGGGGCGGCCGTTCTCGTTCTTCTTTGGCGAGGGCGTGGACCGGCTGGTGTATGTGGGCCTGCCGGCACGCGACTGAGCCTCAGCGGGGGCTCATTTCTTCTTCAGGCAGGTACTCATGAACGCCTTGCGCTCGTCGCCCTTGAGCGCCTGGGTGGTGGCGTCGGCATTGCAGGTCTTCATCTTCTCCTGCTGGGTCGCGGGCTCGGCCTTTTTCAGGCAGGTGCTCATGAACGCCTTGCGCGCGTCACCCTTGAGCGCCTGGGAGGTGGCGTCGGCATTGCAGGTCTTCATCTTCTCCTGCTGCGCGGTGGCGGCGAACCCCTGCGAACACATCAGGACGCCAAGCAGCAGCAACGGCACACGCAACATTTTCATGGGGCATTCTCCTGGTCGCCACGCCATCCGCGCAGCCTCGACACCAGTGTAGACAAGAATTTTTACAAACCCCTGTCAGCCGCGGCGCGCCTGGCGTCGGTACTGCTCCGGGGTGCACTGGGCCTGGCGCTGGAACATCGCGATAAAAGCCGATGGGCTGCCGTAGCCCAGGTCGAAGGCGATCTGCTGGATGCTCTGCTCGCCCTCCAGGGCCTCGATGGCCCGCAGAAACCGCAGGCGCTGGCGCCATTCACCAAAGCTGATACCCAGCTCGCGGATGAACTGGCGGGCCAGGGTGCGCTCGCTCACGTGCACGCTGGCCGCCCAGTCGCCCAGCGGACGGTTGTCCCCAGGGTTGCGCTGCAGGGCCTGCAGCACGCTGCGCAGGCCCGGGCCCTGGGCATACGGCAGGTAGCCGGTGTGCACCGGCGCGCAGTGCAACTGGTCCACCAGCACCTGGGCCAGGCGCTGGTCGGCATCGGTGCGCGGCACCTTGACGTCACGCCGGGCAAAATCGCCGAGGATGGCCTTGAGGATGTCGCTGATCACCAGGCTGCACGGCTGCGCAGGCAGGCTCTGGCTCAGCTCGCGGGTGATGTACACCGAGCGGTACACCACGGCCTGGGGGTTGTAGCAACCATGCTCGGTGTCCGGCGGCACCCATACCGCGTAGTTGGGCGGCGAGAAAAAGCGCCGACCGTCGATCTCCAGCTGCATCACCCCGTGGGCGGTGTAGTTGAGCTGGCCCCAGGCGTGACGGTGCGCGGCGCTGTGGGTATCGGCGCCGAACTCGTCATAGCGGAAGTACACCGGTGCCGGTAGCGCGTCCAGCTGCGGGATGTCGAGGTATTTGCGTGCCATGCTGTCGGTCGAATGCTGTCTGGATCAATGGGCGGGTTGTCTGGATCGCAGTATAAACATCCAGACAGACAGGCGGATAATGACCGCCGTCATCTTCAAAGAGTCCCTGTTGCATGAATTATGCGTTCCCCCTGCTGGCCATTCTGATCTGGGCCGGCAACACCGTGGTCAACAAGCTGGCCGTCGGCGCCATCTTCCCTGCCGAGATCGGCTTCTACCGCTGGGTGCTCGCCGGCCTGCTGCTCAGCCCGTTCCTGCTGCGGGCAGTGCTGCGCAACCGCGCGGCGATCCGCCCGCACCTGGGCAAGATCGTCATCCTCGGGGTGCTGGGCATGGCGGTGTACCAGAGCCTGGCGTACTTTGCCGCCGCCATCACCAGCGCCACCAACATGGGCATCATCCTGTCGCTGATGCCGCTGATGTCGCTGGCCCTGGCCATCGCCACCCTGGGCCAGCGCCTGAGCGCCGGCGCGCTGCTGGGTGCACTGGTGTCGTTCGCCGGGGTGCTGGTGGTGGTGTCCGGCGGCGACCCGGCCGCGCTGCTGGCCCACGGCCTGAACCTGGGAGACGCGATGATGCTGATCGCCACCCTGGCCTATGCGGTGTACAGCACCCTGCTGAAAAAGTGGCAGCTGCGCCTGCCGCCGCTGCAACTGCTGTACCTGCAGGTGCTGGTGGCGATCGTGGTGCTGTTGCCGCTGTATCTGTTCTCGCCCAAGGCCGGGCTGAGCGTGGACAACATCGGCCTGGTGCTCTACGCCTGCGTGCTGGCCTCGATCGTGGCGCCACTGGTGTGGATGCAGGCGGTGGTGCGCCTGGGGCCCAGCCGCACCACGCTGTTCTTCAACCTGCTGCCGGCGCTGACCGCGGTGATCGCGGCACTGGTGCTCGACGAACGCCTGGCGCCGTATCACCTGGTGGGCGGCGTGCTGACCCTGGCCGGGGTGATTCTGGCCGAACGCTGGACCACCCCGCTGCGCCGCCTCAAAGCCCCGCCGCCTTCAGACGCGCCGCGTGCTCGGTAAACAGCCGTACCGGGTCGGCGCCCTTGCCCACCGCGCCGAGTGACTGGTTGACGATATCCAGGTGATCCAGCGGGTAGTCGTCGCCGATCACCTGGCCCAGGTGCGAGCTGAACCGCCCGACCATGCCGTCGCACTGGCCCGGTTCACGCACGAAGGTGCGCGCGAACAGGCGGCAGAAGCGGTTGCTGCCATCGAAGCGGTTGCGCCCGCTGTCGGTGATGCCCGGCTGCAAGGTGCCCGACCACGAGTAGTAGCGCACCCCGTCGACCTCGGCTGGCCCCTGGCCACCCCAGGTCAGCGGCAGGCCCTGTGGATAACGCTGGTTGAACAGGGCCACGCCCTCGAATGTCAGCGACTGGTGCGAGGCGTGCACGTCGATGGGCAGGCCTGCCCCGCGCCAGCCGGTTTCCAGCCAGCCCATCAGCCGTGCCAGCCCGTGCAGCACCAGTTTGAGAAGGCGCCCGCGGACGGAATCGCCGGGGTAGTGCTTGTCCAGGTAGTCGGCCAGTTCGGAGCCGTGGTTGGGGCCCGCGATGGAGGTGACCGAGGCCACCCATTCCGGGCGCCTGGCCGCCGCATAACGGGCGGTCAGCGCACCCTGGCTGTGGCCCAGCAGGTGAACCTTGTCGGCGCCGGTGCGGCGGCGCAGGTCGTCGATGATGCGCAGCAGCTGTTCACCGCGCACCTCGTTGCCGTGGATCGGCGAGACCTGCACCGGGAACACCGTGGCCCCGCCCCGGCGCAGGGCCGCGACAATGCCGAACCAGTACGGGTACAGAACCAGGCGCACGAAGCCGAGCATGCCCGGCACCAGTACCAGTGGATAACGCGTTGCAAGCGCTTGCGACATGGCGGCCCCTCCCGATCCGTGGCAGTGCGCACCACCCTACAGGCACAACAATGGCAACTGCAATCGAACTCCCGGCGTGCGCTGCGGTTCCAACCCTTATCAGGCCATGACGGCCTTCACAAGGGAGCGAGACCATGTACAAGCACGCCCTGGCAGCCCTGCTGGCAAGCGCCACCCTGGTAGGCTGCGGCAGCAACCGCCCTGAAAACCCTGTGGACTACGTGACCTACCGCGAACAGCCGCTGGTCAAGCAGGTGGGCAACGGCATGACCATGCAGCAGGTGATCGCCATCGGCGGCAGCCCTTCCTCCGTCATCGACCTGCCCCACGGCGGCACATGCAACAACTACGTGCTAAACCATGAAGGCAAGCAACAGGCTTACTACGTGCGTTTCGATGCCACCGGGCATGTGGATGCCAAGGGCTTCAAGACGTGCGAGCAACGCCAGAAGGACGAACAGGCCCTTCCCGGCGCGTAAAACTTTTAGCGCGCCAATCAATCACACACTGTGCACCCGACGCGCCGTCAGAGCGTGAAACCCCGTTTTCAGCTTGGAGAACATGATGAGCAACGTTGAACTGACCGATGTACAAACCCTGCGCCACCGCGCCCGCCAGCACGTGGAAGACGGTGCGGTGACCGAAGGCTACACCGCCGACCGCGAAAAGATCCTGCGCCTGCTGAACGAGTCGCTGGCCACCGAGTGGGTGTGCGTACTGCGCTACAAACGCCACTACTTCATGGCCGAGGGGATCAAGGCCAACGTGGCCGCCGAAGAGTTCCTGGAGCACGCCAACCAGGAGATGGAGCACGCCGACAAGCTGGCCGAGCGCATCGTGCAGCTGGGCGGCGAACCGGACTTCAACCCCGACAACCTGAGCAAGAACTCCCACGCGCAGTACGTGGCAGGCAAGACCCTCAAGGAAATGGTGCTCGAAGACCTGGTCGCCGAGCGCATCGCCATCGACAGCTACCGCGAGATCATCCAGTACATCGGTGACAGCGACCCGACCACCCGGCGCATCTTCGAAGACATCCTGGCCCAGGAAGAAGAGCACGCGGACGATATGGCGGATCTGCTCAAAGGGCTGTAAACGTAGCGCCCCCTTCGCCGGCAAGGCCGGCTCCTACAGGAGCCGCCTTACCGGCAAAGCTTTTTCAGCCAGCCTTGACGGTCTTGGGCGCCTTGCCCGAACGCATCTGCTCCAGCAACGGCGTGCACTGGTTCTCGTCCCCGCCGCTGGGCGCCACCAGCGCCAGCAACGCCGCCGCCGGCGCTACCGCCACCCCCAACGCCACCATCCCGGCCCCGCGCAACGCCAGCGGAATCGCCTGCACGCCCGCACTCGGCTTGGCGAACGGCCCGCGCACGTACAACGGCGAGCGCAGCGAGAACAGGCGCAGGCCCTTGGACTCGGGGTTGATCTTCAGGTCCAGTTGCTCGGTGGCGAAGTTGGCCGTGCCATCGATGTAGATGATCGCGTTCTCGGTGTCGAACACGAACAGGCGCGTACTGGCCAGGCCGTCCTTGATGCCGAAGTCCGCCGCCGCGCAGTTGATCTTCACCTCGTTGTCGCCAAACAGCTTGCCCACCACGTAGTTGCCCACGTTGAGCCCGGCGATCTCCATCAGGCCACGGCTGATCGCGCCATCGTTGATCAGCAGCCGCAGGTCGCCATTGGAGGTGCCCAGCAAGGCCGCCACCGAGTTGCCGCGGCCACTGATGTCGGCATCGCCATTGAGCGCACCGAAGCTGGTCTTCATCGGTTCGAAGGTGGGGAACAGCTGCTTGAGCTTGAAGTTGCGCGCACTCAGGCGCGCACGCCCCTGCATCGGCACCGCGCGGCCATCCAGGCGGATCTGCGCATCCAGCTTGCCGCCGGCCACGCCGAAACTCAGCGGCTCCAGGCGCAGCACGCCGTCATCGAGCACGAAGTGCGCGGCCAGGTCCTTGAAGGGCAGTTCTTCGCTGTGCACGATGCGCTTGCCGCTGAAGCTCACGTCGGCGTCCATGGTGCGCCAGCGCTCGGTGCGAAACTCCTCCACCGGCAGCACCTTGCCGGCCGGCTGCTTGCTCGCGCCACCACGGGCCTTCTGTTCGGCGTTGGAGTCGGCGCCGATCAGCGGGCCAAGATCCTTGAACAGCAGTTGGTTGGACACCAGCTTGCCGGTGAGCTTTGGCCGCGGCTGGCTGGCGACGAAGGCCAGGTCGCCATGGATATCGCTGTCGCCGATCTTGCCGTTGAAGCCCTCGTAGCGGAACACCGCCCCGCCCGGCTCGTGCAGCTTGGCGATCAGGTGGCCGTCGGTGGAATAGGCCGGCGAGTCGGGCAGGGTCACGCCGGTCAGTGGGTACAGATTGCCCAGGCTTGCGCCCGACAGGCGCAGGCGCAGGTCGAGCGCGCCAAGGTTGCGCGGGTCGGTCAGGGTGCCGGCCACCGCGACGCGCGTGTCGGCGATGCGCACGTCAGCCTGCAGCGGAAACGGCTGCGTGGCGTCCTGCAGTGCCAGCAGCCCGCCGATCTTGCCGCTGCCATTCAACGGCTGGCCCTTGTAGCGGCCGTCGACCTTGAAGCCGAAGGCGTAGTCCTGGGGCGCCGAACCCTGGCTCGCCGCCTTGTCGGCGCTGGCCTTGCCGACGATGTCAGTGAACGGGATGGGCTTGCCCAGCGGGTCGACCTGCACCTTCACCACGGTCTTGAGGGTCTGGTCGTCGAAGGCCACCTCGCCCTTGTCGAAGCCGATGGCGCCGATATCCAGCACCCATTTGGACGGCTCGGCGTTCTCGTCCTTGGGCCCGAAATCGAAGGTCCAGTTGGCGCGGCCATCGGCCAGGCGCTTGAGGCTGGCCACCGGCAGGGTCAGGTCGATACGCGGGATCACGATGCGCTGGGCCAGCAGCGGCAGCGGCGAGAGGCGAAACTCCACGCGCTGCAGGCCGACCATCTGCGGCGCCTTGAGCCACTCGGGGTTGCCCAGGGTCAGGTCCTGGGCGATGAAGCGCGGCCATGGCACCCAGGCGCGCCAGCCGCCCTCGTCGCGATCGCGCTGCCAGCGCACGGCCAGGTCGCCATTGATCGCAAAAGGTCGGTGCAAGGCCTCGGAGACCTTTTCGTTGAGGGTGGGCTTGATGCGGTTCCAGTCGAAGGTGGCGATGACGATGATCAGGACCGCCAGCAACAACAGCACAGTGGCGAAGGTCCAGGTGAGAATTTTGGCAGGGCGCGTCATTGCACGAATCTCCTGATGACAGCATGGCGAACAGCCATGCCCGTTGAGGGCACTTAACACTTCCGACTATCAATGCCGTCGATTGTTACCATTATCTTTATGAACTTCTTTATCTGACCCCCAAGCGTAGCATTGGCGCCGTACTCACTTACCAGCCCTCCCAAGGAGCGCCAGATCATGAAACGCCCATTGCTGCTCAGTTTTGCCCTCAGCCTGCTGGCTGCCAACGCCTTCGCCGTACCCGCCACCGAACAGAACCTCTCGGCCGAAGCCCGCGACAGCGACAGCGTCATTGCACAGCCCCTCAAGACCCTGGCCGAAGGCGGTTCTGACCGCCTGATCGAGCGCAGCAACCGCGTTGCCGAAGGTGGTTCCGACCGCCTTGTCGAACGCAGCACTCGCATCGCCGAAGGCGGCTCGGACCGTCTGATCGAACGCAACAGCCGCGCGAGCTGAGCCCATGCGCCAGTGCCCGCGCCCACAGCCCGGTCCATCGACCGGGCTTTGTTTTTTGCGGCCCAGGCCCTAGAGTGCAGGGCTGTATGACTGTGAACCGATACTCGCCATGCTGCCGCGCGCCGAACAAAAGCTACAGACCCGACAGGCCCTGCTGGATGCCGCCCGCCACCTGATGGAGAGCGGCCGAGGCTTCGGCAGCATCAGCCTGCGCGAGGTAGCCAAGACCGCCGGCATCGTGCCCACCGGCTTCTACCGCCACTTCTGCGACCTGGACCAGCTGGGGCTGGCACTGGTCAACGAGGTGGACGAAACTTTCCGCCAGACCATCCGCCTGGTGCGCCACAACGAATTCGAACTGGGCGGCATCACCGATGCTTCGGTGCGCATCTTTCTCGATGTGGTGGCGGCCAACCGGGCGCAGTTCCTGTTCCTGGCCCGCGAGCAGTACGGTGGCTCGCAGCCGGTGCGCCAGGCCATCGCCAAGCTGCGCGAAGGGATCAGCTCGGACCTGGCGGCGGACCTCAAACGCATGCCGCGCTGGCGGCATCTGGACGACGCGGCACTGGGGGTGATGGCCGACCTGGTGGTCAAGACCGTGTTCGCCACCCTGCCCGAGCTGATCGACTCGCCGGCCGAGCCGGTACCGGGGCAGTTGAGCGCGCAGGCGAAGATCACCCAGCAGTTGCGCTTCATCTTTGTCGGGGCCAAGTACTGGCAAGGGCTCGGCGATCTGCGCTGAGCCCTTGGCTTGCCAGCGAAGGGGTGCTCAAGCCGAACCGCAATTCCTGCTACCATGCGCCACAAACGCCCACCGCGACGACGCCTCTCCATGCCCGACCTTCGTACCGCCCAGCCTGAACTCCCTGCCCTGCTCGACAGCGTCCAGCAGCACTTCGCCCAGCGCATCGTGCCGCTGTGGCAAGGCCCGGGCTGGAACGCGGACATGGCCCTGCCATTCGAAGCCCTCGACCCGCAGCACCGGCCCCTGCCGGTACAGCGCTACCGTGCCATGGCCTGCGCGCGCCAGCTGTACCTGTTCAGCAGCCGCATCGAGCAGCCTGGCGCCGCGGAACGTGCCGCCGCCCTGCTGCGCACCCTGCAACGCCACTTTCACGACGCCGAGCACGGTGGCTGGTTCTACAGCATCGACGCCCAGGGCAACCCGCTGGACCGCACCAAGGACCTCTACACCCACGCCTTCATCGTGTTCGCCTGCGCGCATTACTGGGGCAAGGTGAACGAAGCAATGGCCGAGTCGACCTTGAATGCAGCCCTTGAAGTGGTGCTGGAGCGCTTTGCCACCGAGCACGGCCTGTACGAGGCGAGCCTGGCCGAAGACTGGTCGACGCTGGGCAGCGGGCCGTTGCAGAACCCGCTGATGCACCTGGCCGAAGCTTTCCTCGCCACCCTGTCGGTGCGTCACGACGCGGTGGTACAGGACGCGCTGGTGAACCTCACCGAGGCCATGCAGGCGCACTTCATCGACCCGGCACATGGGGTGATGCTGGAGAAACCGCGCGGGGCTGTGGATAACTGGTTCGAACCCGGGCACCAGTTCGAGTGGTTCTATCTGCTCGAATCCTCACCGCTGCTGCGCGGCGGCGCGCTGCATGGCTCGTTGAGCCGCGCATTCGGCTATGCCGAGCAACAGGGGGTAAAGAACGGTGCGGTGCTGGCGATGCTCAATGTCGACGGCAGCGTGCGTGACGCCACCCAGCGCATCTGGGCCCAGGCCGAATACCTGCGTGCGTTGGCGCTGCGGCCCGACAGCGCGGGCAAGGTGCTGGCGCAACTGCAGGCATTGCAGCAGAACTTTCTGCATGACGGCGGCTGGCATGAATGCCGCGACGCCAGTGGCGCGGTGAGCCGGCACGATATGCCGTCGACCACGCCGTACCACCTGGCGACCTGCCTGGAAGGGTTGCAGCGCGCCCTCTGACGCCTTCGCCAGCAACGCTGGCTCCTACATGAGTTGCAGGAGCCGGCCTTGCCGGCGAAAGTGCACTCAGGCCTTCGAACGATCGATCGAGAACCCCGCCCACGCCTGGCTCACCGGCATCAGCTCGAGGCTGTTGATGTTGATGTGCGCCGGCTGGTTGAGAATCCAGAAGATGGTCTCGGCAATGTCCTGCGGCTGGATCGGCTCGGCACCGGCATAGGTGGCGTCGTAGCGCGCCTTGTCACCCCCGAAGCGCACCAGCGAGAACTCGCTCTCGCACAGCCCCGGCTCGATGTTGCTGACCCGCACGCCCGTGCCCTGCAGGTCGCAGCGCAGGCTCAGCGAGAACTGCCCGACGAACGCCTTGGTACCGCCATACACATGGCTGCCCGGGTACGGATAGTTGCCCGCCACCGACCCGACGTTGAGGATCGTCGCGCCACGCCCGTGGGCGATCAGGCGCGGCAGCAGCAGGCGGGTGCTGTACATCAGGCCCTTGATGTTGGTGTCGACCATGGTCTCCCAGTCGTCCAGGTCGCACTTGGGCGCCGGGTCGGCACCCAGGGCCAGGCCGGCGTTGTTGATCAGCCCGCGCAGCTTGGCAAAGGTCGGCGGCAAGCCTTCGATGGCCGCTTCCATGGCCTTGCGGTCACGCACATCGAGTACCAGGCCATGCACTTCGGTCTGCTTGGACAGCTCCGCACACAGCGCCTCCAGGCGCTCCTGGCGCCGACCGGTCAGCACCAGCGACCAGCCCGCTTCGGCGAAGCGACGTGCGCAGGCTTCGCCAAAACCGGAGGTGGCGCCCGTGATGAATACGGTGGAAGTCATGGAAAATCTCCTCGGGAAAACGTGCCCACGGGCAACTGATCGACAGGGCGTGCAGCATGCCCCGCCACGGCGCTGCGCAGCAAGCCGAAAATCAACTGTACAAAAAACGATCAAAACCCTGAAAGCCTTGCCCCGCAAGGCCCGGCGCGAGCTGTACGCACGTTATCCACAGGCCCTTCCACACAGACTGGGGGCAACTGCACAGGCTGCGGCCCACGGTTTGAGCGGGCTGTGGCCTGGCGTGGGAAGTATTTCGCTTGACCTGGCGGCCGCCCCTTGAACAACGCGACAGTCAGAGATGCAAAAGGATAACTGCAGTGATGGCCCGAGGCCTTTGATCTCGCTGCCTGCGCCAGTCTTTCCAGTGCTTGCCCACAGAGTTATCCACAGGCTGCACAGGTGAAATGAGGGGCAATCGACCTCGCCATAAAAGCCTTGACAAATGCCCGCTGCAGCGTCAGAAAAACCGCTGCTCAAAAAACAACCATACCTCTGTAAGCCTTGTATTACATGGTCTTCAGCCATGTACTACCAAGTTACCCACAGTCGGTTCCACACGAATCGGGGACAACTTCAATGCCTTTGAAAACAAGTGCCTGGAGCGACGTTGTGTCGCGTTACCTGCACACCTTCAAATAACTTTTCCACAATCTGCCGCAAGGCCGATCTGCGGCCCGATCGCGGGTCAAGCCCGCTCCCACAAGGTTCACCGCTACCCCTGTGGGAGCGGGCTCGACCCGCGATTGGGCCGTAATACGCACAGAAAAAACCCCGGCAAGCCGGGGTCTTCTTTAATGTTCGCCGTCAGTGCCCACCCAGATACGCGTTGCGCACCTCCTCGTTGACCAGCAGTTCCTGGCCGGTGCCGGTCATGCGGATCTGCCCGTTGACCATCACGTAGGCGCGGTCCGACAGCTTGAGCGCATGGTTGGCGTTCTGTTCCACCAGGAAGATGGTCATGCCGGTCTTGGCCAGCTCGCGCAAGGTCGAGAAGATCTGCTTGACCACGATCGGCGCCAGCCCCAGCGACGGTTCATCCAGCAACAGCAACTTGGGCCGGCTCATCAGCGCCCGGGCAATCGCCAGCATCTGCTGCTCGCCACCGGACATGGTCATCGCCCGCTGGTTGCGCCGTTCCTTGAGCCGCGGAAACAGCTCGAACATGCGCTGCATGTCCTCGCCGGCGAACTTGTCGCCAATCGGGATGGTGCCCATCATCAGGTTCTCTTCCACCGACATGTCCGGGAACACCCGGCGCCCCTCCGGCGACTGCGCGATGCCGTTGGAGGCGATGTAGTGGGACGACTTGTGGGTGATATCGGTGCCCCGGTAGAGGATCTGCCCCGACGCCGCGCGCGGCTGGCCGAAGATCGACATCAGCAGCGTGGACTTGCCCGCGCCGTTGGAGCCGATCAGGCTTACCGTCTCGCCTTCGTCGATGTGCATCGAGACCTTTTTCAGCGCCTGGATCGGGCCGTAGAACACGTCCAGGTCCTTCAGTTCGAGGATCGGTACGCTCATGCCAGCTCCTCTTCATCGGCGCCCAGGTAGGCCGCGATCACCGTCGGGTTGTTGCGGATCTCCTGCGGCGCGCCCTCGGCGATCACGTTGCCGTGGTCCAGCACCACGATATGGTCGGAAATGCTCATTACCATGCCCATGTCATGTTCGATCAGTACCACCGTCAGGTCATGCTCGTCGCGCAGCACGCGGATCATGCGGCTGAGCGCTTCGGTTTCCTGCGGGTTGAGGCCGGCGGCGGGTTCGTCCAGGCAGATGATCTGCGGGCGCGTGCACATGGCCCGGGCAATTTCCAGGCGGCGCTGCTGGCCATACGAGAGTTCGCCGGCCAGGCGGTTGGCGCAGTCCACCAGGTCGACCACCTCCAGCCAGTAGAAGGCATGGTCCAGGGCGTCGCTCTCGGCCTGACGGTAGGCCTTGGTGTTGAGCACCCCGGCCAGCAGGTTGCGGTTGACCCACATGTGCTGGGCCACCAGCAGGTTCTCCACCACCGACATTTCCTTGAACAGGCGAATGTTCTGGAAAGTACGCGCCAGCCCCGCCCGGTTGACCAGGTGGGTGCCGCCGAACATCTTGTAGTACAGGCGGCTGGCAAAGCTTCTGGGCGACACGAAGTCGGCCGCCTGGAAGCGTTCGCCCAGCAGCTGGATGACATTGGTGCGGGTGCCGCGCAGGTTCAGCTCGATCTTGCCGCCGCTGGCCTTGTAGAACCCGGTAAGGCAGTTGAACACGGTGGTCTTGCCCGCGCCGTTGGGGCCGATAAGCGCGAAGATGGCGTTGCGCCGGACCTTCAGGCTCACGTCGCTGAGCGCCTTGATGCCGCCGAACTGCATCATCAGGTTGTCGACCGAAAGAATCACTTCGTCGCTCATGGCGCCACTCCTTTACGCGGGACCACACCGGTGCGGCTGATGCGGATCAGCCCACGCGGTCGCCAGATCATCATCAACACCATCAGCACGCCAAACAGCAGCACGCGGTACTCGGAGAAGCTGCGCAGCAGCTCCGGCGCCACGGTGAGCACGAAGGCGGCGATCACCACCCCGACCGTCGAGCCCATGCCGCCGAGCACCACGATGGCCAGGATCAGCGCCGACTCGAAGAAGGTGAACGAGGACGGGTTGACGAAGCCCTGGTAGCTGGCGAAGAACACCCCGGCCAGGCCTGCGGTGGACGCACCCAGGGTGAACGCCGAGAGCTTGACCAGCACATGGTTCAGGCCCATCGAGCGGCAGGCGATCTCGTCCTCGCGCAGTGCTTCCCAGGCGCGCCCCACCGGCATGCGGGTGAGCCGGTGCTTGATGTACAGCACCGCCAGCACCACCAGGAACAGCACGATGTAGATGAACAGGAATTTCACGTTGGGGTTGTAGTCGATGCCGAAGAACTCGTGGAACGGCACCCCGCCGTCCTTGGCCCGGCGCCCGAATTCCAGGCCCATGAAGGTCGGCGACGGCACCGGCATGCCGTTGGGCCCGCCGGTGAACGACAGCCAGTTGTTGAGCACCAGGCGGATGATCTCGCCAAAGCCCAGGGTCACGATGGCCAGGTAGTCCCCGTGCATCCTCAGCACCGGAAAGCCCAGTATGCAGCCGGCCAGTGCCGCGGCGATCGCCGCCAGCGGCAGCACCGTCCAGAAGCCCAGCCCCAGGTACTGGTAGCCCAGCGCCAGGCCATAGGCACCGATGGCGTAGAACGCCACGTAGCCCAGGTCGAGCAGCCCGGCCAGGCCCACCACGATGTTCAGCCCCAGGCCCAGCAGCACGTAGATCAGCCCCAGGATGACCACGGTAAGCAGGTACTTGTTGGCGAAGAACGGGAACACGATGGCAATCACGATCAGTGCCGGGATGATCCAGCGCAGGCGCGACTTGTAGTCCGGCGCCAGCACATGCACACCCGAGCCACTGCTCTCGAAGCCCTGCAGGATGGCCTGGCCCTTGCTGGTCTGCAGGAACAGGCTGAGCACGAAGCGTCCCAGCATCACCCCCGCCACCAGCCAGGCGACACGCGCGGGCTGCATGTTGAAGCTGTAGCCGTCGAGCACCACGCCGACGATGGGGCCGAACACGATCAGGGAAATCAGCCCGGCGAGAACCATATCGACCAGGCTGCGCTTGATATCGATGGAAGCGTTTTTGGCAGCAGACATACTTACACCTTGGCCACGAGTGGGCGACCCAGCAGGCCTTGGGGACGGAAGATCAGGATCAGTACCAGCAGCGAGAAGCTGAACACGTCCTTGTAGTCGGAGTTGATCAGCCCGGAGAACAGCGACTCGGAAATCCCCAGGATGATGCCCCCGAGCATCGCGCCCGGCAGCGAGCCGATACCGCCCAGCACCGCCGCGGTGAAGGCCTTGATGCCGATGATGAAGCCGGCATAGAAGTCGAAGGTGCCGTAGTTCATGGTGATCAGCACGCCGGCCAGCGCGGCCATCACCGCGCCGATGACGAACACGTAGGAGATCACCCGGTCGGTGTTGATGCCCAGGATCGAGGCCATCTTGCGGTCCTGCTGGGTGGCCCGGCACATGCGCCCCAGCTTGGTGAACTTGATGATGTAGGTGAGCGCGGCCATGCCGACGAAGGCTGCCACCAGGATGAAGATCTTGGTGTAGGTCAGTTGCACGAAGCCGGTGCCCACTTCAAGGCGCCAGGCGCCTTCGAGCAGGGTCGGTACGCCCTGTTGGCGGGCGCCCTGGCTGATCTGCGCGTAGTTCTGCAGGATCAGCGAAATGCCGATGGCACTGATCAGCGGTGCCAGCCGGGTGGAGTTGCGCAGGGGTTTGTAGGCGATGCGTTCGATGGTCCAGCCATACACGCCGGTGACCACCACCGTGAAGATCAGCGTCCCGAGCATCAGCAGGGGAAAGGACTCGATACCGAAATACGCCAGCAATGCCAGGCTGATAGCCGCCAGGTAGGCGGAAATCATGTACACCTCGCCGTGCGCGAAGTTGATCATGCCGATGATGCCATAGACCATTGTGTAGCCGATGGCGATCAGACCATAGACCGACCCCAGGGTCAGACCATTGATCAGTTGCTGCAGGAAAATACCATCCATAACGCAATCTCACGTATTTGAGATTGCACAAGCGCCGACCACGTTGCACTGCCGTTGAGGCGGTACAAGCGGCGCCGGGTTGTGCAGATCTACGAGAAAAGACAGGTACGGCAAAAACCGGGGCGCGCCCCGGGCAGCGAGTGCCCGGGGTGCCGGCCGTTGTTATTTTTGTTTTTCCAGTTGGTGATACTTGCCGTCCTTGTCCCACTGGTAGACCACGTAGTCGGACACGGTCAGGTCACCCTTGGCGTCCCACTTCTTCTCGCCCATCACGGTCTGCACCGGGTTGGCCTTGAGCCACTTGGCAGCGTCTTCACCCTTGTTCGACTTGGAACCGTTGAACGCGGCGGCCAGGGCCTGGATCGAGGCGTAGGCGTACAGGGTGTAGCCTTCGGGCTCGGTACCGGCCTTGCGGAACTCGTCCACCACCGCCTTGCTGTCGGGCAGCAGGCGCGGGTCGGCGCCAAAGGTCATGTACACGCCATCGACGTACTGCTTGCCGCCGGCGGTCGACACCAGTTCGTCGGTGACGATGCCGTCGTCGGACATGAACTTGACGTCCTTGAGCCCCTGCTCGCGCAACTGGCGTACCAGCGGGCCGGCTTCGGGGTGCAGGCCGCCGAAGTAGACCACGTCGGCACCGGTGGAGCGGATCTTGGTGACCACGGCGCTGAAGTCCTTCTCACCACGGGTCAGGCCCTCGTACAGCACCGGGGTGACGCCGCGCTTGGTCAACTGCGCCTTGGTGGCGTCGGCCAGGCCCTGGCCATAGGTGTCCTTGTCGTGCAGCACGGCAACCTTCTTGCCCTTGAGCACATCGACGATGTAGTCGCCGGCCACGATGCCCTGCTGATCGTCGCGCCCGCACATACGGAACATGGCGCTCAGGCCACGTTCGGTGACCTGAGGGTTGGTCGAGCCGGGGGTGATGGCGATGACCCCGGCCTCGTCGTACACCTCCGACGCCGGGATGGTGTTGGACGAGCAGAAGTGCCCGACCACGCCGATGACCTTGTCCTGGTCGACCAGGCGGTTGGCCACGGCCACCGCCTGCTTGGGCTCGCAGGCATCGTCGCCCTTGACCAGCACGATCTTCTCGCCGTTGATGCCGCCCGCGGCATTGATCTTGTCGGTGGCCGCCTGCGCACCTTTCATGTATTGCTCGCCAAACGCCGCGTTGGCACCGGTCATCGGGCCCGCTACACCGATCTTGACGTCGGCCTGTACATACGAAGACACGCCCATCGCCGTGGCAACGGCGAGGGCCAGAAAGCCTTTCTTGTAAAACGTCTGCGACATGAGGTGGTGCTCCTGAGTTTTTTTGGTTGGCACTACAACGTTCAGCAATTGCGATGAGCAAGGGCCGTGCCATTGGATTTTTATTCTGTAAAAACTCGCGATCAGGTTCGGCAGGCGCCGCTTCCGCGCCTTTTCCACGGGCCGTGCAACCTCCTGCCCTGCACCTGGCGCCACCCACGAACCGCTTGAAGCGCAACCCTTGAGTGCCATCATTGCAACCCTGACCTGTGTTTACGTGCAACCAGCCTGTAACAAGATACGTAACCGAACTGCACATCCTTGGTGCGCATCTGCTACAGCGGGCACCATAAGAGGCTAGCTGGCCAATGCGAAAACCGCCGCTACCCATAGCCTGCTACCGAATAACCCCGTCGGCGCCGGCCTCAGCGGCAAAAAGACTGGCACAATGGGCTGCATTGGCGGCCCCGGATGGGCGCACGCCCGACCTGGAGTCCTTTATGAGCGAAAGTGCCTTCGCCAACCGCATCGTGCAGAGCCTGCTCGATACCGATTTCTACAAGCTGACGATGATGCAGGCGGTGCTGCACAACTACCCCAACGTGGATGTGGAGTGGGAGTTCCGCTGCCGCAACGGCGAAGACCTGCGCCCCTATCTGGCGCAGATCCGCGCACAGATCGAGCGCCTCAGCGAGCTGAGCATCAGTGCCGAGCAGTTGGGCTTCCTGGAGCAGATCAGCTTCATGAAGCCGGACTTCCTGCGCTTTCTGGGGCTGTTTCGCTTCAACCTGCGCTACCTGCACCTGGCCATCGAGCACGACGAACTGGTATTGCGCCTGCACGGTCCGTGGCTGCACGTGATCCTGTTCGAGGTGCCGCTGCTGGCGATCATCAGCGAGGTGCGCAACCAGCACCGTTATCCACAGATCAAGCTGGTGGATGCACGCGACCAGCTGTACCGCAAGTTCGACTGGCTGCGCGCCAATGCCAGCAGCGAGGAGCTGGCCGAACTGCAGGTGGCCGACTTCGGCACCCGCCGACGCTTCTCCTACAAGGTCCAGGAACAGGTGGTGAAGGTGCTGACGGCGGAGTTCCCGGCGCGCTTCGTGGGCACCAGCAACGTGCACCTGGCACGCAAACTGGATATCAAACCGCTGGGCACCATGGCCCACGAGTGGATCATGGCCCACCAGCAGCTCGGCCCGCGGCTGATCGACAGCCAGATCGCCGCCCTGGACTGCTGGGTGCGCGAGTACCGCGGGCTGTTGGGAATAGCACTGACCGACTGCATCACCATGGATGCATTCCTCGGCGACTTCGACCTGTACTTCGCCAAGCTCTTCGACGGCCTGCGCCATGACTCCGGCGATCCGGTGCAATGGGCAGAGAAGGCCATCGCGCATTACCGCAAGCTGGGGATCGACCCGATGACCAAGACGCTGGTGTTCTCGGACGGGCTGAACCTGACCAAGACCCTGGAGATATTCCGCGCCTTGCGCGGGCGCATCAATGTCAGCTTCGGCATCGGCACCAACCTCACCTGTGACATTCCCGGGGTGGCGCCGATGAGCATCGTACTTAAAATGACCGACTGCAACGGCCAGCCGGTGGCGAAGATTTCCGATGAAGCGGCCAAGACCCAATGCCGCGACGCCAACTTCGTCGCCTACCTGCGCCACGTATTCAAAGTGCCCAAGGAGTAACCCATGCAAGCCGTCCAGCGAGAGATTGCGCAGCAGCTCAAGGTTCAGCCGCCGTTCGCCGACGCGGCCGCGCTCGAGGCCGAGAAGGCCCGGCGCGTGGCCTTCATCCAGCAATGCCTGAAGAACGCCGGGCTCAAGACCCTGGTGCTGGGCATCAGCGGTGGTGTCGACTCGCTGACCGGCGCCCTGCTCGCCCAGCGCGCGATCAACGAGCTGCGCGAACAGACGGGCGATGTGCATTACCGCTTCATCGCCGTACGCCTGCCGTATCAGGTGCAGCATGACGAGCATGACGCCCAGGCGTGCATCGATTTCATCCAGCCTGACGAATGCCATACGGTGAACATCGCGCCGGCGGTGCAGGCGCTGGCGGCCGAGGTCGAGGCGCTCAGGGACGGCAAGCCGGCGCTGGTGGATTTCGTGGTGGGCAACACCAAGGCGCGCATGCGCATGGTGGCGCAGTACACCATTGCCGGGGCACGTGGCGGGCTGGTGATCGGCACGGATCACGCGGCCGAGGCGGTGATGGGGTTCTTTACCAAGTTCGGTGACGGGGCCTGCGACCTGGCGCCGTTGAGCGGGCTGGTGAAACATCAGGTGCGCGACATTGCACGCAGCTTTGGCGCGCCGGAATCACTGGTGGAGAAGGTGCCGACCGCCGACCTGGAAGACCTGGCGCCGGGCAAGCCGGACGAGGCATCGCATGGGGTGACCTATGCGCAGATCGATGCGTTTCTGCACGGCGAGGCAGTGAGCGAGGAAGCGTTCGAGATCATCAGGCGCACGTACGAGAAGACGCATCACAAGCGCGAGATGCCGTTCGCCCCGTAAAAGCATCGCGGGTCAAGCCCGCTCCCACAGGTACATCACTGCCTTCAAGACCAGTGTTGTACCTGTGGGAGCGGGCTTGACCCGCGATTGGCAACGCCGCGTTACTTCAGGGTAACAGTGCCTTTCATCATCGAGATGTGGCCAGGGAACGAGCAGAAGAAGCCGTACTTCTCGTCAGCCTTGAGCTTGGAAACATCGAAGGTCACCGAGTCCTTCTCACCAGCACCGATCACCTTGGTGTGGGCGATCACGCGGTCATCACCTTCCTTCAGGTAATCCTTGTCGATACCGGCGCTCAGGCCGTCGGTGGCGATTGGCTGCATGTCAGCTTCTTTGCTGATCACCAGGTTGTGGCCCATGACGTTCTTCGGCAGGTTGCCCGAGTGGGTCAATTCGACGGTGAAAGTCTTGCAGCTCTTGTCGATCTCAATGGCCTTGGTGTTGAAGGACATCTGGTCGGTGGAATCGACCGTGACCTTGCAATCGGCAGCGAAGACCTGGGCACTGGCGAGGGTCAGCAGGGATACCGCAACAGCTTTGGCAAACATCGTGAATCTCCTTGGCAGGGGTTTTTTATCCGTTTCTATACTGCCCCAGAGCGTCCCCCACCGGCCTGATATGAGTCAAGGGGCAGGTTAGGCGCGCTGGTAGTAAATTTTCGCTATGGATTGTATACACAAAATCCGCGGGACCATCATGCGCCATTCAGGGACGATGAGACAACCTCTCAATTAGGAGTACAGGACATGTCCCTTGGTAGTCTGATGCGCAGCCTGCTGGCTGCCTATGCCTGCGGTGCCACTGGCAGCAACGTCGAATTCGCGCGGCCGGAGTGATGAGCCGTCACGCCGGGCCTTCATCCAGCGGCAACACCGTCACCTGCACCTGCGGGTCATGGCTGCCCCCGCCCAGAATCACCCCACGCAGCGGTGACACATCGGAAAAATCCCGGCCCCAGGCCAGGGTGATGTGCTCCAGCGCCGGCAGCAGGTTGTTGGTGGGGTCGAAATCCACCCAGCCGTTGACCGGGCAATACACCGACACCCACGCATGCGAGGCATCGGCCCCGATCAGCCGGGCCTGCCCGGGCGGCGGGCGCGTCAGCAGGTAGCCGCTGACATAGCGCGCCGCCAGCCCGCGCGAGCGCAGGCACGCGAGCATCAGGTGGGCGAAGTCCTGGCACACGCCGCGGCGACGCTGCAGCACCTCAACCAGCGGGGTGGCCACCTGGGTGGCACCGGCATCGAAGGTGAACTGGCTGAAAATCTGCTGCATCAGGGCCTGCACGCACAGCAGCAACGGCTGGCCCGGGGCGAAACACGGCTCGGCAAACACGACGAAACGCTGCTTCAGCCGCACATACGGCGATTCGAAACGAAAGCGGCACGCCTCCAGCGTGGCCGCAGTCAGCGCCTGCCCCGAATACGCCAGCGCCTGGCACACCTGTTCCCACGGCGGCGAGGCAGCCAGCACCGGCGCGGCGCGCGACAGCACGTTCACCTGCACCCGCGTCACCACGCGCAGTTGATCATGCTGGCGCTCCAGCGCCAGCCGGGTCAGCGGGTTGCCGAAGCCGTCGAGCTCGTCGCGCCGCCGGGTCGGCAGCGGGTCGACCTGCAATTGCCGGTCTTCGCACTGCTGCCAGGCACAGGCCCGTGGCCACAGATGCACCAGTTGCTGGGCCAGGGACACCGGGCTGTCATAGCGGTAATGGGTGTCGTGCAGTACCTGGTAGCGCGCGCTCATCAGGCCGACACCGTCTGCTGGCTGATGTCATCGACATGCACGAAGTGGCGCAGCGCCAGTCGCTCGGAGGCCTGCAGGCTGGCCTTGGCGATCTCGCCCAGCAACTCGGCCAGGCCATCGAGCACCGCGCGTACGCTGGCCTTGCCGAACAGCGCGTGCTCCAGGCTGCCCAGGTCGAAGTGGTACAGGCGCTCGGCCAGCAGGGCCAGGGTCGGGTCTGGCGGGCTGCCGAACTCATCGCTGGATCGCTCCAGGGCACGCACCAGCAGCTTGAGCTGGAACAGCACCGCATGGGGGTTCTGCTGGTCGAGCAGGAGCAGGTCCAGCACCGGGATCAACTGCGCCACCGCCAGGTAGCGCGAGCGGTAGGTGATGCTGCTGTTGCCCAGTTCAAGCAGCCATTCCAGGCCCGCCTGGTCGAAGGCGCCGGGGCCGCGCAGAAAACTGGCCAGGCTCAGGCTCAAGCCCTGCAGGCGCTCGATGCGCCGCCCGATCATCAGAAAGCGCCAGCCTTCATCGCGGGTCATGTCGTCCAGGGCAAAGCCGGACAGCGCCGCCAGCGACATCACCAGGCGGTTGAGAAAATCCAGCAGCTCGCCGAAGTCTGCCGTCTGCCCGCCCAGCGCCTGGGCTTCGTGCTGCAACTCCACCAGCGCCTGCCAGTTCTCCCGCGAGAGCTTGCCGCGCACCTGGGCGGCGGTCCACTGCAGGCGCTGCAGGTTGGCGCGCAGGCTGAACGCCCAGTCGGCATCGAGCAAGGCGGCGCGCAGGCGCTCGGCCAGGGTGCCCTCGGGGGGCAGCAGCTCAAGCTCTTCGGCCAGGGCCACCGCCGCCTGCCAGGTGGACGGATGTTCGCCATCCAGGTAGCGGCTGAGCAGGATGCGCAGCAGGCGCGCGCTGGTGTCGCAGCGCTCGCAATAGCGGCCGAACCAGAACAGGTTTTCCACGACCCGCGACGGCAGGTACGGGTCCTGGCGGATCAGATCGGCCACGCCAAGGGTGCGGCTGGCCTGCCACTGTTCGCCGACCGGGGCCGCCTCGCCGAGTACCCAGGTGTCCTTGCTGGCCCCGCCGCGCTGCATCGACACCACCTCGGCATCGGCCAGGGCGGCCACCCGGGTCAAGCCGCCGGGCAGCACCCGGTAGCCATCGGCGGTGGCCACCGCATACACCCGCATGCCGCTCGGCCGCGCCTGCAGCGTGCCCTGCCATACCGGCGCCTGGGACAACTGCGCCAGTTCCTGTGCCACGTAGGCATACGGGCGTGCACGGATGCGCCCGGCCAAGGCATCGCGCGCCGCCTCGTCCAGGTCGCGCCCGAACAGCGCAGCGAAACTCTGCGAGGGGAACGCCGGCTTGATCAGCAGCTCCGGCAGCCTGGCCAGGGCCTGCTCCAGCGCAGGCGGCTCGCCGCACCACCAGGTGGCGATCGACGGCAGGCTCAGGGCCTCGCCGAACAGGTGCTGGTTGATGGCCGGCAGAAAGCCGAGCAGGCCGGGAGATTCGAGCACCCCGCTGCCCAGCGCATTGGCCACCAGCACGCGGCCCTGGCGTACCGCGTCGAGCAGGCCGGGCACGCCGAGGGCCGAGTCGGTACGCAGTTCCAGCGGGTCGCAGAAATCGTCGTCCAGGCGGCGCATGATCGCGTGCACCCGGCGCAGCCCGCCCAGGGTCTTGAGGTAAACCGTGGCATCGCGCACGGTCAGGTCGCTGCCTTCGACCAGCGGGTAACCCAGCGGGCGGGCGAGGAACAGGTGCTCGAAATAGCTTTCGTTGAAGCGCCCCGGGGTCAGCAGCACCACCAGTGGCGGTTCCTGACCGCTGGGTGCCAGGCGCAGCAGGCTCTGTTGCAGGTTGCGAAAGAAGCCGGCCAGGTGCTGCACGTGCAGGTCGCGGTACAGGTCCGGCAGGGTGCGCGTGACCAGCGTGCGGTTCTCCAGCGCGAAGCCGGCCCCGGAGGGCGCCTGGGTGCGGTCGGCGGTGACCCACCAGCGCCCATCGGGGCCGCGGGCAAGGTCGGCAGCGTACACATGCAGGAAGGTCGAGCCGGGCGGCGTGATGCCCTGGCACGGCCAGAGAAAATTGTTGTGGCCGAACACCAGCTCGGACGGCAGCAGGCCTTCGCCGATCAGGCGCTGCGGGCCATAGATGTCGGCCAGTACCGCGTTGAGAAGGTGCGCGCGCTGGGCGATGCCCGCCGCCAGCGCCTGCCACTCCTGCGCGGGGATCAGCTGCGGCAGCAGGTCCAGCTCCCACGGGCGATCGGTGCCGTCGGGGTCGGCGTAGATGTTGTAGGTGACGCCGTTTTCCTGCAGATGGCGCGCCAGTTGGGCCTGGCGCTGGGCCAGCTGGGTGGGGCCGCTGCGTTGCAGGTGCTGGTGCAGGCGCTGCCAATGCGGGCGCACGCTGCCATCCGCCGCGAACATCTCGTGGTAGGAGGCAGGGCTTGGTGAGGCCAGCGGGTCAGCCATGGGCGTGCTCGGTGACGGCAGGTGATGCAGGGTAGCGTGTGGCGGGGATGGGGAGAAGGATGGATGTGGCCTTGTGGGCCTCATCGCGGGTCACGCCCGCTCCCACAGGATAGTCAGTGGCCTATGGATCTGCACTGTACCTGTGGGAGCGGGCTTGACCCGCGATGGACGCGACGCGTATCAGCGTGGCAACACCGGCTCGCGGGTCTTCTTGCCCTTGCCCTTGCCACCCTTGGCGGCATCCTTGCGTGCCTTGGCCGCTTCCTGGTTACGCGCAAAGGCGGCCGCCTTGGCCTGCTCGCGCTTGTCCCACGGCTTGGCACCGTCGCTGGCACGCGGCGGCAAGCCGGTGTGCTGGGTCAGGATCTTGGTTTCCTTGGCCACCTTGTGGCTGCCCGCCGGCGTCGAGTTCTTGCGCCGCGCACTCTGATAGCTGTCGGTCGCCGGCTGGTGCAGCGGGATCAACTGGTGCTTGGCCGGCCCGATCAGGTCGGCACGCCCCATGCGCTGCAGGGCCTCGCGCAGCATCGGCCAGCCCTTGGGGTCGTGGTAACGCAGGAACGCCTTGTGCAGGCGGCGCTGCTCCTCGCTCTTGACGATGGTCACCGCGTCGCTCTTGTAGGTGACCTTGCGCAGCGGGTTCTTGCCCGAGTGGTACATGGCAGTGGCCGAGGCCATCGGCGACGGGTAGAACGCCTGCACCTGGTCGGCGCGAAAGCCATTGCCCTTGAGCCACAGGGCCAGGTTCATCATGTCTTCGTCGGTAGTGCCCGGGTGCGCCGCGATGAAGTACGGGATCAGGTACTGCTCCTTGCCCGCCTCCTTGGAGTACTTCTCGAACATGCGCTTGAAGCGATCGTAGCTGCCGATACCAGGCTTCATCATCTGGTTCAGCGGGCCTTCCTCGGTATGCTCCGGGGCAATCTTGAGGTAGCCGCCCACGTGGTGGGTGACCAGCTCCTTGACGTACTCCGGCGACTCGACTGCCAGGTCGTAGCGCAGGCCCGAGGCGATCAGGATCTTCTTCACCCCCGGCAGGTCACGCGCACTGCGGTACAGCTGGATCAGCGCCGAGTGGTCGGTGTTCAGGTTGGGGCAGATGCCGGGGAACACGCACGACGGCTTGCGGCACGCAGATTCGATTTCCGGGCTCTTGCAGGCAATGCGGTACATGTTGGCGGTCGGCCCGCCCAGGTCGGAGATGACCCCGGTAAAGCCCGGCACCTTGTCGCGGATTTCTTCGATCTCGCGAATGATCGAGTCGTGGGAACGGTTCTGGATGATGCGGCCTTCGTGCTCGGTGATCGAGCAGAAGGTGCAGCCACCGAAGCAGCCACGCATGATGTTCACCGAGAAGCGGATCATGTCGTAGGCCGGGATCTTCTCCTTGCCATACGCCGGGTGCGGGACGCGCGCATAGGGCATGCCGAACACGTAGTCCATCTCTTCGGTGGTCATCGGGATGGGCGGCGGGTTGAACCACACGTCCACCTCGCCGTGCTTCTGCACCAGCGCACGGGCGTTGCCCGGGTTGGTTTCCAGGTGCAGCACGCGGTTGGCGTGGGCGTACAGCACCGCATCGCTGCGCACCTTCTCGTAGGACGGCAGGCGGATCACGGTCTTGTCGCGGGTCATGCGCGGGCTGGCCAGAATCTGCACCACCTTGGCTTCCTGCGGGTCTTCGACCGGGCCCTTCTCCTGCTCGATGGCGCAGGCCTGGGTGTCCTGGGTGTTCACGTACGGGTTGATGATCTTGTCGACCTTGCCCGGCCGGTCGATACGCGTGGAGTCCACTTCGTACCAGCCCTGCGGGGTATCGCGGCGCACGAAGGCGGTGCCGCGGATGTCGGTGATGTCTTCGATCTTGTGGCCGTAGGACAGGCGCTGGGCGACTTCGACGATCGCGCGTTCGGCGTTGCCGTACAGCAGGATGTCGGCGCAGGCGTCGATCAGGATCGAGTGCCGCACCTTGTCCTGCCAGTAGTCGTAGTGCGCGATGCGGCGCAACGAGGCCTCGATGCCACCCAGCACGATCGGCACGTGCTTGTAGGCTTCCTTGCAGCGCTGGCTGTAGACCAGGCTGGCACGGTCGGGGCGCTTGCCGGCCAGGCCGCCCGGGGTGTAGGCGTCGTCCGAGCGGATCTTCTTGTCGGCGGTGTAGCGGTTGATCATCGAGTCCATGTTGCCGGCCGCGACACCGAAGAACAGGTTCGGCTCGCCCAGCTTCATGAAGTCGTCTTTGCTCTGCCAGTTCGGCTGGGCAATGATGCCCACCCGGAAGCCCTGGGCTTCGAGCAGCCGGCCGATGATGGCCATGCCGAACGACGGGTGGTCGACGTAGGCGTCACCGGTCACGATGATGATGTCGCAGGAATCCCAGCCGAGCTGATCCATCTCCTCCCTGCTCATCGGCAGGAATGGCGCTGGCCCGAAGCATTCGGCCCAGTACTTGGGATAGTCGAAAAGTGGTTTGGCTGCTTGCATGTCAGTGACCGGTTCTTGGTATCAGGGAAATCGCGGGCGCGGAATATAGCACAAATTTTGACCAATTCCGACGTCAGAAGTCGGAATTGGCCATCGGCACCTTATTCGTCGTCGTCGAAGTTGTAGCTGCCCGGTGCCAGGTTCTCGAAGCGCGTGTACTTGCCGATGAACGCCAGGCGCACGAAGCCGATGGGGCCGTTACGCTGCTTGCCGATGATGATCTCGGCGATGCCCTTGTGCTCGGTCTCGGGGTGGTACACCTCGTCGCGGTACACGAACATGATCACGTCGGCGTCCTGCTCGATCGCACCCGATTCACGCAAGTCGGAGTTCACCGGGCGCTTGTTGGGGCGCTGCTCGAGGGAGCGGTTGAGCTGCGACAGGGCGATGACCGGGCAGTTGAATTCCTTGGCCAGGGCCTTGAGCGAGCGCGAGATCTCGGAAATCTCGTTGGTACGGTTGTCGCCGCTGGAGCCCGGGATCTGCATCAGTTGCAGGTAGTCGATCATGATCATGGCGATCTCGCCATGCTCACGCACCAGGCGCCGGGTACGTGCGCGCATTTCCGACGGGCTGATGCCGGCGGTGTCGTCGATGAACAGCTTGCGGTCATTGAGCAGGTTGACCGCCGAAGTCAGGCGCGGCCAGTCGTCGTCGTCCAGCTGGCCGGAACGCACCTTGGTCTGGTCGATGCGCCCCAGCGAGGAGAGCATACGCATGATCAGCGATTCGCCTGGCATCTCCAGGGAGTACACCAGCACCGCCTTGTCGCTGCGCAACACGGCGTTCTCCACCAGGTTCATGGCGAAGGTGGTCTTACCCATCGACGGACGGCCGGCCACGATGATCAGGTCGGCCGGTTGCAGGCCGCTGGTCTTCTCGTCCAGGTCGGTGTAGCCGGTGGAGATACCGGTGATGGCGCTGTCGGAGTTGAACAGCGTGTCGATGCGGTCGATGGCCTTGGTCAGCAGTTCGTTGACCCCTACCGGGCCACCGGTCTTGGGCCGTGCTTCGGCGATCTGGAAGATCTGCCGTTCGGCCTCGTCGAGAATCTCGGCGGCGTTGCGGCCCTGGGGGTTGAACGCGCTGTCGGCGATCTCGCTGCTGATGCTGATCAGCTGGCGCAGTGTGGCGCGCTCGCGAATGATCTGCGCATAGGCCTTGATGTTGGCCACCGACGGGGTGTTCTTGGCCAGCTCGCCCAGGTAACCCAGGCCACCGACCTGGGAGCTCAGGCCTTCCTTGTCGAGCTGCTCGTGCAGCGTCACCACGTCGAACGGGGTGTTGAGGTCGGCGAGCTTGTAGATGGCGCGGAAGATCAGGCGATGGTCATGCCGGTAGAAGTCGCCGTCGGAGACTTGATCGAGCACGCGCTCCCAGGCGTTGTTGTCCAGCATCAGGCCACCGAGTACGGCCTGTTCGGCCTCGATGGAATGCGGCGGCACCTTCAGGGCAGCGGTTTGCAGATCATATTGCTCGGGGGCGGTTATCTCGTTCATGGCCACTTGGGAATCAGGGTGTTGAAAAAGACAAAGGGCACGACCTGCAATGCAGGATCGTGCCCGATGTTAACCGGCTGGCACCCAGGGTGCCAGTCGATTGGTCCAGCTTAGGCTGCGACGACAACCACGCGAACGGTGGCTTCTACGTCGCTGTGCAGGTGCACGGCTACGTCGAATTCGCCAACGTTGCGGATGGTGCCGTTCGGCAGACGCACTTCAGACTTGGCCACTTCAACGCCGGAGGCGGTCAGGGCGTCAGCGATGTCGTGGGTGCCGATCGAACCGAACAGCTTGCCTTCGTCACCGGCGGTGGCAGTGATGGTCACTTCCAGCTCGGCCAGTTGGGCAGCGCGGGTTTCAGCCGAAGCTTTCTTGTCAGCAGCCAGTTTTTCCAGCTCGGCGCGACGCTCTTCGAACGCAGCCAGGTTGGCAGCGGTCGCAGCGGTAGCCTTGCCGAATGGCAGCAGGAAGTTACGACCGTAACCGGCCTTAACATTTACCTTGTCGCCCAGGTTGCCCAGGTTGGCGACTTTTTCCAGCAGGATCAGTTCCATTAGGTATAAACCTCTTAACTTTTAACCTTCACCGTTCGCGTCACCGGCATCTTTCGATGCAGAACGACCGCGAAAATCAATCAGGCTGTCGACAATGGCCAGAACCACGAGCAACGGATAAATCAGCTGCATGAACAGCACCAGCGTCACGTACATCCCCACCAGCCAGAACCTGGCCAGGCGCTTCTGCGCGACCAGCCCGTGAATCAGGGCCAGCCCGGCGAACACCAGCGGTACGCTGCACAACGGTGTCAACATCGCCAGTTCGCTGCCGAAATTCGGCGCTATCAGCATGCACACCAGCAGCAACAGCGCCGGTACCAGCGGGAGCCGTATGGCGCGAAACTCGCTGCCAAAGCCTCCCGGGTTGTACAACGCGGCTTGCCAGTAGCGACCCAACATCAGGGCCAGCAGACTGACTGCCTGCAGCAATGCCGCAATCAGGCCGGTAAGCACCGGTGCGATCACGCTCCCCAGGCGGGCCCGCTCTTCTACCGTCAACTGCTGGTAGAGACCGTCGAGCATCTGCGGCAGGGCTTTTTCAAGCACCTGCGCCAGCGCTTCGATCGGTTCGCGGAACACCGAACCCAGGATGACGCCATACACCAGGCCCCAGGCGATGCTGAACAACAGCACCCGGCTCCAGGACTGTCCGGCGCGTAGCAACGCAGCCAGACCGAAGGTTCCCAGCAACACCATCAAGGTGCGCGGTTCACCGAAGAACCACCAGACCAGCGCGGGCAGCAATGCCCAGGCGAGGATCCCGGAGGCGTCCTTGAAACCGCGCCGCAGGAACACCAGGCTCCCGGCGGCGGCACTCAACCAGAACAACAGCGGCAATGCCGCACAACCGACCACTACCAGAGTGGCCTGCACGCGACCGCGCATGATGAAATCAGCTAACGCTCGCATGCACTTTATCCCTTGCTACCTGTCGACGACCCGGTCTCAGCGGCCGTGGCTGTCGGTGTAGGCCAGCAGGGCCAGGAAGCGGGCGCGCTTGATAGCGGTAGCCAGCTGACGCTGATAACGAGCTTTGGTACCGGTGATACGGCTTGGAACGATCTTGCCGGTTTCGGATACATAAGCTTTCAGGGTGTTGAGATCTTTGTAATCGATCTCTTTCACTTCTTCAGCAGTGAAGCGGCAGAATTTACGACGACGGAAGAAACGTGCCATGTAATAGGCTCCTCAAAAGGTCCGTGGATTACTCGTCAGCGTTATCGCTGTTGTCGCTGTTGTCGCTGTCATCGCCTTCGGCGTTGTCAGCGTGCTCAGGACGGTCGCGACGCTCACGGCGCTCACTGCGGTTTTCTTCAGCCTTGAGCATCTCGGACTGGCCAGTAACGGCTTCGTCGCGACGGATGACCAGGTTACGGATCACGGCATCGTTGTAGCGGAAGTTGTCTTCCAGCTCGGCCAGGGCCTTGCCGGTGCACTCAACGTTCAGCATCACGTAGTGAGCCTTGTGAACATTGTTGATTGCATAGGCCAGTTGACGACGGCCCCAGTCTTCCAGACGGTGGATCTTGCCGCCGTCTTCTTCGATCAGCTTGGTGTAACGCTCAACCATGCCGCCGACTTGCTCGCTCTGGTCAGGGTGGACCAGAAAGATGATTTCGTAATGACGCATGAATGCTCCTTACGGGTTGTAGTCTGCCACCAGGGTGGTCAGACAAGGAGTGAATGACACTGTTTGTCTTGCCTTGTGCGGTGGGCGCATGCGCGCCTGCCAGCGGGGCAAGGGGCGCAATTGTAGAGAAGCGCCGGGGCGCACGCAAGGCAATTGGTGATTATTTGAACAGCTTTAAAAGCATCGCGGGCCAAGCCCGCCCCCACACAGGCCACCGAAAACCCTGTGGGAGCGGGCTTGACCCGCGAAAGTGGCAACGCCTTATCAGGCCTTGCGCTTTGCCTGACGCTGACGCACCGCCTCGAACAGACACACGCCCGTGGCCACCGACACGTTCAGGCTGCTGACGCTGCCGGCCATCGGCAGCTTCACCAGAAAATCGCAGTGCTCGCGGGTCAGGCGGCGCATGCCCTTGCCCTCGGCGCCCATGATCAGGATGGTCGGGCCGGTCAGGTCCTGCTGATACAGCTCCTGTTCGGCCTCCCCCGCCGTTCCCACCACCCACAGGCCGCGCTGCTGGAGCTTCTCCAGGGTACGCGCCAGGTTGGTCACGGCCACCAGCGGGATCACCTCGGCAGCGCCACACGCCACCTTGCGTACCGCCGGGGTCAGGGTCGCCGACTTGTCCTTGGGCACCACCACTGCCAGCGCACCGGCCGCATCGGCGGTGCGCAGGCAGGCGCCCAGGTTGTGCGGGTCGGTCACACCGTCCAGCACCAGAATCAGCGGCGCGCCTTCGGTACGGTCCAGCAGCTCTTCGAGCATCGCCTCGCCCCACACCTGGCTCGGGCTGACCTCGGCGACCACGCCCTGGTGCACGCCCTCGACCCAGGCGTCCATCTCGCGGCGTTCAGCCTGGCCGACCGTCACTCGGTTCTGTGCGGCCAGCTCCAGCAGGGCCTGCACGCGCGGCTCGCTGCGGCTGTCGGCCAGCCAGATCTGCTTGACCCGCTTGGGGTGGTGGCGCAACAAGGCCTCCACCGCATGCACACCGTAGATCTTTTCCAGCTGACTCATGACTTGCCCTTGGGTTTACGTGAAGCGGAACCGGCTTTTGGCGGCCCCTTGCGGTGCTTGCTCGGTTTCTCCGAAGACGTCTTCGAGCCCTTGGCCGCAGGCTTGCCCACGGCGTTCTTGGCATCGGACAGCAACGCCTTCTTCATTTCCCGGCTCTTGCGCACTTCGGCGTTCTTGGCTGCGGCATCGGCCGGGAAATAGGCTTCGGAGGTTTCGTTCTTGCGGCTGCGGCGCGGCGGCTCGGCCGGCGCCGCTTCGACCTTGGCGGCCTTGGCCGGCGCGCTGTAGGGCTTGGCGGCACCATTGGACTTGGCCGGGGCAGCGCCCGTCTTGCCCTTGGCGGCATGCTCGGCACCACGCTGCTTGCGACCGATCGGCGCATTCAGGGTGTTTTCGGCCATCTCGAAATCGATCTTGCGCTGTTCGAGGTCCACGCGCATCACGCGCACTTCGACCGTGTCGCCCAGGCGGAAGCTGCGACCGGTGCGCTCGCCCGCCAGGCGGTGGTGTACCGGGTCGAAGTGGTAATAGTCACCCGGCAAGGCACTGACGTGCACCATGCCTTCGACGTAGATGTCGGTCAGTTCGATGAACAGGCCGAAACCGGTCACCGCGGTGATCACACCCGGGAAGCTTTCGCCCACGCGATCCTTCATGTACTCGCACTTGAGCCAGTTGGTCACGTCGCGGGTGGCTTCGTCGGCGCGTCGCTCGCTCATCGAGCACTGCTCGCCCAGCTGCTCCAGGGCCGCCTCGTCGTACGGGTAGATGCGCGCCTTGGGAATGCTCATCGCGCCGGCCCGCTTGACGTGCGGGGTTTCCTGGCGCGAACGGATCACGCTGCGGATGGCACGGTGGGTCAGCAGGTCGGGGTAACGCCGGATCGGCGAGGTGAAGTGGGTGTACGCCTCGTAGTTCAGGCCGAAGTGGCCGTTGTTGTCGGCGCTGTACACCGCCTGGCTCAGCGAGCGCAGCATCACGGTCTGGATCAGGTGGAAGTCAGGGCGACCGGCGATCTGCGACAGCAGCGCCTGGTAGTCCTTGGGCGACGGACCATCCTTGCCCTTGTGCAGCGAAAGCCCCAGCTCGCCGAGGAAGGCGCGCAGTTTTTCCAGGCGCTCCGGCGGCGGACCGTCGTGCACGCGGTACAACGCAGGGATCTCGTGCTTCTTGAGGAACTCGGCCGTCGCCACGTTGGCCGCGAGCATGCATTCTTCGATCAACTTGTGCGCATCGTTGCGCACGGTCGGGCGAATTTCCGCGATCTTGCGCTCGGCACCGAAGATGATGCGGGTTTCCTGGGTTTCGAAGTCGATCGCGCCACGGGTGTGACGGGCCGCCAGCAACACCTTGTACAGCGCATACAGCTGCTTGAGGTCCGGCACCACGTGGCTGTACTGCTCGCGCAGCGCCTTGCCTTCACGGGTACGGGCATGTTCGAGCATGCTGCTGACCTTGTTGTAGGTCAGGCGCGCGTGGGAGTGGATGACCGCTTCGTAGAACTGGTAATCGACCATCTGGCCGGACTTGTTGATGGTCATTTCACAGACCATCGCCAGCCGGTCGACGTTCGGGTTCAGCGAGCACAGGCCGTTGGAAAGCTCCTCGGGCAGCATCGGGATCACCCGCTCGGGGAAGTACACCGAGTTGCCGCGCACCTGGGCTTCGTTGTCCAGGGCAGAGCCCAGGCGCACGTAGCTGGACACGTCGGCAATCGCCACGAACAGGCGCCAGCCACCGGAGAACAGGCGCAGCTTGCCCAGGCTTTCGCAGTACACGGCATCGTCGAAGTCACGTGCGTCTTCGCCGTCGATGGTGACGAACGGCAGGTGACGCAGGTCGATGCGGTGTTCCTTGTCCTTCTCTTCGACTTCAGGCTTGAGCTTGCGCGCTTCCTTGATGACCGCCTCGGGCCATACATGGGGAATGTCGTAGCTGCGCAGCGCCACGTCGATTTCCATGCCCGGCGCCATGTAGTTGCCGATCACTTCGACGATATCGCCCTGCGGCTGGAAGCGCTGGGTCGGCCAGTGGGTGATCTTCACCTCGACGAACTGGCCGACCTTGGCGCCGGCATTGCGGCCCGGGGTCACCAGCACTTCCTGCTGGACCTTGGGGTTGTCGGGGGTCACGAAGCCCACCCCGCCTTCCTCGAAGTAGCGCCCCACGATGCTTTCGTGGGCACGGGAGATCACTTCGACCACCACGCCTTCACGCCGGCCGCGCCGGTCAAGCCCGGACACGCGCGCCAGCGCTCGGTCGCCATCGAACACCAGGCGCATCTGCGCCGGGCTCAGGAACAGGTCGTCGCTGCCATCGTCGGGGACGAGAAAACCGAAACCGTCGCGGTGGCCCGAGATGCGACCCAGGATCAGGTCCAGCTTGTCTACCGGGGCATAGGTGCCGCGCCGGGTGTAGATCAGCTGGCCGTCACGCTCCATGGCGCGCAGGCGGCGACGCAAGGCCTCGATCTGGTCCTCGGTCTGCAGGCCGAACTCTTCCACCAGTTGCTCGCGGGCGGCGGGAGAGCCGCGCTCGTCAAGGCGCTGGAGGATCAGCTCACGGCTAGGAATGGGGTTTTCGTATTTTTCCGCTTCACGAGCGGCCTCGGGATCGAGGGTCTGCCAATCGGCCATTAGTAGGGGTTCACCTTGTCTATATAGGGTTAGTTTGGCATAGCCGTATTGAAACCGGAAATCCGAGGCTTTGACAGCCCCGTCAGGGCCCTTGAGTGGTGCCAAAACAGCCCAAGGAACAACGACTTGAAATTTTTGAGATTTTTTCTGAACGGGGCTTTACAGCCTTCGAGGGCATCCGTATAGTGCGCACCACAACGACGGACAGCGTCGTTATAGTTGAGAAGCGGCGCGATGTGAAGCATCATGAAGCCTCGACGATATGCCCAGATGGTGAAATTGGTAGACACGCCAGCTTCAGGTGCTGGTGACCTTACGGTCGTGGAAGTTCGAGTCTTCTTCTGGGCACCAATTTTCAAGTTTCAGATTAGCTTGCCTGTCTGGAATTTACGCAACACACGCTACACCGTTTCATGTTTCAATGCTTCAACTTTGCCCAGATGGTGAAATTGGTAGACACGCCAGCTTCAGGTGCTGGTGACCTTACGGTCGTGGAAGTTCGAGTCTTCTTCTGGGCACCATATTCTAGAGAAACCCGCGAAAGCGGGTTTTTTTATGCCTGCGATTCGAACTCACCCCACTGCCGCCCATTCGGACGCTGCGTTGCCACCCCGCCCTGCCCAACAAATCAAGTGAGTTAACCGATAGTCAGCTCATGAATTTTTCCTCATGGGCGTACTTGAGAAACTATATCGTTTATCATTGTTTCAAGATTTGTAGCCCGCAAGCGAGGAACCACCCGCATGACGATCCGCATCAACCCGATTTTGCGCGGCCTGGCCGTTTCCGTGTTCAGCCTGGTGCTCGCAGCACCCGCCGCCATGGCCGCCGACCCTGTGACGCTGACCCTGTACAACGGCCAGCACAAGGAAATCGGCGAAGCCATCGCCAAGGCCTACGAGGCCAAGACCGGCATTCACATCAATATCCGCAAGGGCAGCAGCAACCAGCTGGCCAGCCAGATCGAGGAAGAAGGCGCACGCTCCCCGGCCGACGTCATCTATACCGAAGAATCGCCGCCGCTGAACAACCTGGGCGAGAAGGGCCTGCTGGCCAAGATCGACGATTCGACCCTGCAAGTGCTGCCCAAGGAATACGTGGCCAGCAACGGCACCTGGATGGGCGTGACCGCTCGCACCCGCGTGGTGGCCTTCAACCCCAAGGTGATCGACGAAAAAGACCTGCCACAATCGGTGATGGACTTCGCCGACCCCGAGTGGGACGGCAAGGTCGGCTTCGTGCCCACCAGCGGCGCGTTCCAGGAACAGGCCGTGGCCATCCTCAAGCTGCACGGGCGTGAAGCGGCCGAAGAATGGCTGACCGGCCTCAAGGCCTTCGGCAAGACCTACACCAACAACATGGTTGCCCTCAAGGCCGTGGAAAACGGCGAAGTGGCTGCCGTACTGGTGAACAACTACTACTGGTACGCCCTCAAGAAAGAGCGCGGCCAGCTGGACTCCAAGCTCTACTACCTGGCCGACGGCGACGTCGGTGGCCTGGTGACCATCTCCAGCGCCGCGGCGGTCAAGGCCAGCAAGCACCCCAAGGAAGCCCAGGCCCTGCTCGCCTGGATGGCCAGCGAAGAAGGCCAGCGCGTGATCACCCAGACCACCGCCGAGTATCCGCTGCACAAGGGCATGGTCTCGGACCAGGGCCTGAAGCCGTTCGAAGACCTGCGCCCGCCGAAGATCACCCCGGCCGACCTGGGCAATGCCGAGGAAGCCCTGGAACTTGAGCGCGAGGTCGGCCTGCTCTGATGGAAGCCGTGCTGCCTGCGCCGTCTGTGGCGCGTTATGTTCCGCGCCGCAAGCGCCCCTCGATCTGGGTGGTGCTGCCGGTGCTGCTGCTGGTGGGCCTGAGCCTGCTGCCGTTGCTGTACGTGGGCCTCAAGGCCTGGCAGGCCGGCTGGCGCGAGGCGTTGTACCTGCTGTGGCGGCCCTTCGTCTGGGGCCTGATGAAGAACACCCTGCTGCTGATGGCCGGGGTGACCGTGGCCTGCGCCGTGGTCGGCCTGGCCCTGGCCTGGCTGCTGGAGCGCAGCGACCTGCGCGGGCGGCGCTTGTGGGGCGTGATCCTGTGCCTGCCGTTTGCCGTGCCGGCGTTCGTCAGCGGCTTCACCTGGGTCTCGCTGAGCCCGCGCTTCGAGGGGCTGGGCGGGGCGATCCTGGTGATGGCGCTGTCCAAGTATCCACTGGTGTTCCTGCCGGTGGCCGCGACCCTGCGCAACCTCGACACCTCGCTTGAAGAATCGGCCCGCACCCTGGGCTACAACCGCTGGGGTGTGTTCCGCCGGGTCACTCTACCGCTGCTGTGGCCATCGATCCTGGGCGGCAGCCTGCTGATTGCCTTGCACATGCTGGTGGAATTCGGCGCGCTGTCGATCCTGGGCCTGCAGACCTTCACCACCGCGATCTACCAGCAGTTCGAGCTGGAGTTCAGCAACGCCAATGCAGCGATGCTCTCGGCGGTGCTGCTGTTCATGTGCCTGTTGCTGCTGTGGTTCGAGCTGCGGGTACGCGGCAAGGCGCGGCACGTGCGCATCGGCCAGGGCGTGGCACGCCGCGCCAAGCCGATCCGCCTGGGTGGCTGGAGCGTACTGGGGCAGTTGAGCTGCCTGCTGCTGGCAGTGCTGGGCAGCGGCATCCCGCTGGGCATGCTGGGCTACTGGCTGAGCGTGGGATCGTCGGCGGCCTTCCCGGTGACCGACATCAGCCGGGCGCTGTTCTCGTCGCTGTCGCTGGCACTGGGCGGCGCGGGAGTGAGCCTGCTGCTGGCGTTACCGGTGAGCTTTCTGGTGGTGCGCTACAAGGGCCGCCTGGCGATCTGGGCCGAGCGCCTGCCCTACTTGCTGCACGCGCTGCCGGGGCTGGTGATTGCGCTGACCCTGGTGTATTTCGCCCTGCACTATGTGCCGGCGCTGTACCAGACCACCGGCCTGCTGTTGCTGGCCTATGCGCTGCTGTTCTTGCCGCTGGCGCAGGCGCCGGTGCGTACCGCGCTGACCAAGGCCGCACCACAGCTGGAAGAGGCGGCGCGCACCCTGGGCGCGACGCCGTTCAAGGCGTTCTGCAAGGTGACCCTGCCGATCATCTTCCCGGCCCTGGCGGCAGCGTTTGCGCTGGTGTTCCTGGATGCGATGAAGGAGCTGACCGCCACCCTGCTGCTCAGCCCCACCGGCATGACCACGCTGGCGACCGAAGTGTGGGCGCATACCGCCAACGTCGAATTCGCGGCGGCGGCGCCCTATGCGGCGCTGTTGATTGTGGTGTCGGGGTTGCCGGTGTACCTGCTGACGACGCGGATGTACCTGAACCGCGCCTGAAAGGCATCGCGGGTCAAGCCCGCTCCCACAAGGATCGATGAGGCCCTTGTGGGAGCGGGCTTGACCCGCGATACAAACGACACTATCTCAGGCCCTGAACTGCCCCAGGCTGGCCTTCAACTGCGCCGCCAGGTCATCCAGCACCTTGCTGCTGGCCGTGGTCTGCATCACCACCTGCGCTGCACGCTCGGCCTGGGCATGAATCGTCTCGACCCGCCCACGCACCGCCTGCGCCCCCTGCGCCTGCTGCTCGGCCGCCCGGGTGGCCAGGCCGATCGCCGCATGCACCTGCTCCACCGACACCTGCACCGACTGCTGCAGGCGCGCGTTGTCCTTGAGCACGGTCAAGCCTTCGCTGGCCTGACGCCCGGCCTGGCTGATGGCTGCCACCGCCTCCCGCGCGCCCTGCTGCAAGGCACCGATGTGCGCCTGGATATCGCCGGTCGAGCTCTGGGTCTTGCTCGCCAGCGCCCGCACTTCGTCGGCCACCACGGCAAACCCGCGCCCGGTCTCGCCAGCCCGCGCCGCCTCGATGGCGGCATTGAGCGCCAGCAGGTTGGTCTGCTCGGCAATGCCGTGGATCACCTCCAGCACCACCTCGATCTGCTGGCTCTGCTCGGCCAGCCGCTCGATCACCTTGGAGCCCGCCCCCACCTGCCCGGCCAACGCTTCGATCAGCTTGGCCACCTGGGCCGAGGTACGGCTGTTCTCGTCGGTGGCCTGGCGAATGTCCACCACCTGCTGCAACGCTGCCTGCATGGCCTGGCTTTCGGCCTGGGCTTCATCGGCCATGCTCGACAGGGCGCGCAGGCTCTCGGCCACCTCATCGCGCTGCGAAGCGGCCGCCGCATCGGCGCCCGCGTTGTTCTGCGCCATGGTGCCGATCTCGACCCCGGTGCGCTGCGCCACCTCGCCCGCTTCGCGCACGATGGGCTGCAGCTTGTCGACGAACTGGTTGACCGCCGCAGCCATGTCGCCGATCTCGTCTCGGCTGTCGATCGGTACGCGCTTGGTCAGGTCGCCGTCGCCGGCCGCCAGGTCGTTGAGCGCGGCAATCAGCAGGCGCAGCTTGCTCAGCACGCGCCGGCCGAGTACCACGGCCACCACCAGCAATACGCCGAAGCCCACCGCCACCAGCCCCAGGCCGATGTTCCAGCGCAGGGTCGCCGCCGCTTGCTGCACGGTCTGCGAGGTGTTGGCCTGCATCGCCGCGGCACTGGCCTGGGCCGCCTGCAGGCGGGCGCTCAGGGCCTTGTTGCTGTCGGCCGCAGCGCCCACCAGGCTATCGCCGACCAACTGGTCGCCGCTGGCGATCAGGGCCGAGAAGCGCGCGTCCAGCGCCTTGAGCTCGTTGTCGACCGACGCCGTGGAGACGCCCATCACCACCTTGCCGATCTCGGTGCCGTTGGGGTTGATCGAGGCTTCGATCATGTACACCGCCGGGTCGTTGCGCGCCGCATCCAGCACCTTGTCGAGCGCCCGTTCGCCCTGGCCCTTTTCCATCAGGGCCTGGTTGATCGGGTTCTGCCGGTTCAGGTAGCGGGTCAGGTGCTGGCCCTGGGCGTCGTCGTAGACCACGAAGAGCACGTTGGCATTGCGCTGGGCGCGCCGGGAAAACTCCGACAGTGCTGGTATGTCGTCATCCCAGATGGCCCGTGGCGCAACCGATGCCAGCAGTTCGGCCATGTGATTGGCCGACTCCTTGAGGCTTTTTTCGAGGGTGACGCGCAGTTGCGCCTGCTCCTCCTGAAGGCGTGCGGATAGCCCGGCGGACAAACGCTGGCGGGTACTGGCCGAAAGGCTGTCCAGGCCCGAGCTGAGCTCACGCCCGGCCTGTTCCAGTTCACCCGACAGTTTCTGGCTGTCTGCACCCAGGCGATTACCCAGATCGGCCTCCAGCGCAGTCACCGTGCTCCGCGTCAGCGCGACCGCAACCAGCACCTGCACCAAAAGAGCGATACCCAACGCAACAAAGACAGGCCGCAACAGGCGGCTTCGTAACAATGAGAGAACGGCCGACACACAAGAACCCTCCGTATCGCGGGGCCATTATAGTGATGGCACCTTATAGGACGATTCTTACAGCAAAGGCCGTGCCGGGCAGCAGGCATACCGGTCAAATTCATAGCCAGGGCTGACCTTTATGACCCTTTCACCAACTGGCCAAAAAAAACGCCGCTGGCCCGGAGGGACAGCGGCGTTCTTTACTGCCTACAGCGAATCAGGCAAACGGATGGCGCAGCACGATGGTCTCGTTGCGGTCCGGGCCGGTGGAGACGATGTCGATCGGCGCACCGATCAGCTCTTCCACACGCTTGATGTAGGCACGGGCGTTGGCCGGCAGTTCTTCCAGGGTCTTGGCGCCCACGGTCGACTCGCTCCAGCCCGGCACTTCTTCGTACACAGGCTGCAGGCCCACGTAGCTGTCGGCGTCGGTAGGGGCAACGTCCTTGCCCTCTGCGTCCTTGTAGCCGACGCAGATGTTGATGGTTTCCAGGCCATCGAGCACGTCCAGCTTGGTCAGGCAGATGCCCGAGATGCTGTTCACGTCGATGGCGCGACGCAGGATGACGGCGTCGAACCAGCCGCAACGACGGGCACGACCGGTGGTTGCGCCAAATTCGTGGCCCTGCTTGGCCAGGTGCGCACCAACGTCGTCAAACAGCTCGGTCGGGAACGGGCCCGAACCCACGCGGGTGGTGTAGGCCTTGGTGATGCCCAGGATGTAGTCCAGGAACATCGGACCAACGCCCGAACCGGTCGCAACGCCACCGGCGGTGGTGTTGGAGCTGGTCACGTAGGGGTAGGTACCGTGGTCGATGTCCAGCAGCGAACCCTGGGCACCTTCGAACATGATGTCCTTGCCGGCGCGACGCAGGTCGTGCAGCTCGGCAGTCACGTCCAGCATCAGCGGCTTGAGCAGTTCGGCGTATTCCTTGCACTCGGCCAGGGTCTTTTCGAACTCGATGGCCGGCTCTTTGTAGTAACCCACCAGCATGAAGTTGTGGTAGTCCACCAGCTCGCGCAGCTTGTCTTCGAAGCGTGGCATGTTGAGCAGGTCGCCCACACGCAGGCCACGACGCGCAACCTTGTCTTCGTAGGCCGGGCCGATGCCGCGACCGGTGGTGCCGATCTTCAGCTCGCCACGGGCCTTTTCACGGGCCTGGTCCAGGGCCACGTGGAAGGACAGGATCAGCGGGCAGGACGGGCTGATGCGCAGGCGCTCGCGCACCGGTACGCCCTTCTCTTCCAGCTTGGTGATCTCGCGCAGCAGGGCGTCGGGAGCAACCACCACACCGTTGCCGATCAGGCACTGCACGCCTTCGCGCAGCACGCCCGAAGGGATCAGGTGCAGCACGGTCTTCTCACCGTCGATCACCAGGGTGTGGCCGGCGTTGTGGCCACCCTGGTAGCGCACTACGGCGGCAGCATGTTCGGTCAGCAGATCGACGATCTTGCCTTTGCCCTCATCACCCCACTGGGTGCCCAGGACTACGACATTCTTACCCATAACACTTGTCCTCATTCGCGCAAACTTGGCGCCGGCTCGTGCCGGCGTGGAATCTCAAATGGCCAGCGGCAGAACCTGCCAAAGCCCGTTTTGCTGAATCAATTGCCGATCGCAATCCGCCTCGACGGCGGCGGTCAGCGGCTGCCCAGGCAAGGCCTGAACCACCCGCTGGCCCTCACTGCGCAATTGGCAGACCAACTGCCAAAGTGCTGCATCGCTGCTGTCGGGCATCCAGATCCCGCCAGACGGCAACACCACCTCGGCTCGCCCCAGTGTGACCAGGGTCTTCAAATCCGTGGAGAAACCGGTAGCCGGGCGTGCCCGGCCAAAGTCCGCTCCGATGTCGTCATAGCGACCGCCCTGGGCGATCGACTGGCCGACGCCTGGCACGAAGGCGGCAAACACCACACCGGTGTGGTAGTGGTAGCCGCGCAACTCGCCCAGGTCGAAATACAGCGGCAGCTCGGGGTAACGCGTGGCGAGGCGCTCGGCGATCGCCATCAGGTCATCCAGCGCCGCCAGCACTGCGGCCGGGGCACGGCCCAGGCGCACACGTGCCTGCTCGAGCACTTCGCGCCCACCGCACAGCTCGGTCAGCGAACGCAGCATGCCGGCCAGGTCAGCCGGCAGCGTGGCGGTCAGCTCGATCACTTCGTCGATGGCCTTGCGCTGCAGGGCGTCGAACAACTGCTGCTCGACCGCGCCCGACAGGCCGGCCGCACGGGCCAGGCCGCGGTAGATACCGACATGCCCGAGGTCCATGTGCACATCCGGCACGTCGGCCAGTTGCAGCATGGCCAGCATCAGGCTGATGACCTCGACGTCGCTGACCGGGCTGGCATCGCCGTACAGCTCGGCGCCCAGCTGAATCGGGCTGCGCGAGGTCGACAGCGCACGTGGCAAGGCGTGCAGCACGCTGCCGGCATAACACAGGCGGCTCGGCCCTTCACGGCGCAGGGTGTGCGCGTCGATGCGCGCCACCTGTGGCGTGATGTCGGCCCGAAAGCCCATCTGCCGCCCGGATTGCGGGTCGATGACCTTGAAGGTGCGCAGATCCAGGTCCTGGCCGGCACCGGTGAGCAGCGATTCCAGGTACTCGATATGCGGGGTCACGACAAACTCGTAACCCCAGCTCTGGAACAGGTCCAACACCTGACGACGCGCGATCTCGATGCGCGCCGCCTCAGGTGGCAGTACTTCTTCGATGCCATCTGGCAGCAGCCAGCGGTCTACCGTTGCCATTACGCCATTTCCCCTATGGTCCGGGCGGCCTGCCCGCGGGCGAGCCTTGAGTGAAGCAGCTATCGGCACACAATGACGGGCAGCGCTGATTCCAGCGAAACCGCAGTACCGATACCCTCGTAAAACCTGAAGTGCGCCACAAGCCCGGGCCCGATAAAGGCCAATCGATCTTGCAGACGCAAAAAAGCCGGGAATTTCCCGGCTGCCGCATCATACACCCGTTTTCTCGCGGGAGGCACCCCGCCCGACGTTTTAGCCGCCGGGCGGGGTGTGCATGCTTACGGTTTGGTCTTGCCCATGAAGCGGAAGAACTCGCTGCTCGGGTCCAGCACCAGCACGTCGCTCTTGTCGGCGAAGCTCTCGCGGTAGGCCTTCAGGCTGCGATAGAACGCGTAGAACTCCTGGTCCTGGCCATAGGCCTTGGCGTAGATGGCTGCTGCCTGGGCATCACCATCACCACGGGTTTCTTCCGACTCGCGATAGGCTTCGGCCAGCAACACGCGGCGTTGACGATCGGCGTCGGCACGGATGCCTTCGGCCAGCTCGTTACCCTTGGCGCGGTGCTCGCGAGCTTCACGCTCACGCTCGGTGCTCATGCGTTCGAACACGCTGCGGTTCACTTCCTTGGGCAGGTCGATGGCCTTGACGCGAACGTCGACCACTTCGATGCCCAGCTCCTTGCTGGCCATGCGGTTCAGCGAAGCGGTGATGTCAGCCATCAGCGCGTCACGTTCACCGGATACCACCTCATGCAGGGTGCGCTTGCCGAACTGGTCGCGCAGGCCGCTTTCCAGACGGCGCGACAGACGTTCGTCGGCGATCTGCTTGAGGCCCGAAGTCGCGGTGTAGAAACGCTCGGCGTCCTGCACGCGCCACTTGGCGTAGGCATCGACCATCACCGCTTTCTTCTCCAGGGTCAGGAACCGCTGGGTCGGTGCGTCAAGGGTCATCAGCCGCGCGTCGAACTTGCGCACCTGGTTGACGTAGGGAACCTTCACATGCAGGCCAGGCTGCACATCGGCCTGTACCACACGGCCGAATTGCAGCAGCACGGCGCGTTCGGTCTGGGCCACGATGTAGAAGCTGTTCCAGGCGACGATCGCCAGCACCACGGCGACGATCACGGCGATCAGGGATTTATTGCTCATCAGCGGCTCTCCCTGGAGCGCGTCTCGCGCTGTTGCTGTTGCAGGTCTGCGGCGGCACGGTTGGCGGCGTCATTGGCCGACGGCGTGACGCTGGTGACCGGGGTGCTGCCACTGCGGCGGCTGTCGATCATCTTGTCCAGCGGCAGGTAGAGCAGGTTGCTCTGACCGTCCTTGCCGGATACCAGGACCTTGCTGGTGTTGCTATACACTTCCTGCATGGTGTCCAGGTACAGACGCTGACGGGTCACCTCTGGAGCCTTGCGGTACTCGGCCACCAGCTTGGTGAAGCGGTCGGCCTCACCCTTGGCACGCGAGACCACTTCATCGCGGTAGCCGTTGGCATCCTCGATGATGCGCTGCGCCTGACCACGGGCTTCCGGCACCACGCCGTTGGCGTAGGACTCGGCCTGGTTGCGCGCACGCTGCTCGTCTTCACGGGCACGGATCACGTCGTCGAAGGCTTCCTGCACTTCACGCGGGGCTGCCGCGCTCTGCACGTTGACCTGGGTCACGGTGATACCGGTGCGGTAGGTGTCGAGGAAGCGTTGCAGACGCTCCTTGATTTCCACGGCCATCTGCTCACGACCTTCGGTCAGCACCTTGTCCATCGAGGTGGAACCCACCACGTGGCGCAGGGCACTGTCGGTCGCGTGCTGCAGGCTGACTTCAGGCTGATCGACGTTCAGCACGAAATCCTGCAGGTTGGTGATCTTGTACTGCACGGTCAGCGGCACTTCGACGATGTTCTCGTCTTCGGTCAGCATCTGGCCCTGCTTGGTATAAGCACGCTCGCGGGTGACGTTCTCCATGTACTTGCGATCGATCGGCGGGAAGTAGATGTTCAGGCCCGGCCCTACGGTTTCGTAGTATTTGCCGAAGCGCAGCACCACGGCCTGCTCCTGTTCGTCCACCACGTACACGGCGCTGTACAGCCATATGGCCGCCAGTACGGCCAGGCCGATACCCAGCAGACCGAAACCGGCACCCTTGCCGGAGCCGCTGTCGCCGCCCCGTTTCTTGCCACTGCCGAACATGCCGTTCAGGCTATCCTGCAGCTTGCGGAAGGCCTCGTCGAGATCCGGTGGTCCCTTCTTGTCGCCGCCACCACGGCGCCCACCCCAAGGATCCTGATTGTTCGAGTTGCCACCCGGCTCATTCCAAGCCATAGCGCTCTCCATCTGATAAAGCAAAGACGCGCCCACGGCGCGCCGTCCAATGCTACAGAATGCCTGTCACGGCTGCCCGACCGCGAGGTCGGGCTTGTATTGCAAAGTGTGTTGCTCGATGAACTCCAGCGGTTTCATCCCCTCGCGGCTTACCAGGCGATTGAACTCGACCCGGGACAAGCGTACCGCCAGCAGGGTGTTGCCGTCTTCGTCATGGTCTTCGCTCTGCACCGCCCCCAGGTCGAAGAACAGCGCGCGCAACCGCGCGAAACGCTGTTCCAGGCGCAGGGTACCGATGAACAGGTCATCCCCCAGCAGTTCTGCAATCGCCTGCCCCACCAGCTCCAGGCCACGACCGTCACGGGCCGATACCCATACCCGCTGCGGCTTGCCGTCGGCATCGCGCTGTATCTGCGGCTCGACCCCTTCGAGCAGGTCGAGTTTGTTATACACCTCGAGGATCGGCAAGCCTTCGGCACCGATCTCGCCGAGCACCGCCATGACCTGCTCGATCTGCTCCATGCGCTCCGGCTCATGGGCGTCGATCACGTGCAGCAGCAGGTCGGAGTTGCTCGACTCTTCGAGCGTAGCCCGAAATGCCTCGACCAGCTTGTGCGGCAGGTGACGGATGAAGCCCACGGTGTCGGCCAGCACCACCGGCCCGACGTCATCCAGCTCGAGCCGACGCAGGGTCGGGTCGAGGGTGGCGAACAGCTGGTCGGCCGCATACACCTCGGACTGGGTCAGCGCATTGAACAAAGTGGACTTGCCGGCGTTGGTGTACCCCACCAGCGACACCGAGGGGATATCCGCGCGCTTGCGCCCGCGCCGTGCCTGCTCGCGCTGGCTGCGCACCTTCTCCAGGCGGCCCTTGATCTGGCGCAGGCGTATGCGCAGCAGGCGCCGGTCGGTTTCGAGCTGGGTTTCACCCGGCCCGCGCAGACCAATACCGCCCTTCTGCCGCTCGAGGTGAGTCCAACCGCGCACCAGGCGCGTGCTCATGTGCTCGAGCTGGGCCAGTTCGACCTGCAGCTTGCCTTCGTGGGTACGGGCCCGCTGGGCGAAGATGTCGAGAATCAGACCCGTGCGGTCAAGCACGCGACACTCGAAGACACGTTCGAGGTTACGTTCCTGACTGGGCGTGAGGGTGTGATTGAAAATGACCAAATCGGCCTGTTCGGCTTTGACCAGGTCGCGAAATTCCTCGACCTTGCCGCTGCCAATCAGGAACTTGGCGGTAGGCTGGTGTCGCGCCACATTGGCGAACGCGACAATATCGGCACCGGCCGACAGGGCCAGCTCGCGGAACTCCTGCGGGTCTTCGCGCGCCTCAGGGCTCTGACCTTCCAAGTGAACGAGGATTGCCCGTTCACCACCACCGTGGCGCTCAAAGAACAAAGCAGACTCCTATCAGGCGTTACCTGGCTCAGCGTCGCCCTGTTCGGCGTCGGCTGCGCTTGGCAGACGAATCGGACGAACCGGCACCACTGTCGAGATCGCGTGCTTGTAGACCATCTGGCTGACGGTGTTCTTCAGCAGAATCACGAACTGGTCGAACGACTCGATCGTGCCCTGCAGCTTGATGCCGTTGACCAGATAGATCGAAACGCCGACCTTCTCTTTTCTCAAAGTATTCAAGTAAGGGTCTTGTAGCGAATGCCCTTTTGACATATGCCGCACTCCTGTAAGGATCAATAGTAAAAAATCAAAGAAATATGATGGCTCAGGCCGCCCCACCCCCAAGAGTAGACGGCAATTGCAGGGACTCAGCCCAATATGGAGACCGATCCCAGGTATTTCAAGGTGCGTGGCAGATTGTCGCAAGCCAGGCTGTCCAACCAGTGCAGATCGGCCCAACTGCGCAACCAGGTAAACTGCCGCTTCGCCAATTGGCGAGTGGCAATGATGCCGCGCTCCTGCATTTCAGCTGCACTCAACTTGCCATCAAGGTGATCCCAGACCTGGCGATAACCGACTGCCCGTATAGACGGCAGCCCTGCATGCAAGTCACTTCTGGCACGCAGTGATCGGACCTCGTCGACGAAGCCCTGTTCCAGCATTTGCCCAAATCGTAGCGCAATTCGCTCGTGCAGCACCTTTCGATCCTGCGGGGCGATTGCCAGGCTGGCGACAGTATAGGGCAATTGTTCCTGGCCCGAAGCGCCTGCGACGCTACTTTGCGCCGATTGACGCTCGCGATGTGACGTCATCGTCATGCCGCTGACCCGGTACACCTCCAGCGCCCGTACCAACCGCTGCGGATCGTTGGGGTGAATGCGCGCCGCCGATTCGGGGTCGACCGCCGCCAGCTGGGCGTGCAAGGCCTGCCAGCCCAGCTGTGCAGCCTCGGCTTCAAGCTCGGCACGCACCTGCGCATCGGCCGCAGGCATATCGGCCAGGCCTTCGAGCAGCGCCTTGAAATACAGCATGGTGCCGCCCACCAGCAGCGGGATATTGCCGCGCGCGGTGATCTCGGCCATGGCCTGCAGCGCATCGCGGCGAAAATCGGCTGCCGAATAGCTCTGGGCCGGGTCGAGGATGTCGATCAGCCGGTGCGGGTGCTCGGCCAGCAACGCCTTGGACGGCTTGGCGGTGCCGATGTCCATGCCGCGGTAGACCAGCGCCGAATCGACGCTGATCAGCTCGCACGGCAGCACCTTGGTCAGCTCGATGGCAAGGTCGGTCTTGCCGGCGGCGGTGGGGCCCATCAGGAAGATGGCCGGGGGATTGCGAACTGCCATATCAGCGACCGCGCAGGAACAGTTTGTCCAGATCGTCCAGGCCCATCTGGGTCCAGGTCGGTCGGCCATGGTTGCATTGACCGCTGCGCTCGGTGTTTTCCATGTCGCGCAGCAGGCCGTTCATTTCCGGCAGGGCCAGGCGCCGGTTGGCGCGAATCGCGCCATGACAGGCCATGGTGCCGAGCAGCTCGTTCAGGTGTGCCTGGATACGGTCACTGGTGCCGTATTCCATCAGGTCGGCCAGCACGTCCTGCACCAGGCGATTGGCCTCGGCCTGCTTGAGCAACGCAGGGATCTGCCGGATCGCCAGGCTTTCCGGGCCCAGGCGCTGCAGTTCGAAGCCCAGGCGCTGGAACCACGCCGCGTGTTCTTCTGCGCAATCGGCTTCGCGCTGGCTCAGGGCCACGGACTCGGGCACCAGCAGCGGCTGGCCGCTCAGGCCCTCGCTGGCCATGGCCACCTTGAGCCGCTCGTACATGATCCGCTCGTGGGCCGCATGCATGTCCACCAGCACCAGGCCCTGGGCGTTCTCGGCAAGAATATAGATGCCCTTGAGCTGCGCCAGCGCATAGCCCAGCGGCGGAATATCGCCCTGGCCCTGAGGCAGGTTGGCCGGCTCGCTGCCGGGCAGCGGGGCGAAGAATTCGCGATACACCCCCTGGGCCTCGGCCGCGGGCAATGCCTGGGCCGGACGCGGGGTGTACTGGTACTGGTAGCCGGCGCCCGAGCCACTGCCCGCGGCGCTACCTGCCGTGTTCAGCATCGGCTGCGCCGGGGGCTGTTCGAGCAGGTTGGCGGCCAGGCGCATCTCGCCCTGGGGGCCGAACTCGCCGGCCTGCAGGCCACTGGGGCGCTCCACCTCGGGGGCAGCGGCTGCGCCCGGCTGGTGATCCTGCGGGCGCACATCGGCCAGCGCCCGGTGCAGGGTGCCGTACAGGAAGTCGTGCACCATGCGCCCGTCACGAAAGCGCACCTCGTGCTTGGTGGGGTGCACGTTCACGTCCACGCCGGTGGGGTCGACCTCCAGAAACAGCACGAAGGTCGGGTGCCGGCCATTGAACAGCACGTCGCGGTAGGCCTGGCGCACCGCGTGGGCGACCAGCTTGTCGCGCACGGCACGGCCGTTGACGAAGAAGTATTGCAGGTCGGCCTGGCTGCGCGAGAAGGTCGGCAGGCCGACCCAGCCCCACAGATGCAGGCCATTGCGCTCCACCTCGATCGGCAGCGCCTGCTCCAGAAAGCCCGGGCCGCAGATCGAGGCCACGCGCCGTGCGCGGGCCGTGTCGTCATGGGCTTCATGCAGGCTGAGGACGCTCTTGCCGTTGTGGCGCAAATGGAAGGCCACGTCGAAGCGCGCCAGCGCCAGGCGCCGGATGACTTCCTGCAGATGGTCGAATTCGGTTTTTTCGGTCTTGAGGAACTTGCGCCGGGCCGGGGTATTGAAGAACAGGTCGCGCACCTCGACCGAGGTACCCACCGGATGCGCTGCCGGCTGCACCCGCGGGGACATGTCGCGGCCTTCGGTTTCAACCTGCCAGGCCTGGTCGGCGTCGCGGGTGCGCGAGGTCAGGGTCAGGCGCGCGACCGAGCTGATCGACGCCAGTGCCTCGCCGCGAAAGCCCAGGCTCATTACCCGCTCGAGGTCTTCCAGGTCGCGGATCTTGCTGGTGGCGTGCCGCGCCAGGGACAACGGCAGGTCGTCGGCAGCGATACCGCTGCCATCATCGCGCACCCGCAGCAGCTTGACCCCGCCCTGCTCCACCTCGACGTCGATGCGCCGGGCGCCGGAGTCGAGGCTGTTTTCCAGCAGCTCCTTGATCACCGAGGCCGGGCGTTCGACTACCTCGCCTGCGGCGATCTGGTTGGCAAGCCGCGGGCTGAGCAGCTCGATGCGAGCGCCGCTGCTCATGGCTGGCCAGCCAGCGTGGTGGCCGGTACGTCGAGGTTCTGGCCAACCTTCAGCTCATCGGTTTTCAGGCCGTTGGTGCTGCGCAGGCTGGCCACGCTGACCTGGTAGCGCACGGCGATCATGGCCAGGGTCTCGCCCGGACGCACGGTGTGCTCGCGCGGGCCCTGGGCGATCTTGCCGCTGTCACGCAGGAAGGCGATGTAGGTGCCCGGCGGCGGGTTCTGCTGGAAGAACTGGCGCACGCCACTGTGGATCGAGCGTGCCAGGGCCTGCTGATGGCTGGCAGTGGCCAGCTTGGAGGCCTCGTTGGCGTTGGAGATGAACCCGGTTTCCACCAGGATCGACGGGATGTCCGGCGACTTGAGCACCATGAACCCGGCCTGTTCCACGCGGCGCTTGTGCAGCGGCGTGACCCGGCCGATATTGCCCAGCACCTTCTGCCCCACGTTGAGGCTGGAGCTGAGCGAGGCGGTCATCGACAGGTCGAGCAGCACGCCCGCAAGCATGCGGTCCTTGTCGTCGAGGCTGACGTTGCCGGCACCACCGATCAGGTCGGAGCGGTTTTCGCTGTCGGCCAGCCAGCGCGCCGTCTCGGACGTGGCGCCACGGTCGGACAGGGCGAACACCGAGGCACCGAAGGCCGCCTTGGACGGTGCGGCGTCGGCGTGGATCGAGATGAACAGGTCGGCGCCCTTCTTGCGCGCAATCTCGGTACGCTTGCGCAGCGGGATGAAGTAGTCGCCGGTACGCGTCAGCTCGGCGCGAAAGCCCTTCTCGCTGTTGATCTGGCGCTGCAGTTCCTTGGCGATGGCCAGCACGATGTCTTTCTCATGCTGGCCGCGCGAGCCGGACGCACCCGGGTCTTCGCCGCCGTGACCGGCGTCGATGGCAATCACGATGTCACGCTTGCCGCTGGGCACCGGGGTCAGCTTGATCGCCGGCTGCGTCGGGGTCACCGGCACGGCCGGCGTGGTGGCCACCGACGGGGTCGGGGTGGGTGGCGTGGCGTCGGATTCCTGATCGAACAGGTCGACCACCAGACGGTTGCCGTACTGGGCGTTGGGCGCCAGGGTGAAGCTTTTGGGTGTCACCGACTTTTTCAGGTCGATGACCACGCGCAGGTCGGTAGGGGTGCGCTGCGCCGAGCGCACGCTGGTGATCGGGGTATTGGAGGTGGACACGTTCAAAGGCGCACCCAGGGTTGCGCCATTGATGTCGATCACCAGGCGATCCGGGGCCGTCAGGGTGAACACACTGTGCTGCACCGGGCCGGACAGGTCGAACACCAGGCGTGTGTTGTCCGGCGCACGCCATAAACGGACACTCTTGACTTGCGTGATCGCGAAGGCATCGACGGTTACTGCCGCCAGCAGCAGTCCTACAACGCCAAACAGTGCGCGAAAGCGCATACCTATCCCCATTTTCTAATTGATATCCAAGGCCAGAGCGGCACACCAGGCTTCACCGCGAGAGCCCTGCGGCAACAGGTTCAGCGAACGCCCGTCCGCCTGGGGGCTTATGGTAATGGTCAGGTCGGGCTTTGGCAAAATGCCCGCCCCCTTCTGGGGCCACTCGAACAGGCACAGGGCGTCGTCTTCGAAGTAGTCGCGAATGCCCATGAACTCCAGCTCCTCCGGATCGACCAGGCGATACAGGTCGAAATGGAAGGCACGAATGTCGCCAATCTCGTAGGGCTCAACCACGGTGAAGGTAGGACTTTTCACCGCGCCGATGTGTCCCAGACCACGGATGATGCCCCGTGACAGGGTGGTCTTGCCGGCCCCCAGGTCACCCTCGAGGAAAATCACGCCTTGACCCTTGGTCACCTGGGCGATACGGGCACCGAACTCACACATGGCCGCTTCGTCGGCCATAAACAGGGTTACACCTGACACGCTGAATGCTCCTCCAGAACTTGACGAATGACCGGTATCAGGTCGCTGGCCGCCAGCCCGCGACCTTGCACACCCAGGCGCTCGCCGGCACAGGCGTGCAGCCACACCCCCAGGCAGGCGGCGTCCCAGGCCGGCATGCCCTGGGCCAGCAGCGCACCCAGCACGCCGCTGAGCACATCGCCCAGGCCGGCACCGGCCATGGCCGGGTGACCGCGCTGGCACAGTGCCAATTGCCCGGCCGGGTCGGCCACCAGCGTGCCGGCGCCTTTAAGCACACACACCGCCGCGTACTTGCGCGCCAGCTTGAGCGCCGCCCAGGAGCGATCGGCCTGCACCGCTTCGGTGGAAATCCCCAGCAGGCGCGCCGCCTCCCCCGGATGCGGGGTAATGATGCTGCCCGCCGCCAGCGGCAAGGGTGCTTGCGCCAGCAGGTTCAGCGCATCGGCATCCCACACCTGGGCGTGCCTGGCCGGCACCACCGCCGGGAGCAGGCTGCGCCCCCAGGCGGCATGCCCCAGTCCGGGTCCGACCACCAGTACGGTGGCGCGTTCAATCGGCGCCATCAACTGGTTGGCCGAATGCACGCCCAGGCTCATCACCTCGGGCAGGCGGGCCAGCGCGGCGGGCAGCTGCTCGCTGCGGGTGGCCAGTGACACCAGGCCGGCGCCGCAGCGCAGCGCCGCCTCGGCACTGAGCAGCACCGCACCGCCCGTGCCACGGTCGCCACCAACCACCAGCACATGGCCGAAGTCGCCCTTGTGCGCGGCATTCGAGCGCGGCGCGAGGCTCGCCAGGGTGACGCTGGTGAGCACCAATGGCTGATTTGCAGGGTGTTTGGTCTGAGGCATGCGTCGTTCGGCTCCGATGTCTGGCAGAATTATACGCACCTGAGTCATCGTTGCCCTATTTCGCATGTCTGCTTCCCCCCTCGATCTACCCGCCCTCGCCCAATCGATCAAGGATTGGGGCCGTGAACTGGGCTTTGCGCACGTCGGCATTGCCGGTGTGGAGCTGGGCGAACACGAAAAACACCTGGAACGCTGGCTGGCCGAGGGCTATCACGGCGAGATGGAGTACATGGGCGCCCATGGCAGCAAACGCTCGCACCCCGACGAGCTGGTGCCGGGCACCTTGCGCGTGGTGTCGCTGCGCATGGACTACCTGCCGGGCGACACGCAGATGGCGCAGATGCTCGCCCAGCCCGAAAAGGCCTACATCTCGCGCTATGCACTGGGGCGCGACTACCACAAGCTGGTCCGCAAGCGCGTACAGCACCTGGCCGAGCGCATCCAGAAAGACATCGGGCCGTTCGGCTTCCGCGCCTTCGTCGACAGCGCGCCGGTGCTGGAAAAGGCCATCGCCGAACAGGCCGGGTTGGGCTGGATCGGCAAGAACACCTTGTTGCTCAACCGCAAGGCGGGCAGCTACTTCTTCCTCAGCGAACTGTTCGTCGACCTGCCGCTACCGGTGGACGAGGCGCAGGCCACCGAGCATTGCGGGCGGTGCAGTGCATGCCTGGACATCTGCCCCACCCAGGCCTTCGTGGGGCCGTATGTGCTGGATGCGCGGCGCTGCATTTCGTACCTGACCATCGAACTGAAGAGCGCGATCCCCGAAGAGCTGCGGCCGCTGATCGGCAACCGGGTGTTCGGGTGTGACGATTGCCAGATCGTGTGCCCGTGGAACCGCTTTGCCCGGCCCACCGGCGAAGCGGATTTCAAGCCGCGCCACGGGCTGGACAATGCCGGGCTGGCGGAGCTGTTCATGTGGGATGAAGAGACGTTTCTGGCCAGCACCGAAGGCTCGCCGCTGCGCCGGGCGGGGTATGAGCGCTGGTTGCGCAACCTGGCGGTGGGGCTAGGCAATGCGCCCTCGACCATACCGGTGCTGGAGGCGCTCCAGGCGCGGCGGGAGTATCCGTCGGAGCTGGTGAGGGAGCATGTGGAGTGGGCGCTGCGTCAGCATCAGGCACGCCTTTAGGCAGGCGGTGCGGCCTTCGCCGGCAAGGCCGGCTCCTACACAGGCTGGTACCGTCTGTAGGAGCCAGCCTTGCTGGCGAACAGGCCCTCAATGCTCGTCGTTGTACTGGAACTTGGGCATTTCCCAGCGAAACCGTATCGCCAGCAGCCTGAGCAACAACCCGCCAAACAGCGTCAGCAGAATCGCCTGCTCCCCCGGCACCTTGAAGTACACGCACCCCAGGTAGAACCACGCCGCCAGAAACGACACGCTGGCATACAGCTCACGCCGGAAGATCAGCGGAATGTCGTTGCAGAAGATATCCCGCAGGATGCCGCCAAACACGCCGGTGATCACCCCGCTGATCGACGCCACCAGCATGCCCTGGCCCATTTCCAGCGCGGTCATGCAGCCAATCAGGGTGAACGCCACCAGCCCCAGCGCATCGAGCACCAGAAACAGCGAACGCAGGTGGCGCATCAGCGGCGCGATGAAAATGGTGATCAAGGCCGCCACGCTGGTCAGCACCAGGTACTCCGGGTGCTTCACCCAGGTCAGCGGGTAGTGGCCCAGCAGCACGTCGCGCACCGAGCCTCCGCCCAGGGCCGTGACGCAGGCGATCAGCACCACGCCGAACCAGTCCATGCCGCGCCGCCCGGCCGACAGCGCCCCGGTCATGGCTTCGGCGGTAATGGCGATCAAATAGAGCATCAACAGCATGATGGCGCAGGTCCGTGCAAAGAGGCGCGCAGTCTACCCAGTTGCCCCAGGCACCAAAAGGGGGCGCGCCAACGATTGTTGGCGCAGTGCGGGTCAGAACCTGATGAAGTGCTCGCGGTAGTGGCGCAGCTCGGCGATGGATTCGCGAATATCGTCCAGCGCCAGGTGCGTGCCACCCTTCTTGAAGCTGTCGCGCACCTCGGGAGCCCAGCGTGCGGCCAGCTCCTTGAGGGTGGACACATCCAGGTTGCGGTAGTGGAAGAAATTCTCCAGCTCGCGCATGTGGCGGTACAGGAAGCGACGGTCCTGGCAGATGCTGTTGCCGCAGATCGGCGACTTGCCCTTGGGCACCCACTGCTCCAGGAAGCGGATCGTCTCGGCCTCGGCCTCGGCCATGCTCACCTTGCTCTCGCGCACGCGCTGGGTCAGGCCGGAGTTGCCGTGGGTACGGGTGTTCCACTCGTCCATGCGCGCCAGCACCTCGTCACTGTGGTGGATGGCGATCACCGGGCCTTCGGCCAGGGTGTTCAGGTCACTGTCGGTGACGATGGTGGCCATCTCGATGATGACGTCGCTGTCCGGATCCAGGCCGGTCATTTCCAGATCGATCCAGATCAGGTTCTGTGGGTTCTGCATGATTCTGCTCCTCGGTAGGCGCGCAGTTTAGCCTAGTGGAGCGTGCTAGACTCGACGCCGTTGCACCCTCACATGCTTTGCTTGACGAAACGAGACCTACATGGCCAAACGCCAGCTCAATCGCCGCCAGAACTGGCGCATCGAAAAAATCCAGGGTGAGCGCGCCGCCCGCGCTGCCAAACGCGAACAGCACACGCTGGACACCCTCGAAGGCGGCGACCTGGGGCCTGAACAACTGGGCCTGGTGATTGCACACTTCGGCGTGCAGGTAGAAGTCGAAGCACAGGACGGCGACGTGGCCGGCCAGGTGTTCCGTTGCCATCTGCGCGCCAACCTGCCGGCGCTGGTCACTGGTGACAAGGTGGTATGGCGCGCCGGCAACCAGGGTATCGGCGTGATCGTGGCGCAGATGCCGCGCAGCACCGAGCTGTGCCGCCCCGACAGCCGTGGCCAGCTCAAGCCGGTGGCGGCCAACGTCGACCTGATCGTGATCGTGTTCGCCCCGGCCCCCGAGCCGCATGCCAACCTGATCGACCGTTACCTGGTGGCCGCCGAGCATGCCGGTATCCGCCCGCTGCTGCTGCTGAACAAGGCCGACCTGATCGACGAGCAGAACGCCCCGGCGCTGAATGCGCTGCTGGCGGTGTACCGTCAGCTGGGCTACCCGCTGCTGGAAGTGTCGGCGCACCATGGCGACGGCATGCAGCAGCTGCAGACCTTGCTCGATGGGCACATCAGCGTGTTCGTCGGCCAGTCCGGTGTGGGCAAGTCGTCGCTGGTCAACAGCCTGCTGCCCGATGTCGACACCCGCGTGGGCGAGCTGTCGGAGTGGTCGGGCCAGGGCCAGCACACCACCACCACCGCGCGGCTGTATCACTTCCCGGGTGGCGGTGAGCTGATCGACTCGCCGGGCATTCGCGAGTTCGGCCTGGGGCACGTGAGCCGGGCGGACGTGGAGGCCGGCTTCATCGAGTTCAACGACCTGATCGGCACCTGCCGCTTCCGCGACTGCAAGCACGACCGCGAGCCGGGCTGTGCGCTGCTCAAGGCGCTGGAAGACGGGCGCGTGCAGCAGCAGCGCATGAACAGCTATCGCTCGATCATTGCCAGCCTGCCGCAGGACAGCTACTGACGGTCATGGCGCAGGCGTTTGTTCGATGAACATAGCGTGCGCCACATCCTCGACCAGGGCCTTGGACATGCCGCTCAGGTAATGTGCCGCCCAGACAAGCGTGCCATCCGGCTCGATGCCGGCTTGCAAGGTGAGCTTATAGGCGCAACTGAGCAGCAGGGCCGATTGCTCCAGCGCGAAGTCGGCGTTGTGCCCGGCTTGCACGCGAAACAGACGCTCGGCGGTGGGGCCACCCTCGCCTTCGCCGAAAGTGCCGACGCCTAGTGTCTTGAAGACTGAGCTGTTTTCCATCTGTTACCTCCCGACGACTTTCTTAATTGGCTCTACGGGCGTCTTCGCCGGCAAGGCCGGCTCCTACAGGTACTGCGAGCCTTTGTAGGAGCCGGCCTTGCCGGCGAACGAGCGCGCAGCGCTCGCGGTCAGTGCACGAGAGGATGTCTTCGAGGGGCAGATTGGTGTTTTGGGGTGGATCGGGGACGATTTTCAACATGACCAACTCCAGTATCAGTGGAGCTACCACGCTTTGCTGTCAAACAAATAGGTGGCAGCTGTACGCGGGTTGACAGACCGAGGATACCGGAACTCGGCGCACACGAAGTGCCCCACGCACAGCCGCCATAAAGCGATGCACATGTGGTCCGAAATCAGTAACGGCCTGTCAAAACCGGTCGTTGAACACCAACGACGCGACGAAGACTAGAGCGCTACCGTGACCACCGCAATGGCGGGAAAGCGGCAAAAGTATGATTGGGAAGGGGCCTACAGGGAATAGGGAAATTCCGAAGATTCGCCTTACGCGGACACCTGTAGGAGCCGGCCTTGCCGGCGAAGGCGTCAGTTGTTGCAACACATTTGTAGGCCTTTTCACCCAGGCATGTAGTCCACCTCCTGATTCAATCCCACGCCTTGCACCACGCGTCGTAATCATCAAAGGTATCCCGCACCAGATTTGCGCCCACCAGGGACCTCCGGATGCCAGTCTCACTCCTCTACTGCCGCAACGACCTGGCCGCCGCCATGGCCATCGGCGAGCACCTGCGCCTCGAGGGCCTCGCCACCTGCCTGGAGGCCATCGACCCCCAGGCCGACGATGCCTGCACCCTCACCACTCTCATCAGCCGCAGCCTGCACGGCTGCACCCACCTGATCGTGCTGGTGTCGGGCAACACCTGCGGCGCCTGGTGGGTGCCCTTCGCCCTGGGCGCCGCAGCGCTGGCCGACCGCCGGGTCGCCACGTTCCAGCTGGGCGAGCCGGCCAGCCCCACCTACCTGGGCGAACTGCCGACCATGGCGCAAGCCGCCGACCTGGACCTGTTCGTCAGCGCGTACCGCCTGGAACACACCCTTGGCCGCGCCCTCAACCTGCCCACGCAGGCCGCACCCGGCGACAATCGCTGCAATGCCCAGCACTTCCAGGCCGAGCTCAAGGCCAGCATCGGTCGCGGCTACTGAAATGCCGAACCCCACACAGCACAACGCCCGCACGGATCACTCCATGCGGGCGTTGTCGGCTGCCGGCTCACTGCGGCTTGTTGGGCTCGTCCATCTTCAACACGCCATCCTCGAAGATGTTCAGCTTCTCGCGCAGTTCACGCGGCTGCATCGGCTCGGGCTCGGGCGTCGGTGCCGCAGCGCCCGGCGCAGGTGCCGCGCCCGGCTGGGCTGCGTCCGGCGGCGTCGGCGAGGTCTGTTCGCCCTCGATGGTGCGCTGGGCCTTCTTGGTCAGCACGATGATGTCGATACGACGGTTCACCGGGTTGAGCGGGTTCTCGCGGTCGAACAGCGACGACGATGCATACCCCACCACCCGCGCCACCTGGGCATCCGGATAGCCACCGGCCACCAGCGCCCGACGCGCCGCGTTGGCACGGTTGGCCGACAGCTCCCAGTTGCCGTAATCACCGGTGCCGGCGTAGGGCTTGGCATCGGTGTGGCCGCTGATGCTGATCTTGTTCGGCACCGCCTTGATGGTGTCGGCCATCGCCAGCAGGATGTCCTCGAAGTACGGCTGCAGGCGCGCACTGCCCAGGTCGAACATCGGCCGGTTCTCGGCGTCCATGATCTGGATGCGCAGGCCGTCCTGGGTGATCTCGAACAGGATCTGGTCCTTGAACTTCTGCAGTTGCGGGTTCTCTTCGACCTTGTTCTGCAGCTCCTGCAGCACCAGGTTCAAGCGGTCTTTCTCGACCTGCTCGGCCATGCTCTCGACCGCGTCCTTGTCCAGCTGGATGCTGGTGTCAGGCGTCGGCTCGGACTGCACTTCAGGGTTGATGGTCTTTTCCGGGGCCAGCTCCGGCGAGCCGCCCAGGTCGATGATGTACGGGGTGCCACTCTCGGAGAACCCGATGGGGTCCTTGAAGTAGCCGGCAATCGCGATCTTCTGCTCGGGCGTGGCGGTGGACAGCAGCCACAGCACAAGGAAGAACGCCATCATCGCCGTGGCGAAGTCGGCGAACGCGATTTTCCAGGCGCCGCCGTGATGGCCGCCGCCGAAGCGCTTTACGCGCTTGATGATGATCGGCTGATTGTTTTCCATGGATCAGCGACCGCGAACTGCTTGTTCCAGCTCGGCAAAGCTTGGACGGTGCTTGGGGAACAGCACCTTGCGACCGAACTCCACCGCCAGCGATGGCGGCATGCCGGAGGCCGACGCCACCAGTGCGGCCTTGATCGCCTCGTACACGTTGACCTCTTCCTTGGCGTCGTGGGCCAGGGAGGTGGCCAGCGGGCCGAAGAAGCCGTAGGCCGCCAGAATACCGAAGAAGGTACCCACCAGCGCCGCACCCACGTGCAGGCCGATGGACTTCTGGTCGCCCTCGCCCAGCGAGGCCATGGTCACCACGATACCCAGTACCGCCGCCACGATACCGAAGCCGGGCATGCCGTCGGCGATGCCGGTCACGGCATGGGACGGGTGGTCGAGCTCTTCCTTCATGCTCAGCAGTTCCATGTCGAACAGGCCTTCGAGCTCGTGCGGGGCCATGTTGCCGGTGGACATGATGCGCAGGTAGTCGCAGATGTACGCGGTCATGCGCTCATCCTTGAGTACCGCCGGGTATTTGGCGAAGATCGGGCTGGCCGCGGCGTCTTCGATATCGCCCTCGATCGCCATCATGCCTTCGCGCCGGCTCTTGTTGAGGATCTCGTAGATCAGGCCCAGCACTTCTATATAGAAGGTGTGCGAGAAGCGCGAGCCGAACATGCTCAGCGACTTCTTGATCACGTGCATGGTCATGTAGCCGGGGTTGGCCTGCAGGAACGCACCAAAGGCGGCACCGCCGATGATCAGCACCTCGAAAGGCTGAATCAGGGCCGCGATCTTGCCGTGAGAAAGAACGTATCCGCCAAGCACGCTCGCGAATACGACAATGATGCCGATAATTTTAGCCATAGATTGGAAGCACTTACTGTCGTGGTCAGGGTCGGGGGCGGAAGTTCGTAAAACTCTTCTTCTACTTATCGGCAGTTCTGCGCCAGACTATAGCCAGTCAAGGCGAAAAGCCAGTTCGGCCACCTCCCAGCATGCCTAGTGAACTCACGTGCCAACTCAAATTCCAAAGACCCTAGACGCCTGGATCAAACTGCTCGACAGCGTGCAACTGCCGGTGCCGCTGGACAGTCACGAGCGGGTAAAAGCCGCCATCGGCGACAGCCGCCGCTCGCTGCGTGACATCGCCGATCTGATGCAGGACAGCCCCGCGCTGGTGCTCAGCGTGATGCGCGAAGCCAACCGGCATACCCACGCCAGCATGGCCGAGCCGGCCGAAAGCCTGGAAATCGCCCTCAACCGGCTTGGCCTCAAGCGCGCCGAAGAACTGCTGCTGCGCCTGCCCACCGCGCCGCCGGCGCAGATCCCCAAGGCCCTGCGCCACCTGCAGATGATCAGCCTGCATGCCAGCCAGCAGGCCAGCGGCCTGTTCGCCAGCCAACTGGCGCGGCTGTGGCAGGAGATCCACTGGGGCAGCCTGCTGTTCCTCTCGCCGTTGTGGACCCTGGCCCTGGCGCACCCCAAGCTGATCGAGGAATGGGAAGTGCGCGTGGTGCACCGCGGCGAGCCGGCCCTGCGCGTGGAGCGCGAACTGTTCGGTGTACCCCTGCTGGCGCTGTGCCGCGCCCTGGCCGACTACTGGCGCCTGCCCAACTGGGTCACCCAGGGCTACCACGTGCTCAGCGAAGAACGCCGCCTGCTGGTCAAGGTCATGCACATCGCCCGCCTGCACGACAACCCGCTGCGCCAGCAACAGCTGCTGGACGCCGACCCGGCCCTGCGCCGCTGGCTCAACCAGCCGGCCAACACCGTGCTGCGGGCCAACGGCCTGGCCCTGGCGGCGCAGCACGCCTGGGATTGCCCGCACAGCCAGCGCTGGCAACGCCTGACCAGCCTGTACCTGCAGGTGCCGCTGAGCGACGTGCAGCAACAGGTGCACCAGCAGGCTGCCAACAGTGCGCGCCTGCACGCCGACGACGACCTCTACCACCCCGCCGAATCGCTGATCTGGCCGACCGGCTCGCACTACGTGCACCGCCGCCTGCGGCCTGCCGACGTGCCCTCGACCGAATCGCTGGGGGCCTGGCGCAAGTACTGCGCCGACCTGCTGGTGGAGCCCAGTGCATTCACCAACGCCATGCACCTGACCACCTACGCCCGCGATGCCCTGGTGGCCTGCGGCATGCAGCGGGTGATGATGCTGATGGCCGACAAGGGCATGACCCACCTGCGCGTGCACCAGATCGCCGGGCTGCCCGCCGAGGCCGGCGGCCTGGTGGTGCCGCTCGCCCAGAGCAAGCTGCTGCAACGCCTGTTGACCCAGTCGGCACAACTGCGCCTGACCCCGGACAACTATGCCCAGTTCGGTGCCCTGCTGCCCGGCACCCTGCGCGTGCTGTTCCGTGGCCAGCACCTGCTGCTGCGCTCGCTGTCGAGCAACGGCAAGGTGGTGATGGTGGTGCTGGCCGACCAGGGCGGCGGCCCGTTCTCGGAGATCAGCGTGCAGGCGTTCGGCAAGACCGCCCAGTGCATCGAGCGCGCCCTCACCGCCTTCAGCAACCGCAGCACCTGACCCATGCGCTACAATCGCCCACTCTGTTCCGATCTGGAGACTCTGGATGACTGACTTTTCCGGCTTGCCCCTGGTGATTGAACCCGCCGACCTGCAAGCCCGCCTGGATGCGCCGGGGCTGATCCTGGTCGACCTGACCAGCACGAAACGCTATGGCAGCGGGCACATTCCCGGTGCGCGCTTCGTCGACCCCAAGCGCACCCAGCTGGGCCAGCCACCGGCGCCCGGGCTGCTGCCGAGCCAAGGCGACCTGGAAAAGCTGTTCGGCGAGCTGGGGCACAACCCGGACGCCGTGTATGTGGTGTATGACGACGAAGGCGGCGGCTGGGCCGGGCGCTTCATCTGGTTGCTGGATGTGATCGGCCATACCCGCTACCACTACCTCGACGGTGGCGCGCTGGGCTGGACCGGCGAGCTCTCGACCGATGTGCCCGCGCCCGCTGCCGGCAGCGTCAGCCTGACCCTGCACGAAGCCCCCACCGCCACCCGCGAATACCTGCAAAGCCGCCTGGGCGCTGCCGACCTGGCGGTCTGGGATGCGCGCAGCCCGCAGGAATACCGGGGTGAGAAAGTGCTGGCCGCCAAGGGCGGACACGTCCCGGGCGCGGTCAACTTCGAGTGGACAGCCGGCATGGACCAGAACGATCACCTGCGCATCCGCAAGGACATGCCCCAGATCCTCGAGCAGTTGGGCATCACCCGCGACAAGGAAGTGATCACCCACTGCCAGACCCACCACCGCTCCGGCTTCACCTATCTTGTGGCCAAACACCTGGGCTACCCACGGGTCAAGGCCTATGCCGGCTCATGGGGCGAATGGGGCAACCACCCCGACACGCCTGTAGAAGTTTAAGGAAATTCAATGAAATCCCGCTTGTTCATCATCAGCCAGTACCTGCTGCCCCACCACCTGCTATCGCGCCTGGCCGGCTGCGTGGCCGAATGCCGCGTGAAATGGTTCAAGAATGCCTTCACCGCCTGGTTCGCCAAGCGCTACCAGGTCGACATGTCCCAGGCCCAGGTCGAAGACCTGACCGCCTACGAGCACTTCAACGCATTCTTCACCCGCGCGCTCAAGCCGGATGCACGCCCGCTGGACCAGACCCCGGGGGCGATCCTGTGCCCGGCCGACGGCGCTGTCAGCCAGCTGGGCCCGATCGAGCATGGCCGCATCTTCCAGGCCAAGGGCCACAGCTTCAGCGCCCTTGAGCTGCTGGGCGGCGACCCGGCCAATGCTGCGCCGTTCATGGGCGGCGAATTCGCCACCATCTACCTGTCGCCCAAGGACTACCACCGCGTGCACATGCCGCTGGCCGGTACCCTGCGCGAGATGATCTACGTGCCGGGGCGGCTGTTCTCGGTCAACCAGACCACCGCCGAAAACGTGCCGGAGCTGTTTGCGCGCAACGAGCGCGTGGTGTGCCTGTTCGATACCGAGCGCGGGCCGATGGCCGTGGTGCTGGTGGGCGCGATGATCGTGGCGTCGGTCGAGACGGTATGGGCCGGGCTGGTCACGCCGCCCAAGCGCGAGCTGAAGACCTTCCGCTACGACGAGGCAGCGCGTGCACCGATCCACCTGGAAAAAGGCGCCGAGCTGGGCCGCTTCAAGCTGGGTTCGACGGCTGTGGTGCTGTTCGGGCCAGAGCAGGTGAAGTGGGCCGAATCGCTGGGTGCGGGGTCGGTGGTGAACATGGGCCAATGCCTGGGGTTGCCGGCGCAGCACGCCTGACCCAACAAAAAGCCCGCAGCGATGCGGGCTTTTTTGTGCCTGGCTGTCGGGCCTCATCGCGGGTCAAGCCCGCTCCCACAGGGGCTGCACGGCCTTCTGGAGCGATGGCAAACCTGTGGGAGCGGGCTTGACCCGCGCAGCGGCCGCGCTTTCTCAGTCGCGACCGTCGCGATCCCTGAAGCCCAGCAGATACAGCACCCCATCCAGCCCCAGCGTCGAGATCGCCTGCTTGGCCGACTGCTTGACCAGCGGCTTGGCCCGGAACGCCACGCCCAGGCCGGCAATCGCCAGCATCGGCAGGTCGTTCGCACCGTCGCCCACGGCAATCGTCTGCTCCATCTGCAAGCCTTCCTTGCGTGCAAGCTCGGTCAACAGGTCAGCCTTGCGCTGCGCGTCGACAATCGGCTCCACGGCCACGCCGGTCACCTTGCCGTCCACCACTTCCAGCTCGTTGGCGAACACATAGTCGATACCCAGCTTGGCCTGCAGCTGCTTGGCAAAGTAGGTGAAGCCACCCGACAGGATCGCGGTCTTGTAGCCCAGGCGCTTGAGCTCGGCGAACAGCACCTCGGCGCCCTCGGTCAGGCGCAGCGAAGCACCGATCTCGTCCAGCACGTTGACGTCCAGGCCCTTGAGCAGCGCCAGGCGCTCCTTGAAGCTGGCACGAAAATCCAGCTCGCCACGCATGGCACGCTCGGTGATTTCCGACACCTGCTCGCCCACGCCTGCCGCCTTGGCCAGCTCGTCGATGACCTCGGCCTCGATCAGGGTGGAGTCCATGTCGAACACCGCCAGGCGACGGTTGCGGCGGAACAGCGAGTCCTGCTGGAAGGCGATGTCGACGTTCAGCTCCTGCGCCACGCTGAGGAACTCGGCACGCAGGGCCTGCGGGTCGGCCGGCTCGCCACGCACGGAGAACTCGATGCAGCCCTTGCCCTGGTCGGCCGGGGTGTCCAACGCGATACGACCCGACAGACGGTCGATATGGTCGATGTTCAACCCGTACTGGGCGGTGATGGAGCTCACCCGCTGCAACTGCTCGGCAGTGACCTTGCGCGTCAGCAGGGTCACGATGTGGCGGGCCTTGCCCTGGCCGTCGACCCACTGCTGGTAGTCCTGCTCGGAAACCGGGGTGAAGCGCACCTGCTGGTCCAGCTTGTACCCGGTGAAGAGGATGTCCTTGAGCACGGCGCTGGCCTGCTCGGTGCTGGGGATTTCCACCAGGATGCCGAACGACAGCGTGTCGTGGATGACCGCCTGGCCGATGTCGAGGATGTTCACCCCGCCCTGGGCGAGCACGCCGGTAATGGCCGCGGTGAGACCCGGACGGTCCTCGCCGGTGATGTTAATCAGAACGATTTCGCGCAAAACGGGCTCCGACACAGTGACAAAACGCGCATTCTACCCACTTTCGCAGACCATCGGGCGCAGTCGATACTTTGCCGGCCCATGCCCTGTCGCTATACTGCGCAGCACCTTCTCCGACATAAAGAGCCGCGCTCTGTGAACCGGCCCACGCCAGTTAAAACCGACAATTTCTTCCTGCTGATCTTCCGTGCCCTGCGCCAGCGCCGTGTGCCGTTGGCCTTGCGGATCGCCTGCCACAACGTGTTTCTGGTAGCGCTGGCGCTGGTCATCTACGCCGGGGTCATGGGCCTGCAGTTCAAGCAGGCCATGCACGAGCAGGCCGACGCCCTGGGTCAGAGCCTGACCACGCAGACCGCCACGTCTGCCACCGAACTGCTGGTGTCCAACGACATCCTCAGCCTCAACGTGCTGCTCGGCAACCTGGTGAAGAACCCGCTGGTGGCCCATGCCGCCATCTACAGCGTCGACAACCGGATCCTCGCCGAAGCCGGCCAGCGCCCGAAAAACGGCCTGCTGGGCGAGGTCGAGGGCCTGTATCAGACCAAGATCACCTTCCAGGACGTGACGGCCGGGCAACTGCGCATCAGCCTGGACATGAGCCAGTTCCAGCAGCCGCTGACCATCAGCCTGCAGAGCATGGGCATTCTGGCGGCGATCCTGCTGGCCCTGGCCCTGGCCTTGAGCCTGCGCCTGGGGCGCTTCATTTCGACGCCGCTGCTGCAACTGCGGGTGTGGCTGCGCGACCTGGATGCCTACACCCCGGCCACCGACCGCCAGGACGAGATCGGCGACCTGGCGCGCCAGCTGCATTCGCGCTTTGCCCCGCCACCGCCGGAGCCTGAAGCAGAGCCCGAGGAAGAAGACGACTACGAGGAACACGAAGCGCAGCCGGCCTTCCAGGTGCGCAACCTGCGCGAGCCGGCGCTGGAGCCCAAGCCGGCGCTGCCCAGGCCAGTAGCGCATGATGAAGACGACGACGAGGCGTTTGCCGACCTGCGCGACGACAGCGATGCCGCGCCGCAGGCTGTAGTACCCACTGCGCCACGCGAGCCGCAGGCCAGTGCGGTGCTGGCGGTGCAACTGGGCTCCCAGGAGCAACTGCGCCGTCTGCCTCGGGCACGTCTGACCGAACTGCTGGACCGCTACCGCGACTGCCTCGACCAGGCCGCGTCGCTGTATGAAAGCGAAGTGCACACACTCAACGATGGCAGCACGCTGCTGCTGTTCCACAGCTCGGAAAGCGGCGAGGACTACCTGACCAACGCCATCTGCTGTGGCGAACTGCTGCGTGCCCTGGGGCATGCGTTGCAGGTGGAAGTGGCCGACAGCGGGATTACCCTGCAATTGCAGCTGGGCCTGGCGCTGGGTGAAGACCTGCACGGCCTGAGCCAGATCGACCTGCTGCTGACCGACAAGGCCCAGGATGCCCTGGCGTTGTCGCAACACAGCCGCAACCTGCTGCTGGTGGAGCGCAAGGTCAGTGATGATGCGCTGATTCGCCAGCGTGCCCGCATCCGCCCGATTGCCAGCCCTGAAGGGGCGTGCTGTGTGGAGCGCCTGATGGAGCCGTATCCGTCGATGCTGGAGCGCCAGCTGGCACGGATGCACGAGCGCCAGATCAAGACCTGAGGCCCCGTAGGAGCCGGTTAAAACCGGAACACTTCCATCTCGGTACGAATCGGTGTCGCCATCGGAATCTTTGGCTTCTCCGGCTCCTTGCGCACCTGCTGTACCGGCGTGGCCTTCTTCGGCTGTTCCTGCACGATCGGCGGCTGATTGGCCAACGGCTTCAACGCCACGCTCAGCTGCTCGGCCAGACGCTGCAGCAGTTGCCCCTGCGCCTGTACCTGCGCCGCCGAGCTGCCTTCATGGGGCTGCTCGAAATGCACGATGCGGTTGTCACGCACCTGGCCACGACGATCAAGCAAGCGCCACTGGGCATCGAGGATCGCCGGCTGGCCAACGCCCGAGTCCAGGCGCGTGATCGACAGCAGCACCTGCACATCCGGGTTGAACCCGGTGCTGGCCGGTGCCAGCACCACACGCTGGCTGTCCAGGCGCCAGGCCAGCTGGCGCACCAGCAACTGGTCGATGTCGGCCGACAGGCTGCCCGCCCAGCGACCATCGGTCGCCGCCGTCAGGCTGCCGTCACGCTGGCGTTGCAGCAGGGTTTCGCGTTGCAGGTAGTCGGCCACCGAGACCGGCCCCAGCACCACGGCCATGCCGTTGCTCTGGCCAGGTTGCCCCGGCTCGCCACTGTCGAGCTGATACAGCGCTACCGGCTGGTGCATGCTGCACCCGGCCAAGCCCAGCACGCCACTGAGCAGTAGAACAAATGGAAGGCGCAGAAAAGTCATCATCCCATCCAGGCGGCCGCCACACGGCTTGCCGCAGTGATACTCATGAATACGTCGGGCACACAGCTACGCTGGCACCACAAGGGGCCTATCATCCGCGAAAGTTCCGTGCGACTCCAGTGTTTAAGCCGCAAACGGTCACTAAAATACCCGTTTGCGGCCACCAGGTCGCTTATTCGACGTTTTCCACCAGCAGCGCATCGACCCGCTGGAAGCCGCGCGGCAGCTTGTTGCCACGCCGCCCACGCTCGCCCTTGTAGTGCTCCAGATCATCGCCCTTGAGCGACAGGGTACGCTTGCCGGCCTGCAATACAAGGGTCGAACCTTCGGGAATCACTGCCAGGTCGGTGACAAATTCTTCACGACTGGCCACGCGGTCGCCCGGAATGCCGATGATCTTGTTGCCCTTGCCCTTGCCCAGCTGTGGCAGGTCGCTGATCTTGAACACCAGCAAGCGCCCTTCGGTGGTCACCGCCGCCAGCCAGTCCTGCTCGCGGTTGCCCACCGGGCGCGGCAGGATCACCTTGGCGTTGTTCGGCAGGCTCAACAGGGCCTTGCCGGCCTTGTTCTTGGCCTGCAGGTCTTCGCCCTTGACCACGAAGCCGTAGCCGGCATCGGAGGCAATCACGTACAAGCCGTCATCCTCGGGCATCAGCACGCACTCGAACGAAGCACCCGGCGGCGGGGTCAGGCGACCGGTCAGCGGTTCACCCTGGCCCCGTGCCGACGGCAGCGTATGCGCCGGCACCGAGTAGCTGCGGCCGGTGGAGTCGATGAACACCGCGTACTGGTTCGAGCGCCCCGCGGCTGCGGTCTTGAAGCCGTCGCCGGCCTTGTACGAGAGCCCGGTGGCATCGATGTCGTGGCCCTTGGCCGAACGTACCCAGCCCTTCTCGGACAGCACCACCGTGACCTTTTCGTTGGGCAGCAGGTCGTGCTCGGTCATCGCACGGGCTTCGGCGCGCTCGACGATCGGCGAGCGACGGTCGTCACCATAGGTTTCGGCGTCCTGCAGCAGTTCGGTGCGCACCAGTTTCTTGAGCTTGGCTTCGCTGCCCAGCAGCGCCAGCAGCTTGGCCTGTTCCTTGAGCAGTTCGTCCTGCTCGTTGCGCAGCTTCATCTCTTCCAGACGGGCCAACTGGCGCAGGCGCGTGTCGAGAATGTAGTCGGCCTGGATCTCGCTCAATGCAAAGCGCTCGATCAACCTGGCCCGTGGGTGCTCCTCGGTACGGATGATGTGGATCACTTCATCCAGGTTGAGGTAGGCGATCAGCAAGCCGTCCAACAGGTGCAGGCGACGCTCCACCTTGTCCAGGCGGAACTGCAGGCGACGGCGCACGGTCTGCACACGGAACTGCAGCCACTCGACCAGCAGCGTGCGCAGGTTCTTCAACTGCGGCTTGCCGTCCAGGCCGATGATGTTGATGTTGACCCGGTAGCTGGACTCAAGGTCGGTACTGGCGAACAGGTGCTGCATCAGCGCTTCGTGGTCGACGCGGCTGTGCACCGGGATGATCACGATGCGGCACGGGTTCTCGTGGTCCGATTCGTCACGCAGGTCGGCCACCTGCGGCGCCTTGGACGGCTTGGCCTGCATCATCGCGGCGATCTGTTCCAGCACCTTGGCGCCCGACACCTGGTGCGGCAGCGCGGTGACCACGATGTCGCCGTCCTCGATGTGGTACACGGCGCGCATGCGCACCGAGCCACGGCCGGTTTCGTAGATTTTCAGCAGGTCGGCGCGCGGGGTGATGATCTCTGCTTCGGTCGGGTAGTCCGGGCCCTGGATGTGCTCGCACAGCTGTTCGACCGTGGCCTTGGGCTCGTCGAGCAGGCGCACGCAGGCGGTGGCCACTTCGCGCAGGTTGTGCGGCGGCACGTCGGTGGCCATGCCCACGGCGATACCGGTGGTGCCATTGAGCAGGATGTTCGGCAAACGTGCCGGCAACACCAGGGGCTCGTCGAGGGTACCGTCGAAGTTCGGGCCCCAGTCCGCAGTGCCCTGGCCCAGTTCGCTGAGCAGCACCTCGGAATAGCGCGACAGGCGCGCTTCGGTGTAGCGCATGGCCGCGAAGGATTTGGGATCGTCCGGCGCACCCCAGTTGCCCTGGCCGTCGACCAGGGTGTAGCGATAGCTGAAGGGCTGCGCCATCAGCACCATGGCTTCATAGCAGGCCGAATCGCCATGCGGGTGGAACTTGCCGAGCACGTCACCGACGGTACGCGCCGATTTCTTGTGCTTGGAATCGGCGTCCAGGCCCAGTTCGCTCATGGCGTAGACGATGCGTCGCTGCACCGGCTTCAAACCGTCGCCGATATGCGGCAGCGCACGGTCCATGATCACGTACATGGAATAGTTGAGGTAGGCCTGTTCGGTGAAGTCAGCCAGTGACCGGCGCTCTACGCCATCGAGGCTGAGATCAAGGGAGTCGCTCATGCGGGCCTCATCATTTCAAGGTCTGGCGCAGCAGCAAGGTGCCGCCGCGCTGGGTAAATTCGAGTTGTTTCAGGGCACTCATGCCCAGCAGTACCTGCTCGCCGTCCAGCCCCGGCACCACCAGGGCGCGTACGTCGCGCAGCAGAATATCGCCCAGTTGCAGGCTGTCGAGGCGAGTGCGATAGCCCTCGGTACGACCATTGGCGGTACTCAGGGTCACGGGCGCACCACGCTCCAGGCTGAACTGCCGGGCCAGGCTCTCGGGGATCGCCACGTCGGTGGCGCCAGTATCCAGCAGAAAATGCACGGCCTGGCCGTTGATCAGACCGTCGGCCACAAAATGCCCCTGGCCATTGCCCAGCAGCCGCACCTCGACATAGCCATCGCCGTGCTGCGAGCTGATCTGGCTGTTGGGGTTGGCCTGGCGCTGTTCCCAGTCGCCAAAAAAGCGCGTGGCCAGGAACAGGCCGGCCGCCCACGCCAGCACCAGCATCACCCGGCCGGCACGCTTGCCCGGTGCCTGGCTCACGGTTTGGCGCTCCAGCCGCCCTGGGGCGCTGCAAAGCGCCACACGATCGGGCGGTTTTCGCCATCGGCGCGGCGACCGCCGTTGTTGTTCAGGCCTATCCAGGCACCCTTGGCATCGATCACCAGGGCCTCGGCCAGGCCGAACGGCTGCGAATACTGCCGCGATTCGATCAGGGCATCGGCAGCGAACGACCAGCAGCGCTCCACGCTTCCAGTGTCGGCATCACGCCGGCAGATACGGTAGGCGTTGCGCTCCAGGGTGAACAGCTTGCCTTCGAACAGCGCCAGGTCGGCAAAATCCCGGGGCCGCTCGCGGGCGTTGGGCATCTGCGCAGGCTGCATCTCGGTGCCGGCCTCGCTGAGCAGCACGCAGCCATCACCGCAGTGCCAGGTGGTCTGCTGGCGATTGATCGAAATCAGCCCGCGGCGCTCGCGCTCGGCGGCCAGCCACAGGCGATCGCCGGCCGGGTTCACGGCGATGCCTTCGAACAATGCATTGAAGTGAAGCAGCATGCCGCTGGCGCGCGCCTGGCGGACCATGCTCGGGTCGATCTTCAGCCAGCTGGGGTCGCCTGCGACCGGTACCTTGAGCACCGCCACATGGGTTTCGCTGACCAGGTAGTGATTGCCTGCGGCATCGCAACTGATGCCTTCGAAATCCAGCTCGCCGCCGCGCACGTAGGACATTGCCCAGTTGCTCGAGCGCAGGCCCCAGGGCAGGCCGCTGTCCGGCACCGGCGGCACCTCCAGGCGAATACCTTCGGCCTGCCACACCGTCTGGGTGGTGTCCAGGCGGTACAGCAGGTCGTCGTCGCGATCCGAGACGGTCCAGAGCTCGCCGTTGCACAGGGCCAGCCCCGACAGGTTGCCGCCACGCATGCCCTCTACCGGATGCTCGCTCTGCATCGCCAGCTCCGGCCAGGTTTCGGCCAGCGCCGGCACGCCCAGCAGTGACAACAGCGCTGCCAGGCACCGAGCGATCAAGCCAGTACCTCGGCCAGGTTGCCTTTGGACTCCAGCCAGCTCTTGCGGTCGCCCGCACGTTTCTTGGCCAGCAGCATGTCCATGATCTCGCGGGTGCCTTCGAGGTCTTCCAGGGTCAACTGCACCAGGCGCCGGGTGTTCGGGTCCATGGTGGTTTCACGCAGCTGCGGCGGGTTCATCTCGCCCAGGCCCTTGAATCGGGTGACCTGCGGCTTGCCGCGCTTCTTCTCGGCCACCAGGCGGTCGAGGATGCCGTCGCGCTCGGCCTCGTCCAGGGCGTAGTAGATCTCCTTGCCCAGGTCGATGCGGTACAGCGGCGGCATCGCCACGTACACGTGGCCGGCCTCCACCAGCGGGCGGAAGTGCTGCACGAACAGGGCGCAGAGCAAGGTGGCGATGTGCAGGCCGTCGGAGTCGGCGTCGGCCAGGATGCAGATCTTGCCGTAGCGCAGCTGGCTCATGTCGGTGGCACCGGGGTCGACGCCGATGGCCACCGCGATGTTGTGCACTTCCTGACTGGCCAGCACTTCGCCGCCGTCGACTTCCCAGGTGTTGAGGATCTTGCCGCGCAGCGGCAGGATGGCCTGGAACTCCTTGTCGCGCGCCTGCTTGGCCGAACCACCGGCCGAGTCACCCTCGACCAGGAACAGCTCGGCGCGCATCGGGTCCTGCCCGGCGCAGTCGGCCAGCTTGCCCGGCAGTGCCGGGCCCTGGGTCACGCGCTTGCGCTCGACCTTCTTGCTGGCCTTGAGCCGGCGCCCGGCGTTGTTGATCGCCAGTTCCGCCAGTTGCATGCCCACTTCGGGGTGGGCGTTGAGCCACAGGCTGAAGGCATCCTTGACCACGCCGGAAACGAATGCGGCGGCCTCGCGGGACGACAGGCGCTCCTTGGTCTGGCCGGAGAACTGCGGCTCCTGCATCTTCATCGAGAGCACGAAGCTGATGCGCTCCCACACGTCCTCGGGGGCCAGCTTGACCCCGCGCGGCAGCAGGTTGCGGAACTCGCAGAACTCACGCATGGCATCGAGCAGGCCCTGGCGCAGGCCGTTGACGTGGGTGCCGCCCTGGGCGGTGGGGATCAGGTTGACGTAGCTTTCCTGCACGCTGTCGCCGCCTTCGGGCAGCCACAGCAAGGCCCAGTCCACGGCCTCCTTGTTGCCCGCCAGGCTGCCGCAGAACGGCGCGTCGGGCAGGCGCAGGAACTCGCTTACCGAGTCTTCGAGGTACGAGCGCAGGCCGTCCTCGTAATGCCACTCGACCTTCTCGCCGGTGCCTTTGTCCTCGAAGCTGACCAGCAGCCCCGGGCACAGTACAGCCTTGGCCTTGAGCACATGCTTGAGGCGGCTGATGGAAAACTTGGGCGAGTCGAAATACTTGGGATCGGGCGCGAAGTACACGCTGGTACCGGTGTTGCGCTTGCCGACGGTACCGATCACTTCGAGCTCGGTGGCCTTGAAGCCGTCGGCGAAGGTCATCTGGTACTCGTTGCCGTCGCGCTTGACCCGTACCCGTACCTGGTTGGACAGGGCGTTGACCACCGAGATGCCCACCCCGTGCAGGCCGCCGGAGAACTGGTAGTTCTTGTTGGAAAACTTGCCGCCGGCGTGCAGCTTGGTGAGGATCAGCTCGACGCCCGACACGCCCTCTTCGGGGTGGATGTCCACGGGCATGCCGCGACCGTCGTCGGACACTTCCAGCGAATGGTCTGCATGCAGGATGACCTGCACGGTGCGGGCGTGGCCGGCCAGCGCTTCGTCGACGCTGTTGTCGATGACTTCCTGGGCCAGGTGATTGGGCCGGCTGGTGTCGGTGTACATGCCCGGGCGCTTGCGCACCGGGTCAAGGCCGGAGAGGACTTCGATGGCGTCTGCGTTATAGGCGCTAGCGCTGGGATTGGCCATGGGTTCTCGTCGTCAGTCGTAGGTGAAAATAATCAGTCAAAGTACAGAAAAATCGAATGCCTGGTACACCTGCGGTGCAATGCCGGCAAAGCTCAGCATGGCCGGCAGGTGCTGCGCGAAGCCCTTGAAGCTGTGGTCGCCACCGGCCTCGATGCGTAGCGCACAGGCCCGATAGAAGGCCTGGGCACGGCGGTAGTCCAGGGTTTCATCGCCCGTCTGCAGCCATACCTGAAAGCGCTCGGGGTCGCTCGGTGCGGGCACTTCCAGCTCGGCCAGGGCCTGCACGTGGTCCAGTGTCAGCTCCCAGGTTTCCCCGGTGTAGAAATTCTGCTGCGGGCCCAGGTAGCCGTCGAACAGTTGGTGCGGATTGACGGCCGGGTTGATCAGCAAGGCCTTGAGCCCGTGGCGCTGGGCCAGGTGGGTGGCATAGTAGCCCCCGAGCGAGCTGCCGACCAGCAATGGCGAACCCAGCTCGGCGATGGCACGTTCAAGCTGCGCCACGGCCTGGCGCGGATGGTTGTCCAGCAGGGGCACGCGCAGCTGCCCGGCCAGCCCCAGCTGCTGCATCACACTGCTCAGCTGGCTGGCCTTGGTCGAACTGGGCGCACTGTTGAACCCGTGGATATAAAGAATCGAACCCGACATGATCGCCCCCGATGCCCATGCAACGCCCGTCGCAACGAGCACAAAAGACGCGCAGTTTAGCCTGTTCGAGAAGCCTTGAGCGGCAACTTTCAAACATCAGGTTACAACCGGGCGGTGATATTCGCGTTCACTTGCAGCTTGCAGCGCTCAGTACCCACTGCTGCCGTAATCGACGGTGAAGGCAAAGTCGGTCACGCGCGAGACCCCGGTCTCGAGCCTGCCGTCGTCATGCAGGCGCAGCCAGCGATACCCCGGGGCCTGGTCGCCCACCTTGAAGTCTTCACTGCCCGGCTCGAACTGAATGCAGGTGGACGGCGAGGCGAGCAGACGCACACCGTCACGCAGCTGGTCCCACTCCTGGTGGATATGCCCCCAGAGCAGCGCGCGCACCTGTGGATAACCCTTGAGCAGGTCGAACAGCGCATCGGCGTTGCGCAGCCCGATGGGCGCCATCCAGGCGCAATCGATGGAAACCGGCTGGTGATGGAAGCAGATCAGGCAATGGCGCTGCGGTGCGGCCTCCAGGGCCTGCCTGAGCAGTTGCAGCTGATCGTCTGCCAGCAGCCCCGGCACCGAGCCGCACACGGCCGAGTTGAGCATGATCACCCGCCAGGCGCCGGCATCCACCACCGGCTCGAGCAGCGCGCTGCCGCGTGCCACCTGGGCCATGGGGAACGGTTCGTCGTGATTGCCGGCCAGCCAGCGGGCTGGGGCCGGAATCCTGCCGCTGAGGGCCAGAAACTGCAGATAGGATTCGACGCTGCCATCCTGCGACAGGTCGCCGGTGGCCAGCACCAGGTCGACCACCGGCTGTTCGTCGAGTACACGCTCGACCACCCGGCGCAGGCTGTCGCGGGTGTTCATGCCCAGCAGCGTGCCTTCGGCTTCGGCGAACAGATGACTGTCGGAGAGCTGCACCAGCAGCACCGAGGCGTCACGGGAAGGGATGATCGAGTGCGGCAAGGCCGTCTCCTTGGGCGGATTCTGCACGATTATGGTGGGAATGCAGGCAACGGCAAACCCCGCGCCCACGACACCGGTCACATTTTCAGCGAACCGCTTCCAGTTCGTGGCCGCAGGCCAGGCAATGGCTCAGCCACTCGCCCAGGAACAGGTTGAGCTGGGCCTTTTCGTCCGGCTGGTGCATGGCCGCATTGGGGTATGGGTAGACACTGCGAAAGCGCCGCGCATGCTCGGCACTGACCACCTCGGCCATGCGCGCGTCGTGGTACACCTGCACCTCCAGCTGCGGCACCGGCAGCCACGGCAGGCTGTGCTCCTGGCGCACGCGCAGGGTGGTGGTGTAAGGGCAGGCCAGCACCACGTCGAGCACCAGCACGCCGAGCATCTGGTCACCCTGGGTCATGCCGATGCGGCGCGAGCTCTGGGTGGTGCGCATGTCGGGCAACAGGCGCATCAGGCGCGCATAGTTGGCCTCGCAGGCAGCCTGCAAGCCGACCAGATCGACCCGGTAGCGCTCGCGCAACAGATTCACGACCACAGACCCCTGACTTCATCACGGTTCAACGCCAGCCATTGCAGGGCGATGATGCTCGCGGCATTGGCAATGCGCCCATCGCGCACGGCCTGCAACGCATCCTCGAACGCCCAGGCCTTCACGCGAATGTCTTCGCCCTCTTCTTCCAGCCCGTGCAGGCCGCCCGCGCCGTCGCTGTGGCAACGCCCCAGGTACAGGTGCACGAATTCATCGCTGCCGCCGGGCGACGGAAAGTACTTGGTCATCTGCCACAGCGCACTGAATGTCAGCCCAGCTTCCTCCTGCGCCTCGCGGTGCGCAACCTCCTCGGGCTGTTCGTCCTTGTCGATCAGACCGGCGACCAGTTCCACCAGCCAGGGGTTGTCGACCTTGCCCATGGCGCCGACACGAAATTGCTCGATCAGCACCACTTCGTCACGCTGCGGATCATAGGGCAGCACGCACACTGCGTCGTGGCGCACGAACAGCTCACGGCTGATCTCGCGGCCCATGCCGCCGGCAAACAGCTCGTGGCGCAGGTGCAGCCGGTCGAGCCGGTAAAAGCCCTTGAAGCAGTTTTCGCGCCGCACGATCTGTACGTCGGTCGGAATGGCCTTTGGCTTGTCTGTCATGGATACCTCGTTACCCCATTACCACGTCGCGCCATCCTAACCTGCACACTGCGCGGTTTCACCCCTTTAAAACAATCGTGCGGGCTGCGAGGATAGGCGCAGCCTTTCTTGTCAGCTTAGTGGCGAACCGACGGCATTGCCGACGGTCCAAGCCCGATTACCGTTGCACTACAAGGATCATCATGTCACTTGCGAAATTAGCCTGCGTGACCGCCCTGGCCTTGACCCTGGGCGCCTGCCAGAGCCTGTTCCAGCCCAACATGCGCGTGCCGCTCGAGGTCAAGCGCGACAGGTGGGAGCACATCAAGCCGGGCTGCACCGCAGCCGACTGCCCGCTGGTGAACATCGACACGGTGCACTTCCCCACCAACCCCAAGCTCGATGCGATCGTCGAGCGCAGCCTGCTCAAGCTCACCAGCGATGGCGAGGGCGCACCGTTGCCGGCCTCGCTCAAGTCCTACGAGGACAGCTACCTGCAATCGGCCCAGAGCCGCAACAGCAGCTACCTGCAGGCCAAGGTACGCGAGCAGCATGACGGCTTGGTGATCATCGAGTTGTCCAGCTACCTGGACACCGGCGGCGCGCACGGCATGCCGGGGCGCGGCTTCATCAACTATTCGCGCCAGCAGGACAAGGTGCTGACCCTGCAGGACATGCTGGTGCCGGGCCAGGAGGCGACCTTCTGGAAGACCGTCGAAGAGGCCCACAAGGGCTGGCTGATCAGCACCGGCATGGACAAGGACGCCGAGTTCGTGAAGAACTGGCCGTTCCAGAAGTCACCGCACGTCGCCCTGACCTACGGCGCGGTGGTGGTGAAGTACGAGGTGTATGCCATCGCCCCGTACTCCATGGGCCACATCGAGCTCAAGATTCCCTACCCGCGCCTGAACGGCGTGATCAGGCCCGAGCTGTTTCCCGGCCGCGGTTGAAGCCCAGCAACAGATGCAGCGCCCCTGCCAGCAGCAAGGCTGGCAGGGTGGCGCCAACGTCTGCGGCGTAATGCGCCAGCACATGGTAAGTCGCCACGCCACAGGCCCACGCCACCAGCGCCCCGTAGTGCAGGCCGTCGACCACACCCGGCAGGCGACGCCGGCGCAGCACGTAGTGGTCGCTCAGCACCACACCGAACAGCGGCGCGAACACCGAGCCGATCAGCAGCAGGAAGTTCTCGTACTGGCCCAGCGGCGCGAAGCAGGCGATCAGGGTGCACACCACGCCGATCGCCAGCGCCAGGTGCTCGACCTTCACGCCTGACAGCAGGCTGCTGGACACCGCCGCCGAGTGGATGTCGGCAAAGGCCTTTTCCGACTCGTCGAGCAGCACCAGCAACAGCGGGATGCCAAAGCCTGCGCCGGCCAGCGCCAGCAGCAGGGTGCTGGCTTCGCCATCGGTGGCGAAGGCCAGGATGTAGGCCACGCCCAGGCTCATCATCCACAGGTTGCCGATGAAGTAGCCCAGTGCGGTGCCCACGAACACCTGCCCCGAATGCCTGCCGAAGCGCGAGTAGTCGGCAATCAGCGGCAGCCACGACAGCGGCATGGCGATGGCGATGTCAAAGCCCACCCCCAGCGACATCGAGCCGTCCCCGGCGCGCGCCCACAGGGCAGCCAGGTCGGCCTTGGCGAACAGGTTCCAGGTCAGCCACAGGCAGGCGCCCAGCAGCAGCCAGATGCCCCATTTGCGCAAAATGCGGCGCACGAAGGTCAGCGGGCCGGCCACCGCCAGCGCGGTGGCCAGGGCGCCGAAGCACAGTGCCCACAGCAGCGGGCTGACCCACAGGCTGTCGGCGCCGAAGGCCCGCGCACCGAGCAGGCTGGCGGCGTCGCGCATCACGATGATTTCGAACGCGCCCCAGCCAACCAGTTGCAGCAGGTTGAGAATGGCCGGCAGCGCCACGCCGTGGCGTCCCAGGCTCAGGCGCAGGGTGCCCATGGCCGACAGGCCGGTGTCGCTGCCGATGACGCCGGCGGCGGCCAGCAGCAGAACGCCGACCAGCGTGCCGAGGGTGATGGCCAGCAACGCGCCGGACAGGCCCAGGCCGGGGCCGAGCAAGGCGCCGGTCTGCAGCACCATCAGGCCGATGCCGAGGGAGAACCACAGGGAGAACAGGTCCCGCGCGCCGAAGACGCGCTGGCTGTCGGGAATGGGGGAATCGGGGGAGTAGTGGCTGGGTGTGCTCACGATCAGGGCTCGGCAGGAGAGTGGGGGTTGGATTGCAGGACGCTTTCGCCGGCAAGGCCGGCTCCTACAGGGATTCGTCTCGCCTGTAGGAGCCGGCCTTGCCGGCGAAGGGATCGCCTCAGACCTTCTGGTACAACTGGCTGCCTTCCTGGCGGAACCGCTCGGCCTGCTCGCGCATGCCCTCTTCTACCGCCACCTCGACCGGCTGGTTGGCGGCGTATTCACGCACTTCCTGGGTGATCTTCATCGAGCAGAACTTCGGCCCGCACATCGAGCAGAAGTGCGCGACCTTGGCCGAATCCTTGGGCAGGGTCTCGTCGTGGAACGAGCGTGCGGTGTCCGGGTCCAGGCCCAGGTTGAACTGGTCTTCCCAGCGGAACTCGAACCGCGCCTTGCTCAAGGCGTTGTCGCGGATCTGCGCGCCCGGGTGCCCCTTGGCCAGGTCCGCCGCGTGCGCGGCGATCTTGTAGGTGATGATGCCGGTCTTGACGTCGTCCTTGTTCGGCAGCCCCAGGTGCTCCTTGGGCGTCACGTAGCAGAGCATCGCGCAACCGAACCAGCCGATCATCGCCGCACCGATGCCCGAGGTGATGTGGTCGTACCCCGGCGCGATGTCGGTGGTCAGCGGGCCCAGGGTGTAGAACGGCGCCTCGTCGCAGCACTCGAGCTGCTTGTCCATGTTCTCCTTGATCAACTGCATCGGCACATGGCCGGGGCCTTCGATCATGCACTGCACGTCATGCTTCCAGGCGATCTTGGTCAGCTCGCCCAGGGTCTCCAGCTCGCCGAACTGCGCCGCATCGTTGGCGTCGGCGATCGAGCCCGGGCGCAGGCCGTCGCCCAGCGAGAAGCTGACGTCGTAGGCCTTCATGATTTCGCAGATTTCGTCGAAATGGGTGTAGAGGAAGTTTTCCTTGTGATGCGCCAGGCACCACTTGGCCATGATCGAGCCGCCGCGGCTGACGATGCCGGTCACGCGCTTGGCGGTCAGCGGCACGTAGCGCAGCAGCACGCCGGCATGGATGGTGAAGTAGTCCACGCCCTGCTCGGCCTGTTCGATCAGGGTGTCGCGAAACAGCTCCCAGGTCAGGTCCTCGGCCACGCCGTTGACCTTCTCCAGTGCCTGGTAGATCGGCACCGTACCGATCGGCACCGGCGAGTTGCGGATGATCCACTCGCGGGTTTCATGGATGTGCTTGCCGGTGGACAGGTCCATTACCGTGTCCGAGCCCCAGCGGATGCCCCAGGTCAGCTTGGCCACTTCTTCCTCGATGGAGGAGCCCAGCGCGCTGTTGCCGATGTTGCCGTTGACCTTCACCAGGAAATTGCGGCCGATGATCATCGGCTCCAGCTCCACATGGTTGATGTTGGCCGGAATGATCGCGCGGCCGCGAGCGACTTCCTCGCGTACGAATTCGGCGGTGATCTCCTTGGGGATGCTTGCGCCGAAGCTGTGCCCGGCGTGCTGCTGGTCGAGCAGGCCGGCGGCGCGGGCCTCCTGCAGCTTCATGTTCTCGCGGATGGCCACGTACTCCATCTCGGCGGTGATGATGCCCTGGCGCGCGTAGTGCATCTGGCTGACGTTGACGCCGGCCTTGGCCCGGCGCGGGTTGCGCACGTGGGCAAAGCGCAGCTTGGTCAGTTCCACGTCGTTCAGGCGCATCTGGCCGAAACTGGAGGACAGCCCGGCCAGGCGCTCGGTGTCGCCACGCGGGTCGATCCAGGCCGAGCGCACATCGCCCAGGCCCTTGCGCACGTCGATCTGCACGGTGGGGTCGGTGTAGGGGCCGGAGGTGTCGTACACCAGCACCGGCGCGTTGGCTTCGCCGCCGAAATCGGTGGGGGTGTCGTCCAGGCTGATTTCGCGCATCGGCACCTGGATATCGGGGCGCGAGCCCTGCACGTAGATCTTGCGCGAACGGGTGAACGGCTGCACGGACTGCTCGTCGACCTTGGCCGATTCACTCAGGTGCGCGGGGTATTTTTGTTTTTGGCTCATCACAGGCTCTCCAGACGGGTTGGCAGTCGGAGTGAACCTGAAAGGCACGGGCGCACCAGGGCTGGTGCTGTGCCGAAAACGGAAGATGCCACACCAGCCAAAAAGCTGAAATGACAATCCCGCAGCCGACACAAGAGGGCTCGCGGGAGACGAGCAATCTTGTTCCCTACGCAGGCGCTAACCTGATCAGGTTCAACGGGATCCGGAATTATCCGATCTCAGCCTCAACGCAAGGCACCCCGACAAGAACGCGCCCAGCATAGACCGGTGCGACGCGAAACGCCAACAGTCCAAGCACAAGCATGATAAAAGGCGCAAATAGCGGATTGTTGCAAAATGCCTGCGCAACTACACTCATCGGTTCAGAAATACTCAACCGTTCAAGGACTGCCCTATGCTGCGCAAACTTTCACTGGCCCTCGCCGTGTCGTGTGCTACCAACGGAATGGCCTGGGCAGCAGAACCGCCCCTGTCGGTACGCACCGATCTGGTCAGCGTGTATCAGGAAGCGGTGAACAACAACGCCGACCTGGCCGCTGCCCGCGCCGACTACGGCGCCCGCAAGGAAGTGGTGCCCCAGGCCCGTGCCGGCCTGCTGCCCAACCTCTCGGCCGGCGCCGAGATGATGAACAGCCGTACGAAGATCGACCACCCCTCGATCACCGCCAACCGCAGCGGCAACTCCTGGCAGGCCACCCTGGCCCAGCCGATCTTCCGCGCCGACCGCTGGTTCCAGTTGCAGGCAGCCGAAGCGGTGAACGAACAGGCGGCGCTGGAGCTGTCGGCCACCGAACAGAACCTGATTCTGCAAAGTGCCGAGAACTACTTCGCCGTGCTGCGCGCCCAGGACACCCTGGCCTCGACCAAGGCCGAAGAAGCCGCGTTCAAGCGCCAGCTCGACCAGAGCAACGAGCGCTTCGACGTGGGCCTGTCGGACAAGACCGACGTGCTGCAGTCCCAGGCCAGCTACGACACCGCACGGGCCAACCGCATCGTCGCGCAGCGCCAGGTGGACGACGCCTTCGAGGCCCTGGTGACCCTGACCAACCGCGACTACAACTCGGTGCAGGGCATCGTGCATACCCTGCCGGTGCAGGTACCCACGCCCAATGACGCCAAGGCCTGGGTAGAAACCGCCGCAAAGCAGAACCTGAACCTGCAGGCCACCAACTACGCGGTCAACGCGGCCGAGGAAACCCTGCGCCAGCGCAAGGCCGGGCACGCGCCGACGGTGGACGCGGTGGCGCGCTACCAGAAGGGTGACAACGACAGCCTGGGCTTCAGCAACCCCAACCTGACGGGCCAGAACTACCGCGGCGACGTGGAGCAGACCAGCATCGGCCTGCAGCTGAACATCCCGATCTACAGTGGCGGGCTGACCAGCTCGCAGGTGCGCGAGGCGTACCAGCGCCTGAGCCAGAGCGAACAGCAGCGCGAGAGCCTGCGTCGCCAGGTGGTGGAAAACACCCGCAACCTGCACCGCGCGGTGAACACCGACGTGGAGCAGGTGCAGGCGCGCAAGCAGTCGATCATTTCCAACCAGAGTGCGCTGGAAGCGACCGAAATCGGTTACCAGGTGGGTACGCGCAACATCGTCGACGTGCTGGATGCACAGCGCCAGCTGTACACCTCGGTGCGCGACTACAACAACACCCGGTATGACTACATCCTCGACAACCTGCGCCTGAAGCAGGCCGCCGGGACCTTGAGCCCGCAAGACCTGAATGACCTGGGTCGCTACCTCAAGCCCGACTACAACCCGGACAAGGACTTCCTGCCGCCGGACCTGGCCAAGGCGGCGCAAGCCAATTTCGAAAGGCCCTGAAACAGCTTCGCCGGCAAGGCCGGCTCCTACAGGTGTTGCGCACCCCGTGTAGGAGCCGACCTTGCCGGCGAACAGGCCTCACGCCTTGAGCAGATTCCCCAGCCCATCCAGCAGGCGCTTCAACGCCCCCTGATTGGCCCGCATCACCCCGACCCCCGCCTCGCCCATCTTCAGTGCATCGCTGGGCAGCTCGATCAGGCGCCGCACCTCGGCCGTCAGCCCCTGGGCATCATCCACTTCGCACAACGCCCCCGCCTCGCGCAGCATTGCCGCGATCTCGAGAAAGTTGAACAGATGCGGCCCACTCAGCACTGGCCTGGCCAGTGCAGCCGGCTCCAGCAGATTGTGCCCGCCGTTGGGCACCAGGCTGCCGCCGACGAACGCGATGTCCGCCAGCGCATACAGAAACAGCAGCTCGCCCATGGTATCGCCCAGCAATACCTGGCAATCCGCCGTCACCGGCGCCCCGCCAGAGCGGCGCACCGTGGAAAACTGCGCTGCGCACAACCCATGCACCGCGTTGAAGCGCTCCGGATGACGCGGTACCAGCATCAGCAGCGCGTCCGAATGGTGCGCCAGCAACTGCCGATGCGCTGCCAGGATCACCTCGTCCTCGCCCTCATGGGTGCTTGCGGCAATCCACACCGGCCGTTGCAGCGCCTGCCATTCTTCACGCAGCGCCCTGGCGCGCACCGGCAGCTGCGCATCGATGGTCAGGTCGAACTTGATCGAGCCGGTCACCTCCACGCACTCGGGCCGCGCACCGAGCTGGCGAAAACGCTCGGCCTCGGTTTCGGTCTGCACCGCGATCAGGCTCATCTCGGCCAGCATCGGCCGGGTCAACCCGGCAAAACGCGCATAGCCCCTGGCTGAACGCGCCGACAACCGCGCATTGGCCAGCGCCACCGGTATGCCACGTCGGGCGCACTGGTAGATATGGTTGGGCCACAGCTCGGTCTCCATGATCACCGCCAGTTGCGGGCGTGCACGCTCCAGAAACCGTGCCGCCGCCCACGGCAGGTCGTACGGCAGGTAGCAGTGCTGGATGCGTGGCTCGTTTGCGAACAGCGCCTGGATGCGCTCGGAGCCGGTGGGCGTCATGCAGGTGATGGTGATCGGCAACTGTGGATAACGTTGCAGCAGGGCACGCACCATCGGCGCGGCGGCGATGCTCTCGCCCACCGACACCGCATGCACCCAGATGCCCCCCGGCTGCAGGGGCGGCAGCTTCAGGCCGAAGCGCTCGGCGATGCGCCGGGCATAGGCCGGCGCCTTGCGCGAGCGCAGGTACAGGCGCAGCGCGACCAGCGGCAGGCCCAGGTGAAACAGCAGGGTATATAGGGTTCTGTTCATGGCGCCGAAGTGTACTAGCCAATGGCGCACAAATGCACTGCGAAGCGCTCGGCCAGCCAGCGCGCGGCCGGCCCCAGCGGCTCGTCGCGGCGCCACGCCAACTCCACCACCAGCGCCGGCGGGCGCCACTCGCTGGCAAGCTCCAGCATCTGCTGCTGGTAGGCCGGGTACTGCACCACATGGCGCGGCAGCCAGGCCCAGCCCAGCCCGCGCATGAGCATCTCGGCCATCACGTAGAAGCTATCGGCGCGCCAGATCTGCGGGCTGATCGGTTCGCCGCCAGGGTAGCCGCTCTGCTGGGGCGTGATCAGCAACTGACGGTGCTGCGCCAGCTGCTGGCGGTTGACGCTGGCCAGTTGCGCCAGCGGGTGATGCACCGCGCACACGGTGACCATCTCCACGCTGCCCAGCGCCTGGCGCTCCAGCGCTGCAGGCATGTGCTCGTGGTGGAACATCAGGCCCAGGTCGGCACGGCGCTCCAGCAGCTTGCGCGCCACATCGCCCTGGGCCCCGCTGGCCACCTGGATTTCCAGCAGCGGGTACTGCACGGCCAGCTCGTCGAGGCTGTCGAGCACCGGCTGGAAGGGCATGGCCTCGTCCTGCGCCAGGCGCAGTTGCGCCTCCTGCCCGCGCATCAGCGCCTGCGCCCGGCCGTCCAGGCGCTCGCACTGGCGCAGCAGCTCGCGTGCCTCCTCGAGCAACGCCTGGCCGGCATCGGTCAGGCGCGGCTGACGCCCGCTGCTACGCTCGAACAGCGTGACCCCAAGGTCGGCCTCGAACAACGCGATGGCGTTGCTGACCGCCGACTGGGCCTTGCGCTGCTCACGCGCCACCGCCGAGAACGAGCGCAGTTCGGCGACCCGCACGAAGGTGCGAAGCTGTTCGAGGTTCCATTGACCGTGCATGCCAGCCTATCTCCAGAATAGATAGGTAATGACTTTACCCCATTGTGCCATCCTCTAGAATGCGCGACCAGAACAGAGGACTACCATGAACGCCTATACCTACCTGGCCATCGCCATCTGCGCCGAAGTCATTGCCACCGCCTCGATGAAGGCGGTCAAGGGCCTGAGTACGCCGCTGCCCCTGCTTCTGATGGTGTGCGGCTACATCGTGGCGTTCTGGATGCTGACCCTGGTGGTGCGCAGCATTCCGGTAGGCATTGCCTACGCCATCTGGTCGGGCCTGGGCATCGTGCTGATCAGCATCGCGGCGCTGGTGATCTACGGGCAGAAACTGGATGTGCCGGCAATGCTCGGCATGGCCATGATCGTCGGCGGCGTGGTGGTGATCCAGGTGTTCTCCAAAACCACCGGGCATTGATGAGCGACAGGGTACGAAACCTCACAGGCTGTATACTGCGCTCCTGTCTTTGCTTGTGAGGTGCGTGCATGTCATCCGTTATTTCCACCGACGTGCTGATCGTCGGCGCAGGGGTCGCAGGCCTCTGGCTCAATGCCCGCCTGCGCCGCCTGGGCTACTCGACGGTGCTGGTGGAACGCGCCAGCCTCGGTGGCGAGCAGACCCTCAAGTCCCAGGGGATCATCCACGGTGGTGCCAAATACGCCCTGCACGGTGCGCTCACCGGCGCCTCCGAGGCCATTGCCGACATGCCGCGGCGCTGGCGCGAGGCCCTGGCCGGCAACGGCGAACTGGACCTGAGCGGCGTGCGCCTGCTGTCCGAGGCGCACTACCTTTGGTCGCCCGGCACCCTGGCCGGCAACCTCACCAGCTTCTTCGCCAGCAAGGCGGTACGCGGCCGGGTCGACCAGGTCAAGGGCGACCAGTTGCCCCCTGCCCTGCAGGACCGTGCCTTCAAGGGCAAGGTGTACCGCCTGGCCGAACTGGTGGTGGACGTGCCGAGCCTGCTCGCGCGCCTGGCAGAGCTGGCCGGCGACAGCCTGCTGGCCGGTGAACATATCGAACCGCTGCATGAAGGTGACGAACTGGTCGGCTTGCGTGTCGATGGCCGCGATATCCGCGCCCAGCGCGTGGTGCTCAGCGCCGGTGCCGGCAATGCCGCGCTGCTGCAAAGCCTGGGCCTGAGCCAGCCGGCCATGCAGCGCCGACCGCTGCACATGGTCATGGCCAAGGGCCCGAGCCTCAAGCCCCTGTACGCCCACTGCCTGGGCGGCGGGCCCAAGCCGCGCATCACCGTGACCACCCACCCGGCCGCCGACGGCCAGTGGGTGTGGTACCTGGGCGGCGACCTGGCCGAAGCCGAGGGCGTTGCCCGCGAACCCGAAGCGCAGATCGCTGCCGCCCGCAAGGAGGTCGCGGGGCTGCTGCCCTGGGTCGACCTCAGCCAGGTGCAGTGGGCCACCGTGCGTGTCGACCGCGCTGAACCTGCGCAATCGGGCCTGGTGCGCCCCGACAACGCCTTCCTCGCCGACCAGCAGCGCCTGCTGGTGGGCTGGCCGACCAAGCTGGCCCTGGCACCGGACTTCGCTGACCGCGTGCTGAACAGCCTGGAACGTGACGATATCAAGCCAGGCAATCTGCCTGCCCTGCCGCCCCTGCCAAAACCGCCCCTGGCACAACCGGTATGGGAGCAACTGCTGCCATGAGCCTGCCGACCCTGCACCCCTATCACCGCCCGCTGGGCAGCACCGGCCTGAGCGTTTCCCCGCTGGGGCTGGGCACGGTCAAGCTGGGCCGCGACCAGGGCGTCAAATACCCCAACGGCTTCACCATCCCCGACGACGACGAGGCCCGCCTGCTGCTGCGCCAGGCCCGTGAGCTGGGCATCAACCTGATCGACACCGCACCGGCCTATGGCCGCAGCGAAGAGCGGCTGGGCCCATTGCTGCGCGGCCAGCGCCACGACTGGGTGATCGTCAGCAAGGTCGGCGAAGAGTTCGACGACGGCCACTCGCACTTCGACTTCAGCGCCGCCCACACGCGCCGCTCGGTGGAACGCAGCCTCCAACGCCTTGAAACAGATTGTATCGATCTTGTACTGGTGCATTCCGACGGCAACGATCTGCGCATTCTGCAGCAGGAAGCGGTGTACGAAACCCTGGCCCGACTCAAGCAGGAAGGCAAGATTCGCGGCTTCGGGCTGTCCGGCAAAACCGTCGAAGGGGCGCTGCAGGCCCTGCAAACAGGCGATTGCGCGATGGTTACCTACAACCTCGACGAGCAGGGCGAACGCCCGGTGCTGGACTATGCTGCCGAACACGGCAAGGCGATTCTGGTGAAAAAGGCCTTGGCCAGCGGTCATGCCTGCCTGGCCCCGGGCGTCGACCCGGTGCGGGCCAGCTTCGAGCTGCTGTTTGCCCACCCCGGGGTGAGCAGTGCTATTGTCGGCACCATCAATCCCGTGCACCTGGCCCACAACGTGGGCGTGGTCGCCAAGATCCTGAGCCAGCGCTGAGCCGCCGTCGCGGCCGACCCCAACGCAAGAAGGAGCCGAGATGCCGCGCACGCTGATCCGCAAGAACCCCAGCAACTTCAAGACCCTGCCCCTGCATGTGGAAGCCGGCCCCGAGGGCCTGAGCTACCAGAGCATCGGCATGCCGCTGAACTTTGCCCAGACCCTGCAGCGGCGCAAGGCGATCCAGGTGGCCGACCCCGAGCGTTTCGCCGTGGAGCTGGCCAACCTGGGCGTTTCGGTGCGCCTCACCCTGCAGTGGCAGAACCGCGACTACTGGGTACTGGTGCGCCAGCGCCGCCAGGATCGCGGTGATGTGGTGCTCAAGCTGATCTCCGGTTACGTGCCCGCTCAGGAGCTGAACCTGCCCCTGCACACGGCCGTGCAGGAAGTGGCCGAGGAATGCCTGCTGGAGACCCCGGAAGGCTGGCTTGGGGGGCGTTTCAACGACACCTGGTTGCCGGCGCCGTACGCCGACGCGCTGCATTACCGTGAAGCGATGCCCTTCGTGCTGACCCCTCACTCGGGGGCCGCGCGACCGGTGCGCTGTGGCAACCAGCCGTTGATCGAGCGACCGCGAGCCTATGTCCACCTGCCCACGGCGTCACTGCAACTGATTTATGACCTGCGCCTTCAAGTGCCCAGGGAAGCCAAATCATTGAGCCTGTTCCATGTGGACGAGCGCCTTGAGGGCGACCAACTGGTGGCACGCCTCAACCGCAGCCGGCCAGACTTGTACCTGATGCCGCTGGAAGACGGTCAGCCGCAGGCCGAGCTGTACACCCTGAAGAAGGACCGATTGGTGCCGGCGAGTACACGTGGTATCTACCTGGCCGAAAGCTTTGCCCGCCAGGATGGCTGGCTGGTGCGTGAAGAGCGGATTCGCTGGAAGGACTGGCTGAGGCAGCAGGGGCTGGTGGCGCCCAGGCCGGACTCGAAACTTAAAAGGCTGACGGGCAAGGCCCGCCAGCTGTTGGGGCTGGCGTTACAGAAGTAGGACGTTTTTGCAGGCCCTAATTGCGGGTCAAACCACTCAGTTCTTGCGGATTTTCTCCACGATCGCCGTGGTCGAGCTGTTTTCCACCAGCCCCAACACCTTCACCGTACCGCCATAAGCCTTGACGATATCGGCGCCCACCACCTGATCGATGCCGTAGTCGCCACCCTTGACCAGCACGTCGGGCTTGACCTCGGCAAGCAGGTTTTCCGGGGTGCCTTCGGAGAAGCTGATGACCCAGTCCACTGCCCCCAGCCCCGCCAGCACCGCCATGCGCCGGTCGACACTGTTGATCGGCCGACCCGGCCCCTTCAGGCGACTGACCGAAGCATCGTCATTGACCGCCACGATCAACCGGTCGCCCTGCGCACGCGCCTGCTCCAGGTAGGTCACGTGCCCGGCATGCAGAATGTCGAAGCAGCCATTGGTGAACACGATCTTCTCGTTGTGCGCCCGCGCATCGTCGATGGCCAGCAGCAACTGCTCAAGGCTCAGCACCCCGCGCTCGGAGCCTTCTTCGCGCTGGATGGCGCGGCGCAGTTCCGGCGCGCTGATGGCCGCCGTACCCAGCTTGCCGACCACGATGCCGGCAGCCAGGTTGGCCAGACCGACCGCATGGGGCAGCTCCTCACCGGCGGCGCTCGCCGCCGCCAGGGTGGAGATCACGGTATCGCCGGCACCGGTCACATCGAACACTTCACGCGCCCGTGCCGGCAGGTGCATGGCCGGATGGCCCGGGCGCAGCAAGGTCATGCCGTGCTCGCCTCGGGTCACCAGCAAGGCGCCCAGTTCCAGTTCGCGCATCAGCTCGCCGCCCTTGCTGACCAGTTCGGTCTCGTCGGCGCAATGCCCGACGATGGCCTCGAACTCGCCCAGATTCGGCGTGATGACGCTGGCGCCGCGGTAGATCGAGAAATCCTTGCCCTTGGGGTCGGCCAGCACCGGAATGCCCTTGGCTCGCGCGGCCTGGATCAGGCTCTGGTGGTTCTTCAATGCGCCTTTGCCGTAGTCGGACAGCACCAGCACCTTCACCCCTTCGAGCAGGGCGTCGACTTCGGCGCCCAGCGACAGCGGGTCGGTGGCAAAGGGTTCTTCGAAATCGATGCGCAGCAATTGCTGGTGACGGCTCATGACCCGCAGCTTGACGATGGTCGGCTGATGGGCGATGCGCTGGAAGATCGAACGCACCCCCGCTGCCTGCAGGCTGTTGGCCAGGCTGTCGGCGGCCTCGTCCTGGCCGGTGACGCCCACCAGCGAGGCCGGCGCACCCAGCGCGGCAATGTTCAGCGCAACGTTGGCCGCACCACCCGGACGGTCCTCGATCTGCTCGACCTTGACCACCGGTACCGGGGCTTCAGGTGAAATGCGAGAGGTACCGCCATGCCAGTAGCGGTCGAGCATGACATCCCCGACCACCAGTACCGGAGCTTGATCGAAACGCGGCATGGACAACTTCATGGGCAACCCATATAGACAAAATGAACAGGGGCGGGATATTAGCACAGCCCTGGCACCGGCCTGTTCGGCGCCGGTAACCTGCTGTGACAACCAGGGCGCAGAACGCGCCCTGGCAGGGTGACTCAGGTGATGTCGGCCTTGGCCGGCTCATCCAGGCCCATGGCGTGCAGGCGCGCGTAATAGCCGTTTTCAGCCAGCAACTGGCCGTGCGTGCCACGCTCGACGATGCGCCCCTGATCCATCACCAGGATCAGGTCGGCCTTCTCGATGGTCGACAGGCGGTGCGCGATCACCAGGGTGGTACGGCCTTTCATCACCTGGTCCAGGGCGGCCTGGATGTGCCGCTCCGACTCGGTGTCGAGGGCCGAGGTGGCCTCGTCCAGAATCAGCAGCGGTGCATTCTTGAGCAGGGCCCTGGCGATCGCCAGACGCTGGCGCTGGCCGCCGGACAGCAGTACGCCGTTCTCGCCGACCTCGGTGTCCAGCCCTTGGGGCAACTGATCGATGAACTCCTTGGCATACGCGTCGGCTGCCGCAGCCTCGATCTGCTCGCGCGGCGCACCGGCCAGGTCACCGTAGGCGATGTTGTTGGCCACGGTGTCGTTGAACAGGGTCACATGCTGGGTCACCTGGGCAATGTGCCGACGCAGGTTACGCAGGCGGTACTGCTCCACCTCCACGCCATCGAGCAGGATCTCTCCCTCGGCATGCGGGTAGAAACGCGGTATCAGGCTGGCCAGGGTCGACTTGCCGCTGCCCGAACGCCCAACCAGCGCCACCATCTGACCCGGCTCGGCGGTGAAGCTGATGTCATCGAGCACGCGGCGCTCGCTACCCGGGTAGGTGAAGCTCAGGTGGCGTACATCCAGGCGCCCGGTAACCCGGTCGCGCTCGACGGTGCCGTGGTCGACTTCCGGCTCCACATCCAGCTGCTCGAAGATGCTCTCGGCCCCCGACACACCCTTCTGGATGGTCGAGCTGACTTCCGACAGCTGGCGGATCGGCTTGGGCAGCAGACCGGCCGCGGTAATGTAGGCCACCAGGTCGCCGGCGGTGGAGTCGCCGCGCAGGTACAGCACCAGGAACATCAGCACGGCCATGGCCGAGTAGATCACCAGTTGCAGCATCGGTGTGTATACCGCGCTGGTCTTGGTCATGCGCAGCTGCTTCTCGGTGTTGCTCTGGCTGGCATCGGCGAAGCGCTGCTGCTCGTAATTCTCGCCCCCGAAACTGCGCACCACGCGATAGCCCTGGATGGTCTCGGACGCGACATGCGTCACATCGCCCATGGCCACCTGGATCTTCTTGCTCTGCTTGCGGAATTTCTTGCTCGAACTGCTGACCATCAGCGCGATCAGCGGCAGGATCGCCAGCATCACGATAGTCAGCTTCCAGTTCATCCACAGCAGATAGCCGAACAGGAACACCACGGTCAGGCCTTCGCGGATCACAACCTTGATTGCATCGGTGGCGGCGCCGGTGACCATGGTCACGTTGAAGGTGATACGCGAAATCAGGTGTCCGGAGTTGTGGCTGTCGAAATAGCGGTTGGGCAGTACCAGCAACTTGTTGAACAACTCCACCCGCAGGTCGTGTACCAGGCCCAGGGAAACCTTGGCCAGAAAGAAGTTGCCCAGAAACGAGCCCAGGCCCTGCCAGGCGGCGATCAGCACGATCAGCAGCGGCACGGCCTGCAACAGTTGGAGGTCACGTAGGTAAGGCACGTTGGGGAACAACACCGCTTCGGGATTGCTCAGCCCATCGACGAAATACTTGAGGATGCCCGCCAGCATGGGCTGGGTCGAGGCGAATATCACGAAGCCGAGGATACTCAGCAGGAAAATGCCAATGTAGGGCTTTACGTAGGTCAACAGTCGGAAATAGATCTTCAGACTGGAGCTCTGCTGCGCCGTGCGCGGTGTTTCAGCCATCTTCGAGCTCACTGTTCAGGTTGAACGATCGATTTTATCACAGCCTGCCGATTGGGCACGCGCCCGGTCCGGCATGCTGGCGTGGTGCATTGGTGAAGTTTTCGGCATTATGCCCTGTCTTTCCTGCTCGCTACTTCGACAAGGCCATCTACATGCAATGCTCCCGGCTCCCTCAGGCCGACCTCAACCAACTGATCGTCGGTGCCCAGATACTGGAAGCTGACAGCTACGGTGCGAAAGTCTACCTGCTAGAGAACGGCAATATCCTTAAACTTTTCCGGCGCAAGCGCCTGCTGTCGTCGGCGTTGCTGCGGCCCTACTCCCGCCGCTTCATCGACAACGCCGCCAGGCTGGAGCAGTTGGGCATTCCGACTCTGCGTGTATTGGCGCATTACCGCCTGGAAAAGCCCGGCATGACGGCGGTGCTGTACCACCCCCTGCCCGGCCAGACGCTGAGCCAGCTCAGCCGCAAGGAAGGTTTCAGCTGGCAGCAGGCACTGCCGGACATGGTCCGCCTGGTACGGACCCTGCATCGATCGGGGGTGTATTTTCGCTCGCTGCACCTGGGCAACATCGTGGTGACGCCCGACCAGCAGTGGGGGCTGATCGATGTGGCGGACATGCGTTTTCTGCGCGGGCCGCTGAGCCGGCGCATGATCAAGCGCAACATACAGCACTTCGGCCGCTACCTGTCACGTGAAAAACTCAACGGGAGCTTCCCCCTCGCCGAGCTGGAGCAGGCTCTACTGGCTCCCTGAGTCAGGCTTGACCGCCCACATTTCCCGCAGGGTTCGACTGAAGCACTCCCAGGCTTGCTCCGGGGCCAGCGAGCGGTGCTGCGCCTGGGCAACGGCGGTTGCCGGCAGGCTGGCGCAACGCTCGATGGCAGCGGCCCACTCCTGCACGTCACCGACCCGTGCGTAAAGACCGCTATCACCCAACTGTTCATGGAACACCGGCAGGTCACTGCACAGTACCGGCACGCCGGCAATGACTGCCTCCTGCAGTACCAGGCCCAGGCCCTCGGCCCGGGAAGGCACGAGCAACCAGTCGAACGCCTGGTACAGGCGGCCCAGAATGTCACAATGCCCTGTCAGCGATACCTTGCCCTGCAGACCCAGCGCCTGGATCTTTTGCTGCAGCAATGGCCGCTCGGGGCCTTCGCCGAGAATGACCAGGCGCAGATCGGGTTGCGTCCGGCTAGCGGCGGCAAATGCATCGATCAGGTAGTCGAACCCCTTGTCCATGACCAGGCGACCGACAGCCCCCATGATCCGCACACCGGGCTCCCTCAACCCCATGACCTCGCGCGCTTGCTGTGCTGTCAGTTGCTCGTCGCAAAAACGGGTAGGTTCCAACGCGGTACGCAAGGCCGTCACCTTCAGGCCCAGCTCGGCCTGCAATGACGCCGCCAGCGTGGCCGACACCGCCACCAGTGACAGCTGCGCCGGCTTGAACCCGCACAACAGCGCCACATCCCTGGGGTGCAAACGGGTCTTGCCGTGAAACACCACAGTAGCCTTCACCTCAGGCAACCCCCTGAGAACAGGCAGTATCAGGCGCGATACCCCCAGCCCATCGAGCAGCAATGCGTCGGCTTGGGCTTCGATCAACGCCTTGCGTAGACGAGCGCGTAACCAAGGCTGCAGCAGCCCCCATACATGACGGCCCTTTATCAGGCGTTGCGGCAAGTTCCATTCTCGAGACGGCCCAGGAACACACGCCGCCCCCTGACCTTGCAACAGCCAGCTGTTCACGGAAATCTCAGGAGGCACCAATGAAAGGATCTGCTGATGGACCTTGTGCACCGAGACGAACGGCGAGCCACCAGCCCACATGATATTGATGACGTTCACTGGCCAGCCCACCTTGATTCACATATTACTGAAAAGACAGAAAACAACTCACAAAAAAAGAAGAGCAAGGCCCACTCCCACCACCAACCCCACTATTACCGCCAACGTCAACCGCACACGCTCGCGCTGCTTGCGACGTACCTTGCGCAGCCGCTCCTCAGGCACCGTGACATGATTGCCGAATCCGGTGTGCAGCACCGCATCGCCTTCAAGGGTCACAGCGGTCAGCTCAAGTTCGGCATACCGCTTTGAAAGCGACTTCTCGCCGCTATGCGCAGCGAAAGGTGCACATAGATGATAGTCACTCAGGCGTCGCAGCCCAGGGTTCAGCGAGAAAGACTGCCACTCGGGCTTGTCCGAGAGCAGCGGGTAGCAAGGGACCCCAGCGATGATCTCGCGCTCGCCCAGGTGAATGTAGGGGCTGTTGACATTGAGGTCGTAGACGAAATTGCGCAGCCATACCTGCAGCAGTTTCGGCCGCGCCTCGAGAATCACCTGCGAATCTTCGACGAAGGCCGGGCGATAGAACCGCCAGTCATCTTCGCAATGAAAGATGTACGGGGTTTTGACATGACCGTAAGCCAGATCGATCGACGCCAGCTGCCCAAGCTTGGGCTTGTTCACGAACACCGTGCAGTAAGGCTTCCAGTGCTCCGGAATGGCGTCGTGCACGGCCTCGTCACCGCTGTCTTCGGTGATGAAAACCTCACGGATAGGCGCTGTGTTGAACTGATCGAAACTGTCCAGCGTCAGCTTGAGCAGATCGAACCGCCCACAGCTGGTCACTACCAGCGTCACATCACTCTTTTCACTAAATTGCACAGCAACCCCCGGTAAATGCGTCCATGCAGTTGCAACCTCTCCAGTCCGTTCAGGCTGCACGCCCAGTGGAGTCAGACCCCCAGTTTCAGACGCAGACGCTGCCAAGCGCTCAGTGGTGGGTGAGGACGGAGTACCGGCTGCAACTGCTCGACAATACTGCGCCCGACCTGGGCGAAACTGAAACGTGAAACCGCCAGATCACGGCCGTTGGTGGCGATACGCTGCACCAGGGCCTCGTCGGCACGCAGGACCTTCAACTTGGCCTGCAACTGGGCAATGCTGCCATACAGTACGACGTTGTGCATGTCCTGCAAACCCAGCGCACGATTCTCCGCCTCGCCCTGGTCGAACGCCAGCAGCACGCAACCGCAGGCCATGGCCTCGAAGTTCTTGATCATGTACTCACCCATGCCGACGTCGGCGCTGACGAAGAAACGAATGCGGTTGAGCGTGTCGCAATACTCGGCACCCGAATTGGTACGGGTCACCACCAGGTTCTCGACTTGCCCCAGCTCGTCGAGCAACGCCTTGCGGCCGCTGTAGGCCACACTGTTGGTGCTGCCGACGAAGGCAAGTTCCATGTCCCGCTCGCGCCCCTGGTCGGCCAGCAACTGCTGGTCGTAGCCCTTGGGCACGAACACCGCGTCGAAGCCTTCCTGGCGCAGACGCTCGCTGACCATGTAACCCGAGCTGATCACCCGGGCCCAGGGCAGCTTGCGGTAATGCGCGCTGAACTTGCCGGTGTACTTGCACGGAATGTAGTTCTGGTAGGCATCGTGCTCCAGAATGACCAGATTGGGCACGGTACGGATGAAACCGACCTGACGGATCTCCTGCTTGAAGCGCAGGAAGAAGATGATGCGGTCGTACCGGGTGACGTCCACCTCGCGGCGAAAATACCCGCGCAGGTCGCGCTGTTCGGCACTGCTCAACCAGCGCAGGTCGCATTCGCAATGGGCCGCAACCCCTTCGTACAGCCGGTCAAGAATGGCCCGCTGTTCCTTCTGCACCAGAAATAGAACTTTCATTGTCTTCCTTGCGGCGCTCGGGCCACAGCTATGCATTCATGCACCGGGTTCAGAGGTCCCGGCGCCAGAACAATTCGTGTCGACGTACCGCCTTGCGGAAGAACTCGTTCTCACCGTAAGGCGAAGGCTGACGCCCGGCCAGCCAACGTTGCAGCAGGCGACGCAGGCGACGCTTGAAGGGTGCACGCGGCTGCAGGTCATGCATCATGCCCAGGGCCATGGCCTTGTCGCGCTGGGTGTCCAGCGTCAGGCTCAGGCTGTAGGGCGCCCAGGCCTGGCCAGGCTCGACCTGCGGCGGCAAGGCAATGCCGGAACCGCTGTCACCCATCGGCCAGCGATCGTTGTCATGCAGGTGGTTGGCGTAGTACAGCACGCTCTCGGGCTGCCATTGCAGGCCGTGCAACGCTTCGAGCACGGCGGCCTGGGCACACAGGTGGTCCGGATGCGGGTCCAGGGTCGGGTGCGGCATCACCAGCACCTGTGGGCGCGCCTGCATGATCAGTGCACGCAGGTCGGCCAGCAGGTTGTTCCAGGTGGGCGCGCCGTCCTGGTCGCCCGGCAGCGACAGGGCGTTGAGCTGGCGGAACAGCCGCGTATCGCTCAGGTCGGCTTCGCGTGAGGCGACGGGCTGATCCGGTGCGGCCTGCATGGCGGGCAACTGCAGGCAGAAATAGCCCAGTTGCACGCACTGCGCTTCTGGCACACCGGCCCAGCGCGGTACGGCGATACTGTCCCACGCGCGCAAGCGGCCCTTCAGGCGTGCGGCCTGCGCAGGCTCCAGGCCCATCTGCTGGTAATGCTCGGCCTCGATCTCGCCGGCCGTAAGCGTCACGACCCACGCCTCTTCGGCCTGGCTGTACAGCCCGTAGGCGGCCAGTTCCGCATCGTCGGCGTGGGGCGCAATCACCATCACCCGGCGCTGGCGCAGGTCGCTGGCGCGCACCACGATCAGCGACGCAGCCTCGACCACCCGGCAGCAACGCCCGCGGATGCGCAGAGTGCCGGCCAGCAGCGCCGGCGCCTGCCCGGTCAGATTGAGGTAGCGCAGTCCGTCGACCCCGCGCTCCAAGCCCTGCAGGTCCGCCTCCCCCTCGCCCGACACCTCGACGCCAGGGTCGCGAAAACGCCCCAGCAGCGAGCTTTTGACACGCACCTGCAGCACCAGCGTCTCATCGCCCGACAGGCTCAATGATGCCGGCGCACGCAGCACCAGGCCATCCAGCGACACCGGCACGCGCTCGCAGGGTTCAGGGAACTCGTACAGATAATCATCACCTGGCGAATAGAACAGGTGATCGGCAAACCATGCCTCGTGAGCCACCCACAACAGCGGCAACAGCATCAGCGCCAGCCACCATTTCACCAGCACGCCCAGGGCGATCAGCACCACCAGAGCGACCAGCAGGCCCACGCGCTTGTTGCGCCGATGGCGCCTGAGCAACTGCTGCTTGCGGCTCACACCTGAAACACCGGCACGGGGTTGCACCATCGGTCCTTGTACTCGCGATCGGCGCGGCCGAAGGAGAACCGCAGCGGCTTGTTCAGCGCACGCGCGGCTTCCCAGGCGCTCTGGGTGTTGAGAAAGCTCAGCACGCTGCCCGGGCTGAACGCACGCGTCTCGGGGTCGACGCCGCCGTTGACGTACTCGACGCTGACCCACTCGGGAGCCTCGACGCGGTACACCAGCTGGATCGCGATCGGCTTGTCTTCCAGAAACAGCACCGAGCCGATCAGCAACGCGCGCAGGCGTTCGACCATCTCGGCCATGCGCTCGGCACCGGTGGCCGCAAAGCCCCAGCGGCGCTGGAACAGGTCGCAATACATCGACGCGATCTCGGTACTGGTGAACTCGGTGATGGCCCGCACCTGCCCGCCCGCCTCTTCCAGCAAGCGCAGTTCGCGGCGCTGGTTGTAGCGAAACTTCTTCGACAGTTCTTCGGGCTGGCGTGCCATGGCCAGGGCTTCGGGCTGCGCCTTGAGGCCGCTGAAACGGCCCTGGTTGAGCTCGGACAGGTAGCGCCCGGCATGGCGCAGCGGCGCCTGTGCATCGGCAGCGGCCGGCAGAATCAGCTCGGCATTGCCCAGGTCGAACAGGCCCTTCTTGCCCCGGCGCTTGAGCACGTCCTTGGACAGTGCCAGGTAGCGGTCCCAGGTGGGTATGGCCGCCTTCAGTTCGTCACCCTGGTACCAGCCCAGGTAACGCACCGGAATATCGGCCATCTCGGCCAGTTGCGCGAGCACCAGCGGGTGGGTCGCCACACTGCCGCCAAAGCGCTGCCAGGCGTCGGCGTAGGCCGGCGCATCGATCACGCGCCAGCCGCGCTCACGCCAGCCTTGTACATAATTGAGCATCAGGCCTGCCCCGTCAGTTCGACAACCTGGGGAAGGTGCCAGAAAGTCTCGCGCACGGCCGTGTCGGAGAAGCGTTCGCGCAGGCGCTCGAGCATGCGCTCGGCACAGGCCTGGCGTTGCGCCTGGTCCAGCTCGGCCAGGTGTTGCAGGCCTTGCGCCAGACGCTCGGCATCCCCGAGCGGGAACAGGATGCCGACACCTTCGACCACTTCCTTGGCGCCACCGCAGGCGGTGGCCAGCAACGGCACGCCGGCCACCATCGCTTCGAGCAGCACCATGCCGAAAGGCTCGTGGTCCGAGCTCAGGGCAAACACGTCGAAGGCACTGAAATAGCGCCGTGCATCCGGTACCTGGCCGAGAAAGTCCACCTGTGCGGCAATACCCAGCGCCTCGGCCTGCGCCTTGAGCGCGTGCTCCAGGCGGCCGGTGCCCAGCACCGCCAGGCGGGCGCCTGCCGGCAGTGCCGGCAGCGCCTGGGCAAACCCGCGCAGCAAGGTGGCCTGGTCCTTGTCCGGGTGCAGCCGGCCGACGTTGCCGACGATCCATGCCTTCGCATCCAGGCCCAGGGCCTGGCGCGCCTGCGCGGCGGGCACCAGGCTGGCCTGCAGGGCGTCGATGTCGATGCGGTTGTACAGCGTCTGGATACGCTCGGCCGGCCACTTGGGCAGGCACTGGCGCATGTCGTCGCGCACCGCGTCCGACACCCCGAGCAGGCTCAGGCGTTTGCTGAACAGGTTGGCGAACAGCTGGCGGGTACGCCGCTGGTAGTCGCCAAAGGCGTGGTGCACGCCGATCACCGGCAGGCGGGTGGCCAGCAGGGCGATGTAGATCGGCTTGAAGCGGTGGGCGATGCAGAAGCTGAATCGGCGCGACGCGGCAATGCGGCGCAGTTCGCGAATCGCGCCCAGCTTCAAGCCACGAATGGCCTTGGAGCTGAACTCGAGAAACAGCACTTCATCGCTCGCACAGCCCGCCGCCACCTGCGGATCGGCGGCGCCGGTGAGAAACACCGTGGTGACGCGGTAGCCCTTGCCCGCGAACAGGCTGGCGTACTGACGGGCGCAGTCGAGAAACGGCCCGTCATAGCCATGGCAAAACTGCAGGACGTGCCGTTCAGCCAACGCTGTCATAAGCTTTCGCGCCGTCCTTGACCACCAGGATGTCTTCCATGATCAGGTACTGCAGGTCCGAGCCGAAGAACATGTTCAGGGCATCGGTCGGCGAGCAGATCATCGGTTCGCCACGACGGTTGAGCGAGGTATTGAGCGACACGCCGTTGCCGGTCAGGGTCTCCAGCGCCTTCATCATGTCGTAGTAGCGCGGGTTGTACTCACGCTTGAGCACCTGGGCCCGCGAGGTGCCATCTTCGTGGACCACTTCCGGCACGCGGGTCTTCCACTCTTCAGCCACTTCGAAGGTGAAGGTCATGAACGGGGCCGGGTGATCGATCTTGATCATCTGCGGCGCCACGGTGTCGAGCATCGACGGGCAGAAAGGCCTCCAGCGCTCGCGGAACTTGATCTGGTGGTTGATGCGGTCGGCCACGCCCGGCACGCTCGGGCAGCCGATGATCGAACGTCCGCCCAAGGCCCGCGGGCCGAACTCCATGCGGCCCTGGAACCAGGCCACCGGGTTGCCGTCGACCATGATCCGGGCGATCTGCTCGGGCATGTTGTCCAGCTTGCGCCAGGTCGGCTTGTGCTCGTGACGGGCGCAGGCGGCGATCACGTCCTCGTTGCTGTACGCCGGGCCGAGGTAGACGTGTTCCATCTTCTCGACCGGTACGCCACGGGCGTGGGACACATAGGCGGCAGCACCGACTGCGGTGCCGGCGTCGCCCGAGGCGGGCTGCACGAACAGCTCCTTCACGTCGGGACGGGCGATGATCTTCTGGTTCAGCTTGACGTTCAGCGCGCAGCCGCCGGCAAAGGCCAGCTTGCCGGTTTCCTTGAGCACGTCACCCAGGTAGTAGTCGATCATCTGCAGCGCGAGCTTCTCGAACAGCGCCTGCATGCTGGCCGCATAGTGGATGTACGGCTCGTCGGCGATGTCGCCTTCGCGCTTGGGGCCCAGCCACTCGATCAGCTTGGGCGAGAAGTAGAAACCCTTGCCCTTCTCTTTATAGCGGCGCAGGCCGATGACGTTGGCGTAGTCGGTGTTGATCTCCAGCTCGCCGTTTTCGAAGCTGGCCAGGCGCGAGAAGTCATACTTGCTGGCGTCGCCGTACGGCGCCATGCCCATGACCTTGAACTCGCCGTCGAGCATTTCGAAGCCCAGGAACTCGGTGATCGCGCCATACAGGCCGCCGAGGGAGTCCGGGTCGAAGAATTCCTTGATCTTGTGGATCTTGCCGTTTTCGCCGTAGCCGAAGAACGTGGTGGCGTACTCACCCTTGCCGTCGATGCCCAGGATCGCGGTCTTTTCCTTGAAACCCGAGCAGTGGTAGGCGCTGGAGGCGTGGGCCAGGTGGTGCTCGACCGGTTCGATCTTGATCTTTTTCGGATCGAAGCCCAGTTGCTCCAGGCACCAGACGATCTTGTTGCGGTAGCGCTTGTAGCGACGGTTGCCCATCAGCAGCGCGTCGAGGGCGCGATCCGGGGCGTACCAGTAACGCTTGGCGTAGTGCCAGCGGGCCTTGCCGAACAGGCTGATGGGGGCGAACGGAATCGCTACCACATCGACATCGGACGGCTTGATGCCGGCCTGTTCGAGGCAGAACTTCGCCGATTCGTAGGGCATGCGGTTCTTTGCATGTTTGTCGCGCACGAAGCGCTCTTCTTCAGCGGCGGCAATCAGCTTGCCGTCGATGTACAGGGCCGCGGAAGGATCATGGCTAAGGGCGCCGGACAGGCCAAGAATCGTCAATGCCAAGGGTCTAGCCTCTTCAAATCTGTAGATGTGCGCCCCGGCCTCATGGGCGGGTGGCAGCGAAAGGGCGGGATTATAGCGTAAAGCGTGGGGGTGCATGTAGGAGGCGCAGCGTTGTGTTGGCAGTTGCGCCCTCTTCGCCGGCAAGGCCGGCTCCTACGGGGTCGCGCGCACCTGTAGGAGCCGGCCTTGCCGGCGAAGAGGCCCGGGCACCCTACTCGGCAATCAGCCAGTCCATGCGCCAGCTGCCCTGGGTCTGCCCCAGCACCTGGGCCAGCCACGGCAGCAGTGCGCGCAGCTCTTCTTCCAGGCCCCACGGCGGGTTGGCGATCGCCAGGCCAGAGCCGTTCAAGCCCTGCGGGCTGTCCTGCGGGTGCACGTACAGCTCCACCCGCAGCAGCTTCGGCGCACCGGTGCTGGTCAGGTCCTGATAGAAACGCACCAGCTGGCGCTGGTCCTTGATCGGGTACCAGATGGCCGCGACCGTCTGGCGCATGCGGCCAATCGTCTCCTTCATCGCCACCGTGCATCGCTTGAGCTCGTCGGCCTGCTCGAAGGGCGGGTCGATCAGCATCACCGCACGCTTCTCCTGCACCGGCAGCAAAGCCCTCGGCACGTGCCAGCCCTCGCCCAGGTGCACCGCCACGCGTGGGTCCTTCTTCATGTTTTCCTTGAGCAGGCGCCCGTCTTCGGGGTGCTTCTCGTTGAGCAGCACGCGGTCCTGCTGGCGTGCCAGGCGCCGTGCCAGCTCGGGCGACCCCGGGTAGTAGCGCAGCTCGCCGTCGGGGTTCATCTTGCGCAGGATGCGCAGGTAATCGGCCGTCACCTCGGGCAGGTCGTCGCGCCCCCAGAGCCGGCCGATGCCTTCCAGCCACTCGCCGGTGCGGGTCGCCTGGTCGCCCTGCAGGTCATACAGGCCAAGGCCGGCGTGGGTGTCGAGGTAGGCGAACGGCTGCTCCTTGCGCGACATCAGCGCAATCAGCCGGGTCAATACGAGGTGTTTGAACACGTCGGCGTGGTTGCCGGCGTGAAAGGCGTGACGATAGTTCATGGCAACTCCTGCAAGGCCCGGAAGTTTACCCTGTCAGGCCCGCGCCGTCAGGTGACAGCCGCCAGAATGACAACGGCCCGACCTCCAGAAGAGGCCGGGCCGTTGCCGGGCAGCATGATGCAGCCGTGTTATTTGTCGGCGTGGAACGCCGCTTCAGCGGTTTCGAAACGCTTGACCATCGCAGCCGACGGGCTGCCCGCCTTGCTCACGAAGTAGATCGCCAGCGATGCGAACAGGAAGCCCGGGATGATTTCGTACAGGCCCATGGTGTCGAACTGCTTCCACAGGATCACGGTCACCGCGCCCACCACGATACCGGCCAGTGCGCCGTTGCGGGTCATGCCCTTCCACAGTACCGAAATCAGCACCACCGGGCCGAAGGCGGCACCGAAGCCGGCCCAGGCGTAGGCCACCAGGCCCAGCACGCGGTTGTCCGGGTTGGCGGCCAGCGCGATGGCGATCAGCGCAACCGCCAGCACCATCAGGCGACCGACCCATACCAGCTCGACCTGCGAGGCGTTCTTGCGCAGGAAGGTCTTGTAGAAGTCTTCGGTCAGGGCGCTGGAGCACACCAGCAGCTGGCAGCTCAGGGTACTCATCACTGCTGCCAGGATGGCCGACAGCAGCACACCGGCAATCCACGGGTTGAACAGGATCTTGGCCAGTTCGATGAACACGCGCTCGTGGTTCTCGGTGACCGGGCCGGCCACTTCAGGGTGCGCCGAGAAGTAGGCGATGCCGAAGAAGCCCACGGCCACGGTACCGGCCAGGCACAGGATCATCCAGGTCATGGAGATGCGACGGGCATTGGCGATCGATTTCACCGAGTCTGCCGCCATGAAGCGCGCCAGGATGTGCGGCTGGCCGAAGTAGCCCAGGCCCCAGCCCATCAGCGAGATGATGCCGATGAAGGTCGCGCCCTTGAACATGTCGAAGTTGCCCGCGCCCTGGGCTTCGATGGCCAGGAAGGTGGTGTCGAAGCCGCCGGTGGCGATCAGCACGATCACCGGGGTCAGGATCAGCGCGAAGATCATCAGCGTGGCCTGCACGGTGTCGGTCCAGCTCACCGCCAGGAAGCCACCGACGAAGGTGTAGGCGATGGTGGCAGCAGCACCGGCCCACAGCGCCGTCTCATACGACATGCCGAAGGTGCTTTCGAACAGGCGGGCGCCGGCCACGATGCCGGAGGCGCAATAGATGGTGAAGAACACCAGGATCACGATTGCCGAAATGATGCGCAGCAGGCCGCTGTGGTCTTCGAAACGGCTGGCGAAATAGTCCGGCAGGGTCAGCGCGTCGCCGTTGTGCTCGGTCTGCACGCGCAGGCGGCCGGCCACGAACAGCCAGTTCAGGTAGGCACCGACAGTCAGGCCGATGGCGATCCAGGCTTCGGAAAGGCCCGACATGTAGATGGCGCCCGGCAGGCCCATCAGCAACCAGCCGCTCATGTCCGAGGCACCGGCCGAGAGCGCGGTCACCACGCTGCCGAGGCTGCGGCCACCGAGGATGTAATCGGAAAGGTTGTTGGTGGAGCGATAGGCCATGAAGCCGATCAGCACCATTGCCGCGATATAGATCACGAACGTGATCGTGATTGGATTGCTAAAACTCATTGTTGCGCCCTGGCGTTTGTTTTTATGTAGTGACAGCCGCTAACGGTTGCACCCAGGCGGCGAATCCTATGCAACAACGCAAACAAGGTGCAACCAGTTTCTTCAGTCAAGTTGCACCTGGTCGGATATTTCGCATAACAACGTGTTTTTGCTCCATTTGGGAGCAAAAACCGCCGTTTACATAAGCAAATGCACCTTGAACAGCCATTTATGCTGTGGGGTTTTAGCCACCGGACGAGTTGCACTCCTCAACGCGATTATTTGGGTTGCACTAGGTTGCACCCACAAAGGCGCCCGGCTAATCTTGGCGCCAGCTTAGCCACGGCCCAGTGGCAATAATGAGGATAAGAAATGGCGACGACCACCCTTGGGGTCAAACTCGACGACCCTACCCGCGAGCGACTGAAAACGGCTGCGCAGTCCATCGACCGCACCCCGCACTGGTTGATCAAGCAGGCGATCTTCAACTACCTGGAGAAGCTCGAGGGTGGCGCCACCCTGACCGAACTCAGCGGTCAGCCCGGCAATCAGGGCGACGACGCCGGCGATGTGCAGGCCGACCACTCGCACCAGTGCTTCCTCGAGTTCGCCGAAAGCATCCTGCCGCAGTCGGTGCTGCGCGCCTCGATCACCGCCGCCTACCGTCGTCCGGAACCGGAAGTGGTGCCGATGCTGCTGGAGCAGGCACGCCTGCCCGCGCCCATGGCCGAGGCCACCCACAAGCTGGCCGCCGGCATTGCCGAAAAGCTGCGCAACCAGAAGAGCGCCAGCGGCCGCGCCGGCATCGTCCAGGGCCTGCTGCAGGAGTTCTCGCTGTCGTCCCAGGAAGGCGTGGCGCTGATGTGCCTGGCCGAAGCCCTGCTGCGCATCCCCGACAAGGGCACCCGCGATGCGCTGATCCGCGACAAGATCAGCACCGGCAACTGGCAGCCGCACCTGGGCAACAGCCCGTCGCTGTTCGTCAACGCCGCCACCTGGGGCCTGCTGCTGACCGGCAAACTGGTGTCCACGCACAACGAATCCGGCCTCACCTCCTCGCTCAGCCGCATCATCGGCAAGAGCGGCGAGCCGATGATCCGCAAGGGCGTCGACATGGCCATGCGCCTGATGGGCGAGCAGTTCGTCACCGGCGAGACCATTGCCGAAGCCCTGGCCAATGCCAGCAAGTTCGAAGCCAAGGGTTTCCGCTACTCCTACGACATGCTCGGTGAAGCCGCGCTCACCGAGCACGACGCGCAGAAATACCTGGCCTCCTACGAGCAGGCCATCCACGCCATCGGCCAGGCCTCCCATGGCCGCGGCATCTATGAAGGCCCTGGCATCTCGATCAAGCTCTCGGCCCTGCACCCGCGCTACAGCCGCGCCCAGTACGAGCGCGTGATGGACGAGCTGTACCCGCGCCTGCTGTCGCTGACCCTGCTGGCCAAGCAGTACGACATCGGCCTGAACATCGACGCCGAAGAGGCCGACCGCCTGGAGCTGTCGCTGGACCTGCTCGAACGCCTGTGCTTCGAGCCGCAGTTGAGCGGCTGGAACGGCATCGGCTTCGTGATCCAGGCCTACCAGAAGCGCTGCCCTTACGTGATCGACTACGTCATCGACCTGGCACGCCGCAGCCGTCACCGCCTGATGATCCGCCTGGTAAAGGGCGCGTACTGGGACAGCGAGATCAAGCGCGCCCAGGTCGAAGGCCTGGAAGGCTACCCGGTGTACACCCGCAAGGTGTACACCGACGTCTCCTACATCGCCTGCGCCCGCAAGCTGCTGTCGGTGCCCGAAGCCATCTACCCGCAGTTCGCCACCCACAACGCCCACACCCTGTCGGCCATCTACCATATCGCCGGGCAGAACTACTACCCAGGCCAGTACGAGTTCCAGTGCCTGCACGGCATGGGCGAGCCGCTGTACGAACAGGTGGTGGGCAAGGTGGCCGACGGCAAGCTGAACCGTCCGTGCCGCGTGTACGCCCCGGTCGGCACCCACGAAACGCTGCTGGCCTACCTGGTGCGTCGCCTGCTGGAAAACGGCGCCAACACCTCGTTCGTCAACCGCATCGCCGACCAGTCGATCTCGATCCAGGAACTGGTGGCCGACCCGGTCGCGACCATCGAGCGCATGGCCACCCAGGAAGGCGGCTTCGGCCTGCCGCACCCGCGCATCCCGTTGCCGCGTGACCTGTACGGTGCCGAGCGCGCCAACTCCAGCGGCATCGACATGGCCAACGAACACCGTCTGGCCTCGCTGTCGTGCGCCCTGCTGGCCACCGCGCACAACGACTGGAAGGCCGAGCCGATGCTCGGTTGCGCGTCCAGCGACGAAGCTGCCGCACCGGTGCTGAACCCGTCCGACCACCGTGACGTGGTCGGCCACGTGCAGGAAGCCACCGTCGAGGACGCCGACAACGCCATCCAGTGCGCACTCAACGCCGCACCGATCTGGCAGGCCACCCCGCCGGCCGAGCGTGCCGCGATCCTGGAACGTGCCGCCGACCTGATGGAAGGCGAGATCCAGCCGCTGATGGGCCTGCTGGCCCGCGAAGCCGGCAAGACCTACGCCAACGCCATCGCCGAGGTGCGCGAAGCGGTCGACTTCCTGCGCTACTACGCGGTGCAGGCACGCAACGACTTCAGCAACGACGCCCACCGCCCGCTGGGCCCGGTGGTGTGCATCAGCCCGTGGAACTTCCCGCTGGCGATCTTCAGTGGCCAGGTGGCTGCAGCGCTCGCTGCCGGCAACCCGGTACTGGCCAAGCCTGCCGAGCAGACCCCGCTGGTGGCCGCCCAGGCCGTGCGCCTGCTGCTCGAGGCCGGCATCCCGCAAGGCGTGGTGCAACTGCTGCCGGGCCGTGGCGAGACCGTCGGTGCGCGCCTGGTAGGCGATGACCGGGTCAAGGGCGTGATGTTCACCGGTTCCACCGAAGTGGCGCGCCTGCTGCAACGCAACATTGCCGGCCGCCTGGACAGCCAGGGCCGTCCGATCCCGCTGATCGCCGAAACCGGTGGCCAGAACGCGATGATCGTCGACTCCTCGGCGCTGACCGAGCAGGTGGTCATCGACGTGGTCTCCTCGGCCTTCGACAGCGCCGGCCAGCGTTGCTCGGCCCTGCGCGTGCTGTGCCTGCAGGAAGACTCGGCCGACCGCGTGATCGAGATGCTCAAGGGCGCCATGGCCGAAAGCCGCCTGGGCAACCCGGAGCGCCTGAGCGTGGACATCGGCCCGGTGATCGACGCCGAGGCCAAGGCTGGCATCGAAAAACACATCCAGGGCATGCGCGACAAGGGTCGCAACGTGTATCAGGTGGCCATTGCCGACGGTGAAGAGATCAAGCGCGGCACCTTCGTGATGCCGACCCTGATCGAGCTGGAAAGCTTCGATGAACTGCAGCGTGAGATCTTCGGCCCCGTCCTGCACGTGGTGCGCTACAACCGCAAGCACCTCGACCAGCTGATCGAGCAGATCAATGCATCCGGCTACGGCCTGACCCTGGGCGTGCACACCCGCATCGACGAGACCATCGCCAAGGTGATCGACAACGTCCATGCCGGCAACGTCTACGTCAACCGCAACATCGTCGGCGCCGTGGTCGGCGTGCAGCCGTTCGGTGGTGAAGGCCTGTCGGGTACCGGCCCCAAGGCCGGTGGCCCGCTGTACCTGTACCGTTTGCTGTCCACGCGCCCGGCCGATGCCATCGAGCAGTCGTTCCAGCGCAGCGACGCCGGTACTGCCCCGGACGTGCGTCTGCGCGAGCAGTTGCTCAAGCCGCTGCAATCGCTCAAGGCGTGGGCCGGCAGCAACCAGCAGGCCGAACTGGCGCAGCTGTGCGAGCAGTTCGCGCAACAGTCGCAGAGCGGCGTCACCCGCCTGCTCAACGGCCCGACCGGCGAGCGCAACAGCTACACCATCCTGCCGCGCGAGCACGTGCTGTGCCTGGCCGAGTCGGAGGCTGATCTGCTGACTCAACTGGCAGCGGTACTGGCGGTGGGCAGCTCGGCAGTGTTCGTCGACGGCGAGCCGGGCAAGGCCTTGCGTGGGCGCTTGCCGAAGGATGTGCAGGCGCGCATCAAGCTGGTGAGCGACTGGGCCAAGGACGAGGTGGTGTTCGACGCGGTGCTGCATCACGGCCATTCGGACCAGCTGCGCGCAGTATGCGAGCAGGTGGCCAAGCGTGCCGGTGCGATCGTGGGTGTGCAAGGCTTGTCGTCGGGTGAAACCGCGATTGCGCTGGAGCGCCTGGTGATCGAGCGTGCGTTGAGCGTGAACACCGCCGCGGCGGGCGGCAATGCCAGCCTGATGACCATCGGCTAACCACCGAGGCGTTGCCAATCGCGGGTCAGGCCCGCCCCCACAGGATCGATGCAGATTCTTGTGTGGGCCGGCCTGGCCCGCGATTTTTTTTGCGGACACACACCTGACAACGGTTCTGACCCCTCATCACCCCCACCTATTAACCTGTCCACCTCCCGCCCGCATGCCTAGACTCGGCCCCATCCCCACCAAGGTATGGCCGCCATGTCCGACACCCTGCTCAGCGCCCGCAACCTGGCCTTCGAACTCTACGAAGTGCTCGACGCCGAGGCCCTCACCCAACGCCCACGCTTCGCCGAGCACAGCCGCGAAACCTTCGACGCCGCGCTGCACACCGCTCGCACCCTGGCCGAAAAATACTTCGCCCCGCACAACCGCAAGGGCGACGAGCACGAGCCACGCTTCGAGAACGGCCAGGCCATCCTGATCCCCGAGGTCAAACCTGCCGTCGACGCCTTCCTCGACGCCGGATTTCTCAACGCCAACCGCGACTTCGAGGCCGGCGGCATGCAGTTGCCCACCCTGCTCTCGCAAGCCTGCTTCGCCCACTTTCAGGCCGCCAACGCCGGCACCACTGCCTACCCGTTCCTGACCATGGGCGCCGCCAACCTGATCGAGAACTTCGGCACCGACGAGCAAAAGCGCCTGTTCCTGCAACCGATGATCGAGGGCCGCTTCTTCGGCACCATGGCCCTCACCGAACCCCACGCCGGCAGCTCGCTGGCCGATATCCGCACCCGCGCCGAACCCGCCGCCGACGGCAGCTTCCGCCTAAAGGGCAACAAGATCTTCATCTCCGGGGGCGATCACACGCTGTCCGAGAACATCGTGCACCTGGTGCTGGCCAAACTCCCCGACGCACCACCCGGGGTAAAGGGCATTTCGCTGTTCATCGTGCCCAAGTTCCTGGTCAACCCGGACGCCAGCCTGGGCCAGCGCAACGATGTGGTACTGGCCGGCCTGTTCCACAAGATGGGCTGGCGCGGCACCACCTCCACCGCACTCAACTTCGGCGACAACGGCCAGTGCGTCGGCTACCTGATCGGCCAGCCGCACCAGGGCCTGGCCTGCATGTTCCAGATGATGAACGAGGCGCGCATCGGCGTGGGCATGGGCGCGGTGATGCTCGGCTACGCCGGCTACCTGTACTCGCTGGACTACGCCCGCCAGCGCCCGCAAGGCCGCCTGCCCGACAACAAGAACCCCTCCACCGCCGCCGTGCCGATCATCCAGCACAGCGATGTGAAACGCATGCTGCTGACCCAGAAGGCCTACGTCGAAGGTGCCTTCGACCTGGGCCTGTACGCCGCCCGGCTGTTCGACGACAGCCATACCGCCGCCACCGAAGACGAGCGCCAGCAGGCCCAGCAACTGCTCGACCTGCTGACCCCGATCGTCAAGTCGTGGCCGTCCGAATTCTGCCTCAAGGCCAATGAGCTGGCGATCCAGATCCTCGGTGGACACGGCTACACCCGCGATTACCCGGTAGAGCAGTACTACCGCGACAACCGCCTGAACCCGATCCACGAAGGCACCCACGGCATCCAGTCACTCGACCTGCTCGGGCGCAAGCTGGCCCAGCACGGTGGCGCCGGCCTCAAGCAACTGGTACGCCTGATCGCCGGCACCTGCGCCCAGGCCCATGCCTACACCCGCCTGGACCCGTTGCGCGAGCCGCTGGAACAACTGCTCAGCCGCCTGCAGCACGTGACCCTGGGCCTGCTTGGCGAGTTGTCCACAGGCCAGGTCAACAGCGCCCTGGCCAACTCGGCGCTGTACCTCAAGGCCTTCGGTCACTGCGTGATCGGCTGGCGCTGGCTGGAGCAGGCGATTCGCGCCGAACAGGGCCTGGCCCGCGGCAACCCGGCCGATACCGGGTTCTATCGGGGCAAGTTGCAGGCCGCACGGTTTTTCCTCACCTGGGAAGTACCGGCCTGCCATAATGACCTCGCATTGCTCGAGGCCCGCGACGATACCTGCCCGGGCATGCACGAGGAGTGGTTCTGAGGGGGAACCACCGTCACCCGGAGGTTCGCGCATGTTCGATTTCACCGCGCCGCTGCGCCAGCGTTTCGCTGGCCTGAACAGCGGCGCCAAGTTTTTCTCCCTGCGCTATGTGCAGGAAGCCCACCAGCACCTGTCGGTGCGCAAGAACATCGCCGAACCACCCAGCCTGACCCGCGACCAGGGCGCGATGCTCACCGTGCGCGTCAACGGCGTGGAGGCCTACGCGGCCACCGCCGACCTGTCCCAGGCCGGCCTGCAACGCGCCCTCGACCAGGCCGAGGCGCTGGCCCGCCAGATCGCCCGCCACGCCCTGCTCGACCTGCGCGAGCAACCGGTGTCCAGCGCCCGCGCCGACTACTGCTCGCCCAACCTCAACAGCACCTTCCCGGCCCTGGCCGACTGCTATGAACTGCTGGCCCGCGAATCGGCCAGCGTGCCGGGCGATTCGCGCCTGGTGAACTGGCAGGCCAGCCTGGGCCTGAGCACGGTCGAGCAGATCTACCTCAACAGTGCCGGCGCCGAACTGCGCCAGGCGCAACGCTTCGTGTTCCCCGGCATGAGTGTCACCGCCTTCGACGGCAGCGACAGCCAGAGCCGCAGCCTGGGCCGCGAGAACTTCGGCCAGCAGGGCGGCGTGGATGTGATCGAGCGCTGCGGCCTGCTCGGTGCCGGGGCCCAGGTGGCCGACCAGGCCCTGCAACTGCTGCTGGCGCCCAATACCCCGAGCGGGGTACGCGACCTGCTGCTGATGCCCGACCAGATGATGCTGCAGATCCACGAGTCCATCGGCCACCCGCTGGAGATGGACCGCATCCTGGGCGACGAGCGCAACTACGCCGGCACCAGTTTCATCAAGGCCCAGGACTTCGGCCACCTGCAGTACGGCTCGGCACTGCTCAACGTGACCTTCGACCCGGCCATCCCCGAAGAGCTGGCCAGCTACGCGCACGATGACGACGGCACCCCGGCCCACAAGCAGTTCCTGATTCGCGAGGGTGTACTGGTGCGCCCGCTGGGAGGTGCGCTGTCACAGTTCCGCTCGGGCCTGGACGGCGTGGCCAACAGCCGCGCCTGCGGCTGGAACCGCGCACCGATCGACCGTATGGCCAACCTCAACATCGAGCCGGGCGACAAGTCCCTGGCGCAACTGATCGGCGGCATCGAGCACGGCATCCTGATGCGCACCAACCGCTCGTGGTCCATCGACGATGCGCGCAACAAGTTCCAGTTCGGCTGCGAATGGGGCCAGTTGATCGAGCACGGCGAACTCAAGGGCGTGGTCAAGAACCCCAACTACCGCGGTATTTCCGCCGGTTTCTGGCGCAACCTCAGCGCCGTGGGCGACGCCAGTACCTTCCAGGTGCTCGGCACGCCCAACTGCGGCAAGGGCGAACCCAACCAGGTGGTGCGCGTGGGCCATGCCTCGCCGGCCTGCGTGTTCAGCCAGATCGACGTATTCGGAGGAGACGCCTGATGGCTGCCAGCCCTTTGCACAACTTCCAGGACCTGGTCGCATGGCTGCGCGACAACGTGCGCGCCCCCGAACAGTTCACCCTGAGCTACAGCGCCGAGCAGTCGCAATTCATACGATTCAACCATGCCAGGGTGCGCCAGGCCGGCGACGTGCAACAGGCCGGTGCGAGCCTGAAGCTGATTGCCGACGGTCGCCAGGCCGACCTGCACCTGACCCTCAGCGGCGAGCCGGCGCTGGACCGCGAGCGCCTGCACCAGGCGCTGGCCGAGCTGCGCCAGATCCTGCCGCTGATCCCTGCCGACCCGTACCTGTTGCTCAACGATAGTGCCTGGCACAGCCATCAGGTACAGGACGGCCCGCTGCCGGATACCGCACGGGTGCTCGAGCAGATCGAACACGGCGCCGGCGCGCTGGACCTGGTGGGCATCTATGCCGCCGGGCCGATCAGTCGCGGCTTTGCCAGTTCGTTCGGCGCCTCTGGCTGGCATCAGGCCAACAGCTTCAATTTCGACTTCAGCCTGTTCCACGCCAACGGCCAGGCGGTGAAGGCCAACTACGCCGGGCAGGTGTGGGACAATGCCGCGTTCGCCCGGCGCCTGGCCCAGGCCCGCGAGCAGCTGGAGTACCTGGGTCGTCCACTCAAGACCCTCGCCCCCGGCCAGTACCGCGCCTACCTGGCACCGGCAGCGATGGACGAGATCATGGGCATGCTGTGCTGGGGCGGTTTTTCGGCGCAGGCCATCGCCAGCAAGGACAGCCCGCTGCAACGCCTGTATGCCGGCGATGCGGCATTGAGCCCGCTGGTGAACATCACCGAACAGGTCAGCGGCTCGCTGAGCCCGGCGTTCTCCGGCGAAGGCTACCCACGCAGCGACGTGCAGCTGGTGGACGCAGGGCAGGCGCGCGAACAGCTGACCAATGCGCGCAGCGCCGCCGAGTTCGAGCAGGTCGCCAATGGCGCCGAGGCCCACGAGTGGCCGAGCGCCTTGAGCCTGGCCGCCGGCGAGCTGGCGCTGGATGAGGTGCTCGCCAGGCTGGGTACGGGGCTGTACATCAGCAACCTGTGGTACCTGAACTACTCCGACCTGCCGGCGGCGCGCATGACCGGGCTGACGCGCTTTGCGACATTCTGGGTCGAGGACGGTCAGATCCAGGCGCCGGTCAGCACCATGCGCTTCGACGACAGCGTATACAGCCTGCTCGGCTCGCAGCTGGAGGCGCTCACGACCGAGCGCGAGCTGATCCTGTCGACCAGCACCTACGGACAGCGCCAGACCAGTTCGAGTCATTTGCCGGGGGCGCTGGTCAAACGCCTGACGCTGACATTGTGATGCCACCATCGCGGGTCAAGCCCGCTCCCACAGGGATCACCGCCGCCCCTGTGGGAGCTGCGGTTCGACGCTTCGACTTGCCCGCGAAGGGGCCCTCAAGGACATAGAGCATGCCCAACCGCACCCCGCTGGACCCCGTCACCGCCCGCTGGATTCCCTGGGTAGTGGCCATCGCCTTCTTCATGCAGTCGCTGGACGGCACCATCCTCAACACCGCGCTGCCGGCCATGGCCCGCGACCTGGCGGAAAACCCGCTGCGCATGCAGTCGGTGATCATCGCCTACATGCTCACCGTGGCCCTGCTGATCCCGGCCTCTGGCTGGATCGCCGACCGCTTCGGCACCAAGCGCATCTTCTTCAGCGCGATCCTGCTGTTCAGCATCGGCTCGCTGCTGTGTGCACTGTCCAACAGCCTCGGCATGCTGGTCGGCGCCCGCGTGATCCAGGGCCTGGGCGGCGCGCTGATGCTGCCGGTGGGGCGCCTGGTGGTGCTGCGCGCCTACCCGCGCACCGAACTGGTGCGCATCATGAGCTTCATCACCATCCCCGGCCTGCTCGGCCCGCTGCTGGGCCCGACCATGGGCGGCTGGCTGGTGGAGTACCTGAGCTGGCACTGGATCTTCCTGCTCAACCTGCCGGTCGGCGCGCTGGGCTGCTACGCGGTGTGGAAGTTCATCCCCGACCTGCGCGGCTCCGAGCGCACACGCTTCGACGGCGTGGGCTTTGTGCTGTTCGGCGCCGCGATGGTGCTGATCACCATCGCCATGGAGGGCCTGGGCGAGCTGCACCTGCCGCACCTGCGCGTGATGCTGCTGCTGTTCGCCGGCATGGCGTGCCTGGCCGCCTACTGGCTGCGCGCCGGCAGCATCGACAACCCGCTGTTCTCGCCCCGGCTGTTTCGCACCCGTACCTTCTCGGTGGGCATCCTCGGCAACCTGTTTGCCCGCCTGGGCAGCGGCGCACTGCCGTTTCTGGTGCCGCTGCTGCTGCAGGTGGCGCTGGGCTATTCGCCGTCCCAGGCCGGCATGAGCATGATCCCGCTGGCCGCCTCGGCGATGGTCGCCAAGTCCATCGCCCGGCCGCTGATCGAGCGCCTGGGCTACCGCACCATCCTCACCGGCAACACCCTGCTGCTGGGCGTGCTGCTGTGCAGCCTGGGGCTGGTCAACGAACACACCCCGTATGCCCTGCTGCTGGTGCAACTGGGGCTGCTGGGGGCGGTGAACTCGCTGCAGTTCACGGCGATGAACACCGTGACCCTGATCGACCTGGACGACGCCAGCGCCAGCAGCGGCAACAGCCTGCTGTCGGTGGTGGCGCAGCTCTCGCTGAGCCTGGGTGTGGCCTGCGCCGGCGCACTGCTGGGCGGCTTTACCGGCGCCGGCAGCGGCGATGGGGTGGAGACCACGCTGGGCGCGTTCCAGCTGACCTTCCTGACCATCGGCCTGATGTCGATGCTGGCGGCAGCGATCTTCATGCAGCTGTCCAGGGCGGACGGAAGGCGTGCCCGTCGTCCGGAACCGGAGATCGAGGCTTAGGGCTAATGGCCACGAGGCTGGTACACTGCGCGACATTTTGTTTTGCAGGCCCGCCTCGTGACCACCATTGCCACCGAATTTGCCACCTTGCCGCTGTCCGCCGCCATGCTGGCCAACCTGGACGCCCTCGGCTACGCCCAGATGACCCCGATCCAGGCCCAGAGCCTACCGGTGATCCTCAAGGGCATGGACCTGATCGCCCAGGCCAAGACCGGCAGCGGCAAGACTGCCGCGTTCGGCATCGGCCTGCTCAACCCGATCAACCCGCGCTACTTCGGCTGCCAGGCCCTGGTGCTGTGCCCCACCCGCGAGCTGGCCGACCAGGTGGCCAAGGAGCTGCGCCGTCTGGCCCGCTCCGAAGACAACATCAAGATCCTGACCCTGTGCGGCGGCGTGTCCCTGGGCCCGCAGATCGCCTCGCTGGAACACGGCGCGCACATCATCGTGGGCACCCCGGGCCGCGTGCAGCAGCACCTGCGCAAGGGCACCCTGGTGCTCGACGGGCTCAACACCCTGGTGCTCGACGAAGCCGACCGCATGCTCGACATGGGCTTCTACGACGCCATCGCCGACATCCTCGGGCAAACCCCGGAGCGTCGCCAGACCCTGCTGTTCTCGGCCACCTACCCGGCCGGCATCAAGCAGCTGTCGGCCGCATTCATGCGCAACCCGCAGCAGGTCAAGGCCGAGTCGCTGCATGCCGACACGCAGATCGAGCAGCGCTTCTACGAGATCTCGCCCGAGCAGCGCATGGACGCGGTGACTACCCTGCTGGCGCACTTTCGTCCGCAGTCGTGCGTGGCGTTCTGCTTCACCAAGCAGCAGTGCCAGGAAGTGGTCGATCACCTCAAGGCCAAGGGCATCGCCGCCGAGTCGCTGCATGGCGACCTGGAGCAGCGCGACCGTGACCAGGTGCTGACCCTGTTCGCCAACCGCAGCACCTCGGTGCTGGTGGCCACCGACGTGGCCGCGCGCGGGCTGGATATCGACGCGCTGGACATGGTCATCAACGTGGAGCTGGCGCGGGACTCGGAAATTCACGTGCACCGCGTGGGCCGCACCGGGCGTGCCGGCGAGAAGGGCCTGGCGGCGAGCCTGGTGGCCCCGTCCGAAGCGCACCGCGCCCAGGCCATCGAGCAGCTGCAGAAGGCGCCCCTGCGCTGGGAGCAGATCGACAGCCTCAAACCCCAGGCCGGCGGCCCGCTGGTGCCGACCATGAGCACGCTGTGCATCGGTGCCGGGCGCAAGGACAAGCTGCGGCCGGGCGACATCCTGGGTGCGCTGACCGGTGATGCCGGCATCCCGGGCACCCAGGTGGGCAAGATCGCGATCTTCGATTTCCAGGCCTTCGTGGCGGTGGAACGCGGCGTGGCCAAGCAGGCGCTGCAGCGGCTCAACAGCGGCAAGATCAAGGGGCGCTCGCTGCGGGTTCGCATCGTCTGAGGTCTTCGTCGCCCTTCAGGGCCCCTTCGCCGGCAAGGCCGGCTCCTACGGGGTTGTGTAGGAGCCGGCCTTGCCGGCGAATGCGTCACCACCATTCTTGAGGATTTTGCAGTGCGTTCCACCGAAGTGATCATCATCGGCGCTGGCGCCGCCGGCCTGATGTGCGCCATCCACGCCGCCAACCGCGGCCGCCAGGTGCTGCTGCTGGACCATGCCAACAAGCCCGGCAAGAAGATCCTGATGTCCGGTGGCGGGCGCTGCAACTTCACCAACCTGTACACCGAGCCGGCCAACTTCCTCTCGCACAACCCGCACTTCTGCAAGTCGGCCCTGGCCCGCTACACCCAGTGGGACTTCATCGAGATGGTCGGCAAGCACGCCGTGCCCTATCACGAGAAAAAACTCGGCCAGCTGTTCTGCGACAACAAGTCCAGCGACATCCTCGACATGCTGCTCAGCGAGCTTCAGAGCGCCGGCGCCGAGCTGCGCATGGACACGCGCATCGAGCAGATCGAAAAGCTCGAGCATGGCTACCTGCTCGAAACCAGCATGGGCACGCTGCAATGCCAGTCGCTGGTGATCGCCACCGGCGGCCTGTCGATCCCGACCCTGGGCGCCACCGGTTTCGGCTACCAGGTGGCCCGCCAGTTCGGCCACACCCTGCTGCCGACCCGCGCCGGGCTGGTGCCCTTCACCATCACCGAGCCGCAGCTCAAGGCCATGTGCACCGAGCTGTCGGGCACCTCGGTGGACTGCGTGGCCAGCTGCAACGGCACCAGCTTTCGCGAGAACCTGCTGTTCACCCACCGCGGCCTCAGCGGCCCGGCGATCCTGCAGGTGTCGTCGTTCTGGCACAGCGGCGACAGCGTCGAGATCAACCTGCTGCCCGAGCATGACGCCCTCGCCTGGCTGCAACAGCAACAGGCCGAACGCCCCAACAGCGAACTCAAGACCCTGCTTGGCGAGGTCTTCACCAAGAAGATGGCCAACCTGCTGGCCGAGCACTGGTTCGTGTCCCGGCCGATGAAGCAGTACACCCCGGCCGAACTGGCCGAGGTCGCCGACAAACTGGCGGCCTGGCAGGTGGTGCCGGCCGGCACCGAGGGCTACCGCACCGCCCCAGTCACCCTGGGCGGGGTCGACACCCGCGAAGTGTCGTCCAAGACCCTGGAGTCGCTGAAAAGCCCCGGCCTGTATTGCGTGGGCGAAGTGCTGGACGTCAGCGGGCACCTGGGCGGGTTCAATTTCCAGTGGGCCTGGGCATCGGCCTACGCGGCCGCGCAGTTCGTCTAACCTTCGCGTTAGAATCGCGCATCACGGAACAAATTTTGCTGGTACGTGACCACGGTGACAGTTCGCTGCCACCGTGACCGGCTCAATTTCGATCATCGCCAAGCAGGCCTGCCGCCCTATCATGTCATCGTCTTCCTTGCGTCACTCGCTGCGTCGTTTGTGGGCCCTGGACAAGTTCAGCTACAGCATCCGGGTATTGATCGCGCTGACCGGCAGCATGGCGCTGTGCTGGTACCAGGACGAGATGGGGCTGCTGATCCCGCTGTTCCTGGGCATCATCGCCAGCGCCCTGGCCGAGACCGACGACAGCTGGCAGGGCCGGCTCAACGCCCTGGCCGTGACCCTGGTGTGCTTCACCGTCGCTGCGCTGTCGGTGGAGCTGCTGTTCCCCTACCCGATCCTCTTCGGCTGCGCCCTGGCGCTGGCGGCGTTCGCGCTGACCATGCTCGGCGCGCTGGGCGAGCGCTACGGCGCCATCGCCTCGGCCACACTGATCCTGTCGGTGTACACCATGATCGGCGTGGACCAGCGCGGCGGCCAGGTCACCGACTTCTGGCACGAGCCCTTGCTGCTGGTGGCAGGCGCCGCCTGGTACGGATTGCTGTCGGTGCTGTGGCAGGCGCTGTTCTCCAACCAGCCGGTGCAGCAGAGCCTGGCGCGGCTGTTTCGCGAACTGGGCCGCTACCTCAAGCTCAAGGCCACCCTGTTCGAGCCCATCCGCCAGCTGGACGTGGAGGCCCGCCGCCTGGAACTGGCCCAGCAGAACGGCAAGGTGGTGGCCGCCCTCAACGCCGCCAAGGAAATCATCCTGCACCGCGTGGGCAATGGCCGCCCCGGCTCCAAGGTGAGCCGCTACCTGAAGCTGTACTTTCTGGCCCAGGACATCCACGAGCGCGCCAGTTCCTCGCACTACCCCTACAACGCGCTCACCGAGGCGTTCTTCCACAGCGACGTGCTGTTTCGCTGCCAGCGTTTGCTGCGCCAGCAGGGCAAGGCGTGCGTGCAATTGTCCGAGTCGATCCAGCTGCGCCAGCCGTTCGTCTACGACACCAGCTTCGCCGCCGCACTGGAAGACCTGCACGCCTCGCTCGAGCACCTGCGCATCCAGAGCAACCCGGCCTGGCGTGGCCTGCTGCGCTCGCTGCGGGCGCTGGCGGCGAACCTGGCAACCCTCGACCGCCTGCTCGGCGATGCCAGCAACCCCGACAACCTGGCCGACAACAGCGACTCGAGCCTGCTCGACCGTTCGCCACGCAGCCTCAAGGATGTGTGGAGCCGCCTGCGCCAGCACCTCACGCCGACCTCGCTGATCTTTCGCCACGCCCTGCGCCTGCCGCTGGCGCTGTCGATCGGCTACGGCATGGTGCACCTGATCCACCCCACCCAGGGCTACTGGATCATCCTCACCACGCTGTTCGTGTGCCAGCCCAGCTATGGCGCCACCCGGCGCAAGCTGGTGCAGCGGATCATCGGCACCGCCATCGGCCTGACCGTGGGCTGGGCGCTGTTCGACCTGTTCCCCAGCGCGATCATCCAGTCGCTGTTCGCGGTGGCCGCCGGGGTGGTGTTCTTCGTCAACCGCACCACCCGCTACACCCTGGCCACGGCGGCGATCACGCTGATGGTGCTGTTCTGCTTCAACCAGATCGGCGACGGCTACGGCCTGTTCCTGCCGCGCCTGTTCGACACCCTGGTGGGCAGCCTGATCGCGATCCTGGCGGTGTTCCTGTTCCTGCCCGACTGGCAGGGCCGTCGGTTGAACAAGGTGCTGGCCAACACCCTGAGCTGCAACAGCACCTACCTGCGCCAGATCATGCAGCAGTACGCCCAGGGCAAGAGCGACGACCTGGCCTACCGCCTGGCCCGGCGCAACGCGCACAACGCCGACGCGGCGCTGTCGACCACGCTGGCCAACATGCTCATGGAGCCGGGGCATTTTCGCAAAGAGGCCGACGTGGGCTTTCGCTTCCTGGTGCTCTCGCACACCCTGCTCAGCTACCTCTCCGGGCTGGGTGCACACCGTGACAGCGCACTGGCACCCGAGGCCCACGAGCAGTTGATCGACGGCGCGGGTGCCAGCCTGGCCGCCAGCCTCGACGAAATTGCCACTGGCCTTGCCAGCAAGACCCCGGTGGCGATCCACAGCGACGCCGAGGAAGCCCTGGCGGCGAGCCTTGAGCAGATGCCCGAGGAAATGGACGAGAACCAGCGCCTGGTGCAGACCCAGCTGGCACTGATCTGCCGCCAGCTGGGCCCGCTGCGCACCCTGGCCGCGCACCTGATCAAGGACACCCCGGCCTGACTACAGGCCGTAGTCCTTGAGCAACCGGGCATAGCTGCCATCGGCCTTCATGGCGGCGATGGCCTTGTCGAAGCCGGCCACGATCTGGGCATGCTGCGGATGCCTGAGGCTGACCAGGATGTGCAGGCTGTTCTCGCTCACCGGCTTGCCGAAGAACTGCACGCGGTTGCGCACGTTCGCGCTTTCACGCTGCAGGTAGTAGCGCGCCACGTATTCGTCCTCAAGGGTCAGGCGCACCCGCCCGGCAGCCAGCATGCCCACCGCCACCGAAAAGTCGCGCACCGGCACCTTCTGCAGACGCCCGTCATTGTCGAATTCGGCCGCATAGGCATAGTCGCGCACCACCGCGATGGCGTGCGGGTAGAGATCGCTCAGGGTATCGAAACGCAGCACGTCGCCCTTGCGCTTGAGCAGCCGCACGCGGTTGCTCAGGTAGCCTTGGGAGAAGGCCCCGATGCGGGTACGCGCATCGCTCTGCCAGGCGTTGATCAGCACATCGTAGCGGCCCTCGCCGATGCCCAGCAGCGCGCGCGCCCACGGCGCCTGCTCGAACTCGCTGGCAAACCCGGCACGCTCCAGGGCGGTGGTGACAAGGGCGGTGGCCAGCCCGCCCCTGGGTAGGCGGGCGTCGGTGAAGGGGGGCCAGGCATCGGCCACCAGCCGCAGTTTTTCGGCCTGGGCCGACTGGGCACAGAGCAGCAATCCAAGCAAACCCAAGGCTCGAAGCAGTGGCCGCATGCTCAAATCCCTTAGCGGATCGGGTCCGCGTTCTTGTTGAATGGCATGAGATTTCTGTTGGCGCAAAGCTAGGCTGCACGGCCAGATTACACAAAGATTCCGGTATCGGGCAGTGCCAGGTGATAGCTAATTGCCTCTATTTTTGCCGATTCCGCGCCGACTTGATCCATGGCAATTCGCGACCTTCGCCCTGAGGTGCTCGGCGTGGTTATGATCGGGGCATTACACAGGAGAGAAACGCGATGAGCATCGACTGGATCTGCAAGCATCACACCGACCTTGGCAAGCAACAGCTGTACGCGCTGCTGACGCTGCGCATCGAGGTGTTCGTGGTGGAGCAGAAATGCCCGTACCTGGAAATCGATGGCCAGGACCTGGAGGGCGACACCTGCCACCTGATGGCCTGGCGCGATGGCGAGCTGGTGGCGTACCTGCGCCTGCTGGACCCCGAGTCACAGGGCGGCGACGTGGTGATCGGGCGGGTGGTGATTGCGCCGTCGGCGCGGGGCGAGGGGCTGGGGCATGCACTGATGGTGCAGGGGCTGGCGCAGGCCGAGAAGCACTGGCCAGGGGTGCCGGTGTACCTGTCCGCACAGGCGCACCTGCAGGCCTACTATGCGCGGCACGGGTTCGAGGTGGCCGGGGAGGCGTATCTGGAGGATGGCATCCCGCACATCGGCATGCGCCGGGGCTAGACGCTTCGCCGGCAAGGCCGGCTCCTACAGGGGTAGGTGCAGGGGCCGGGCTTGCCGGCGGAGGGGCTTCAGGGGTAGCCCAGCACCTGGCGGATACTGCGCAGATGCTGGGTGATCCACTGCTTGTCGATCGCGCCCCAGTCACGTATCCGGTAATGCCCGGCATGGTTGCGCGCACCTTCCTGCTGCTCGAACTCGCACACGATGTCCAGGTCGGCCAGCGCCGCGATGGTGTCCTGCGCCGTGCGCCGCGGCATGCCGGTGGCCTCCATCAGCGCCGGCACGCTGCTGGCGGTACGGCTGTCGATCAGCCACGCCACGTACAGGCGACGATAGAAACTGGTCTTGGTCTTGCTCACTTCCATTGGCAATTCCCTTTCGCTCACTGGGCGCCGGACAGGTCGCGCCAGGTCAGGTAGATGCGCAGGTCGAACTCCAGTTGATGGTAGCCCGGCTGCATGTATTCGCAGAGTTGGTAGAACGCCTTGTTGTGGTCGCTCTCCTTGAGGTGCGCCAGTTCGTGCACCACGATCATCTTCAGAAACTGCGGCGCCGCGTCCTTGAACAGCGAGGCGATGCGGATTTCCTTCTTGGCCTTGAGCTTGCCGCCCTGCACGCGCGATACCGCGGTGTGCAGGCCCAGCGCACGGTGGGTGAGATCGAGGCGATTGTCGAACAGCACCTTGTCCAGGTTCGGCGCATTGCGCAGGTGTTCCTGCTTCAGGGCCTGGGCATAGGCATACAGCGCCTTGTCGCTCTGTACCGCATGGCGCTCGGGGTAGCGCTGGCGCAGGTAGTCACCCAGACGGTTCTGGGCAATCATCTGGCGCACCTGGTCTTGCAGGGCAGGCGGATAGGCTTGCAGGTACTTGAGTACGGTCATGGGCACGGGGCATTGCAGGCAAAGGCGTCAGTGTACTCAATTCCCCGGCCGCCTCGTTGCGCCAGTCGAAAAAAGCCGGGAAATCACCGGCGCGCTGCGCCGTCAGGGGCCGTGCCACCAGAAAGCCCTGGGCATAGGCGCAACCGTTTGCCTGCAGCCACTGCGCCTGCTCCCGCGTCTCGACGCCCTCGGCCACCACACACACGCCATAGTCGCGGCACAGGCCGATGACACTGCGGACCAGCGCCGCGTCCGCCGCCGAACCGGGCAGGCGCGCCACCAGGTGCCGGTCGAGCTTGAGCGTGTCGATGGGCAGGTCGCGCAGCAGGCGCAGCGAGCACTCTCCGGCGCCGAAATCGTCCAGCGCCACTCGCACGCCCAGCTCGCGCAGCCTGCGCAACTGACGCAGCGCGATGTCGAGGTTGGCGGCCAGCGAGGTTTCCGCCACCTCCACCTCAAGCTGGGCCGGGCGCAGGCCATGGCTGGCGATCACCCGCCCCAGTTCCTCGACCAGGTTGGGCATGGCGAACTGCACGCGGCTGAGGCTGATGCTCAGCACCAGGTCCGGCTCGAACCGCGCCTCCCAGGCGCGCCGCTGCGCCGCACCCTGGGTGTAGATCCAGCTGGCCAGCCGCGAGACCAGCCTGGCCTCCTCCAGCAACGGCAGGAACAACCCCGGCGGCACATCGCCGACACTGGGGTGCTGCCAGCGCAACAACGCCTCGAACCCGCGCAGGCGACCATCGGCAAACGCCACCTGCGGCTGATACACCAGGCTGAAGTCGTGCCGCTCGATCGCATCACGCACACTGTCTTCGAGCATCAGGCGCGAGCGAGCACGACCGTTGAGCTCCTGGTCGTAGTAGCGGTACTGCTGGCGGCCGGCCTGCTTGGCGGCATACATGGCCGCGTCCGCCGCACGCAGCAGGCCGTCCAGGTGCGGCCCGCAATCGGAGTAGGTGGCGATGCCGATGCTCACGCCAAGCGTCACCTCCAGGCCGTCGATCTGCTGGCAGATGGACATGCGCTCGATCAGCTTTTCGGCAAAGCGCGCCGCCTGCTCCGGGTATTCCAGGGTATCGAGCAAGGCCGTGAACTCGTCGCCGCCCATGCGCCCGAGGATCGCGTAGGCGCCCAGGCATTCCTTGAGCTGTTCGCCCACCCAGTGCAGCACGCGGTCGCCGGCTGCATGGCCGAGCGAGTCGTTGATCCGTTTGAAACCGTCAAGGTCCATGTACATCAGGGCCTGGGCCTTGTCGGAATGCTCGCTGCGCAGCAGCGCAGCTTCGGCGGCCTGGCAGAACCCGCGGCGGTTGAGCAGCCCGGTCAGCGGGTCGGTAACAGCCTGGAACTCCAGTTGCTGGTGCAGGTTGCGCACCACCGACATGTCCAGCACCGTCACCACCATCGCCCGCTGTTCGCCGGGCAGCGCCGCGCACGACAACGCCACCGGCAGCGGCAACCCGGAGGCGGTAAGCAGCACGGCGTCGTGCAGGCGGTAGATGTCGCGCTCCTGGTAGGCCTGGTAGAACGCCGAGTCGCGCCACCGGGTCGGCACGGGCGACTGCACGAAGCCCAGCAGGTCTGCGCCCTGCAATTGCTCCACCGGGGCCTGGAGCAGGCGCGAGATGGCCGGGTTGGCAAAGCGGATGCGACCGTCCTCGGCCACCACCAGGATGCCTTCGGCGGCGTTGTCCAGCACCGAGGCGTTGAATGCGCGCTCGGCCTCCAGGTCGCGGCTCAGGCGCTGCAAGGCACGCCGGTTGCGCTGCTGGTCGAGCAGGGCCTGGACCTTGGGCTTGAGAATGTGCGGGTCGAATGGCTTGAACAGGTAGTCCACCGCGCCACTGGCATAGCCCTTGAGCACGGCCGCCTGGGACTGTTCGTTGGCGGTCAGGAAGATGATCGGGGTCAGGCAGGTGCGCTGGCTGCCGCGCATCAGGCGCGCGACTTCGAAGCCGTCCATACCGGGCATCTGCACATCCAGCAGCACCAGGTCCACCTCATGCTCGAGCAGCGTGCTCAGGGCTTCGGTACCGGAGCTTGCGGTCAGCACACGCCAGTCCTCACGTGCAAGCAAGGCTTGCAGGCTGATCAGGTTTTCCGGGTAGTCATCGACGATCAGTAAAACCGAACCGCTGTCGTGAGTGTGAGGGTGCGCGCAATCCATGCTGCTTCTCTTGTGTAACGACGCCAGATTCCGGATGGAACTTGAGGCTTTACTCTAGACCTGGCTGAAACAAATCTGAAGTCAGCACATTGGCATCATCGGTATAAACAAAGTGTTGCCCGACTAACGGTCTGTCGCGTTGGGCCAGATCCGGTGTCCGTGGCGGCCCCGCAGCCGAAAACCCCTGGTTCCGGCCGGTGAAGCAGGCAGCACGGGCATAAAAAAACCCGCATCGCTGCGGGTTTTTCGTACAACCAACCAGGCTTAGTTGACCTTGGCGGCCAGCTCGCCCTTGGCATAGCGCTGGAACATCGCTTCGAGGGAGATCGGCTTGATCTTCGAGGCGTTGCCGGCGGTGCCGAAGGCTTCGTAGCGGGCGATGCACACGTCGCGCATGGCCTTGACGGTTTCACCGAAGAACTTGCGCGGGTCGAACTCGCTCGGGTTGGTGGCCATCAGGCGGCGCATGGCACCGGTGGACGCCAGGCGCAGGTCGGTGTCGATGTTGACCTTGCGCACGCCGTACTTGATGCCTTCGACGATTTCTTCAACCGGTACGCCGTAGGTTTCCTTGATGTCGCCACCGTACTGGTTGATGATCGCCAGCCACTCCTGCGGCACCGAAGACGAACCGTGCATCACCAGGTGAGTGTTGGGGATGCGCTTGTGGATCTCCTTGATGCGGTCGATCGCCAGCACGTCGCCGGTAGGCGGCTTGGTGAACTTGTAGGCGCCGTGGCTGGTGCCGATGGCAATGGCCAGGGCATCGACCTGGGTACGCTTGACGAAATCGGCAGCTTCTTCAGGGTCGGTCAGCATCTGGCTGTGATCCAGCACGCCTTCGGCGCCGATGCCGTCTTCTTCACCGGCCATGCCGGTTTCCAGCGAACCCAGGCAGCCCAGCTCGCCCTCTACCGAAACGCCGCAGGCGTGGGCCATGGCCACGGTCTGCTGGGTGACACGCACGTTGTAGTCGTAGTCGGTCGGGGTCTTGCCGTCTTCGCCCAGGGAGCCGTCCATCATCACCGAGCTGAAGCCCAGCTGGATCGAACGCTGGCACACGTCAGGGCTGGTGCCGTGGTCCTGGTGCATGCACACCGGGATGTGCGGGAATTCTTCGATCGCCGCCAGGATCAGGTGGCGCAGGAACGGCGCACCGGCGTATTTGCGGGCACCGGCCGAGGCCTGGACAATCACCGGGGAGTCGGTCTTGTCGGCGGCTTCCATGATGGCGCGCATTTGCTCGAGGTTGTTGACGTTGAAAGCCGGAACGCCGTAGCCGAACTCGGCGGCGTGGTCCAGCATCTGGCGCATGCTAATGAGTGCCATTGTGTATCTCTCTCCCGACAAGCGTCGTTTTTCGTGCAAGCCTGCCGCAGCGGCGGTTGCTATTCAAGTAGTGTGGGCCGACAGCGGTCGGCCCGGCCAGTCACGGTGCCTTGCAGCCCCGCCCTATCAAATCGTTGGTCGCTACCCAGTACACCAGGCCTTCATCGCCCTTGGTGTGCAGGGCCAGCACGCCATCGCTGTACAGCGCACCCGATGCACCGGGCTCCGGCTTGAGCCGGTAGACCTGATCGCCGCCACCAAGGCGTACATCCACCTCTTCCTGGCTGGCATCGGCAAACCGCCACAGCACCTCGGCCTGACTGTCACAGACCCAGCGGGTCCAGTTGTCGGTCGGGGCCGGGGTTGGCTTGAGGCTTGCGCAACCTGCCATCAGAACCAGGGCCATCAGGGCTACAACGCTTTTCATCGAATATCCTCTAGAAGACCACGAACCGGCCAACAGGTTGCCTCGAACCGATCAAGGGCAACCCGGGGCCTGGCGCTGGTGTTCCTCGTCATACTTCTCCAGCCCGTCCGGGCCGAGCCTCTTGTTGATCACCGGCACGGTCTCTGCCTGCCACTGCGACTGGTAGCAACCGCCCTTCGGCTTGCCGGGGGCATCCGCCGCAGGCTCCGGGCTGCCAGCGCAGGCGCTGAGCAGACCGGCCAGGATAAACACAGGCAACCGCTTGACCATCAGGCCACACTCCCTTTGCCAGGCTGAGCGAGTCAGGCCTTGGCCCGTTGTTCCAGCACGTCCACCGCCGGCAGCACCTTGCCCTCGACGAACTCGAGGAATGCACCGCCACCGGTAGAAATGTAGGAGATCTGGCTGGCCACGCCATACTTGTCGATGGCCGCCAGGGTGTCGCCACCGCCGGCAATCGAGAACGCGGCGCTGTCGGCGATGGCCTTGGCCAGGGTCCTGGTGCCGTTGCCGAACTGGTCGAACTCGAACACGCCCACCGGGCCGTTCCACAGGATGGTCTTGGACGACTTCAGCAGCTCGGCGAACTGTTCGGCGGTCTGCGGGCCGATGTCCAGGATCATGTCGTCCTCGGCCACCTCGCCCACCAGCTTGACGGTAGCCGTGGCGCTTTCGGCAAATTCCTTGGCCACCACCACGTCCACCGGCAGCGGCACGTTGACCTTGGCCGCGATGGCCTTGGCGGTGTCGATCAGGTCGGCTTCGTACAGCGACTTGCCCACCGGGTGGCCGGCAGCGGCCAGGAAGGTGTTGGCGATGCCGCCACCGACGATCAGCAGGTCGCACACCTGGCTCAGGCTGTTGAGCACGTCCAGCTTGGTCGATACCTTGGAACCGGCGACGATGGCGGCCATCGGCTTGGCCGGGGCCTTCAGGGCCTTGCCCAGTGCATCCAGCTCGGCGGCCAGCAGCGGGCCGGCAGCGGCGACCTTGGCGAACTTGGCCACGCCGTGGGTCGAGCCCTCGGCACGGTGGGCGGTACCGAAGGCGTCCATCACGAACACGTCGCACAGGGCGGCGTATTGCTGGGCCAGTTCGTCGGCGTTCTTTTTCTCGCCCTTGTTGAAGCGCACGTTCTCGAACAGCACGATGTCGCCCGCCTTCACGTCCACGCCGCCCAGGTAGTCGGCCACCAGCGGCACCTCACGGCCCAGCGCCTTGCTCAGGTAGTCGGCCACCGGCTTGAGGCTGTTCTCGGCCGAGAACTCGCCTTCGGTCGGGCGCCCCAGGTGCGAGCAGACCATCACGGCCGCGCCCTTCTCCAGGGCCAGCTTGATGGTCGGCAGCGAGGCCAGGATGCGCGCGTCGCTGCTGACCACACCGTCCTTCACAGGCACGTTGAGGTCTTCGCGGATCAGTACGCGCTTACCTTGCAGATCGAGGTCGGTCATCTTCAAAACGGTCATGAATGCAGTCCTTCAGGGCTGTTTGCGAGTGGTGCTGGTTGAGTCCACGACGCGCAGAAAATGTTCGGCGACGTCGAGCATGCGGTTGGCGAACCCCCATTCGTTGTCGAACCAGGCCAGCAGGTTCACCAGGCGGGGGCCGCAAACGCGGGTCTGGCTGGCATCGACGATGGCCGAATGTGGGTCATGGTTGAAATCACAGCTGGCGTGGGGCAGTTCGGTGTAGGCCAGCAACCCCTTGAGCGGGCCACTCAGGGCCGCTTCACGCAGCACCTGGTTGACTTCGGCCGCGGTGGTATCGCGGGCGGTCTGCAGGGTGATGTCCAGGCACGACACGTTCACCGTCGGCACGCGTACCGCTTTGGCCTGGATTCGCCCGGCAAGTTCCGGCAGCAGGCGTTCGATACCCCGCGCGAGCCCGGTGGACACCGGAATCACCGACTGGAACGCCGAACGGGTGCGGCGCAGGTCTTCGTGGTGGTAGGCATCGATCACCGGCTGGTCGTTCATTGCCGAGTGGATGGTGGTGATCTGTACGTACTCGATGCCGAAGGCCTGGTCGAGCACACGCAGCAGCGGCACGCCGCAGTTGGTGGTGCAGGAGGCGTTGGACACCAGCCGTTCGCCGCCTTCAAGGCAATCCTGGTTGATGCCGTAGACAACGGTGGCGTCGACATCGGCCTCGCTGGCCATCGGCTGGGAAAACAGCACCCGTGGTGCGCCGGCGTCGAGGAAACGCTGGCCGTCGGCGCGGGTGTTGTAGGCCCCGGAGCATTCGAGCACCAGGTCGACGTCGAGCGCGGCCCAGTCGATGCCTTCGGGGGTGGCGCTGCGCAGTACTTTGACGCAGTCGCCATTGATATGCAGACAATCGCCGTCGACCCTGACCTCACCGGGAAAGCGCCCGTGGGTGGAGTCGAAGCGTGTCAGGTATTCGAGGCTGGCCTGATCGGCCAGGTCATTCAGTGCAACGATCTCGAAGCCCGCGCTGGCCCCCCGTTCAAAGAGTGCGCGCAGGACGCAACGACCGATGCGGCCGTAGCCGTTGAGTGCAACTTTGTAGGGACGCGGTTGGGGCATGGGATGCTCACGGAACAGAATGTTATCTGCAACCTGCAGGAACCGAGTCGCGGCAATCGCGGGTCAAGCCCGCTCCCACAAGGACACTCGTGATCCCTGTGGGAGCGGGCTTGACCCGCGATGGGTTCAACGCCGCTCCAACTGGTTTTATCAGTCTTCCAGCAGCTCTTCAGCCGTACCCAGGATGTTTTCCAGGGTGAAGCCGAACTCTTCGAACAGTGCCGAAGCCGGCGCCGACTCACCGTAGGTGGTCATGCCGATGACGCGGCCTTCCAGGCCCACGTACTTGTACCAGAAGTCGGCGTGGGCAGCTTCGATGGCAATCCGCGCGCCCACCTGCAGTGGCAGAACCGACTGCTTGTAGCTGGCGTCCTGGGCATCGAACACGCTGGTGCATGGCATCGATACCACGCGCACCTTGCGGCCCTGCTCGGTCAGCTTGTCGAACGCCTGCACCGCCAGGCCCACTTCGGAACCGGTGGCGATCAGGATCAGCTCAGGCTCGCCTGCGCAGTCCTTGAGCACGTAGCCACCACGGCTGATGTCGGCGATCTGGCCGGCGTCGCGGGTTTGGTGCTGCAGGTTCTGACGCGAGAAGATCAGCGCCGAAGGGCCGTCCTTGCGCTCCAGGGCGTGCTTCCAGCTCACGGCCGATTCGACCGCGTCGGCCGGACGCCAGGTGTCCAGGTTCGGCGTGGTACGCAGGCTGGTCAGCTGCTCGATCGGCTGGTGAGTCGGGCCGTCTTCGCCCAGGCCGATGGAGTCGTGGGTGTAGACGTGGATCACGCGCTGTTTCATCAGGGCCGACATGCGCACGGCATTGCGGGCGTATTCCATGAACATCAGGAAGGTCGCGCCGTAAGGCACCAGGCCGCCGTGCAGGGCAACGCCGTTCATGATGGCGGTCATGCCGAACTCGCGCACGCCGTAGTACATGTAGTTGCCGCTGGCATCTTCGGCGCTGACGCCCTTGCAACCTTTCCACAGGGTCAGGTTGGAGCCGGCGAGGTCCGCCGAGCCACCGAGGAACTCCGGCAGCAGCGGGCCGAAGGCGTTCAGGGTGTTCTGGCTGGCCTTGCGGCTGGCGATGCTTTCACCCTTGGCGTCCACTTCGGCGATGTAGGCGGCAGCCTTCTCGGCGAAGTCGGCTGGCAGTTCGCCGCTCAGGCGACGCTTGAGTTCGCTGGCCAGCTCAGGGAAGGCTGCGGCGTAGGCAGCAAAGCGCTGGTCCCAGGCGGCTTCGGCGGCGGCGCCGGCCTGCTTGGCATCCCACTCGGCATAGATGTCGGCCGGGATTTCGAACGGGCCGTGGTTCCAGTTCAGGGCCTGGCGGGTCAGGGCGATTTCGGCATCGCCCAGTGGCGCGCCGTGGCAGTCTTCCTTGCCGCCCTTGTTCGGCGAACCGAAGCCGATGGTGGTCTTGCAGCAGATCAGGGTCGGCTGCGCGCTCTTGCGCGCGGTCTCGATGGCGGTCTTGATCTCTTCAGGGTCGTGACCGTCGACATTGCGGATCACCTGCCAGTGGTAGGCTTCGAAACGCTTCGGCGTGTCGTCGGTGAACCAGCCTTCGACTTCGCCGTCGATGGAGATGCCGTTGTCGTCGTAGAAGGCGATCAGCTTGCCCAGGCCCAGGGTACCGGCCAGTGCAGCAACTTCGTGGGAAATGCCTTCCATCATGCAGCCATCACCCAGGAACACATAGGTGTGGTGGTCGACGACGTCGTGGCCTGGACGGTTGAACTGGGCGCCCAGCACTTTTTCGGCCAGGGCAAAGCCCACGGCGTTGGCCAGACCCTGGCCCAGCGGGCCGGTGGTGGTCTCGACGCCTGGGGTGTAGCCGAATTCCGGGTGGCCCGGGGTGCGGCTGTGCAGTTGACGGAACGCCTTGAGGTCGTCGATCGACAGGTCGTAGCCGGTCAGGTGCAGCAGCGAGTAGATCAGCATCGAGCCGTGGCCGTTGGACAGCACGAAGCGGTCACGGTCGGCGAAGTGCGGGTTGCTCGGGTTGTGCTTCAAGAAGTCACGCCAAAGAACCTCGGCGATATCCGCCATGCCCATCGGGGCACCGGGATGGCCGCTGTTGGCTTTTTGCACGGCATCCATGCTGAGGGCACGAATGGCGTTGGCACGCTCACGACGGCTGGGCATCGCTTGTCTCCTGGGGGGCTTGAATATTAACGAACGGAAAAAGGCGGCCATTTTCGCCCAGGCACGTGCCCGGGGGCAATCACGGATGGTCGATGAGGGACGTTTTTAGTGCGATTGAGCGACTAATCCCGTGTTGCGCCGACAAAACGGCAGAAATTGTCGCCTGCCATGCCGGGCCGGGCCCGCCCATCGAGCAATATCAAAACTTTTTGATATAGAACTTGCGAGGCCGCTGCACGCTGACTAGACTGCCGCCCATGAACCTTCACGCCCCCTCCATCGACCCCGAGCAAAGCGACGCGCTGGCTGCCCTGTGCAAGGCCGGCGGCGACCCGCTGCGGCTGAACGTGCTGCGCGCGCTGGCCAGCGATTCGTTCGGGGTGCTGGAGCTGGCGCAGATCTTCGCCATCGGCCAGTCGGGCATGAGCCACCATCTCAAGGTACTGGCCCAGGCCGACCTGGTGGCCACCCGGCGCGAAGGCAACGCGATCTTCTATCGCCGCGCACTGCCCGACAGCCAGCGCCTGGGCGGCAAGCTGCACGGGGCGCTGCTGGAGGAGGTCGACGCGCTGGAACTGCCGGCCGAGGTGCAGGCGCGCATCGGCCAGGTGCAGGTGCGCCGGGCCGCCACCAGCCAGGACTTCTTCCTGCGTGTGGAAGAGAAGTTCCGCGCCCAGCAGGACCTGATCGCCGGCCTGGCGCAGTACCGCGAAAGCCTGCTGGCGCTGCTCGACAAGCTCAGCTTCGACCCGCTGGCCAGCGCCCTGGAGGTCGGCCCCGGCGATGGCGAGTTTCTGCCCGAACTGGCGCGGCGCTTCACCCACGTCACCGCCCTGGACAACAGCCCGACCATGCTCGAGCTGGCGCGCCAGGTGTGCCAGCGCGAGCGCCTGGCTAACGTAACCCTGCTGTTGGCCGATGCCCTGCATGCAACGGATGTACAGGCCGACTGCGTGGTGCTGAACATGGTGCTGCACCATTTCAGCGAGCCTGCCCAGGCCCTCGGGCACCTGGCCAAGCGTGTCAGACCAGGCGGAAGCCTGTTGGTAACAGAACTGTGCAGCCACGACCAGAGCTGGGCGCGCCAGGCGTGCGGCGATCTCTGGCTGGGCTTTGAACAGGATGATTTGGCCCGTTGGGCCAGCGCCGCGGGGCTGGTTCCCGAGGACAGCCTCTATGTGGGCTTACGTAATGGTTTCCAGATTCAGGTTCGCCACTTTCAGCGACCACCTGGCGACACTCACCATCGGTAAATTTTAGGAACCCGTCGAGATGAGCGAATACTCCCTTTTCACCTCCGAGTCCGTGTCTGAAGGGCATCCGGATAAAATCGCCGACCAGATTTCGGATGCGGTGCTCGACGCCATCATCGCCGAAGACAAGTTCGCCCGCGTGGCGTGCGAGACCCTGGTGAAAACCGGTGTGGCCATCATCGCCGGCGAAGTGACCACTTCGGCCTGGGTCGACCTCGAAGACATCGTGCGCAACGTGATCGTCGACATCGGCTACAACAGCTCCGACGTCGGTTTCGACGGCGCCACCTGCGCGGTGATGAACATCATCGGCAAGCAGTCGGTAGACATCGCCCAGGGCGTTGACCGCAGCAAGCCTGAAGACCAGGGCGCGGGCGACCAGGGCCTGATGTTCGGCTACGCCAGCAACGAAACCCCGGAGCTGATGCCAGCCCCGATCAGCTTCTCGCACCAGCTGGTGCAGCGTCAGGCCGAAGCGCGCAAGTCCGGCCTGTTGCCGTGGCTGCGCCCGGACGCCAAGTCCCAGGTCACCTGCCGCTACGAAGGCGGCAAGGTGGTGGGCATCGACGCCATCGTGCTGTCGACCCAGCACAACCCGGACGTGTCCTACGCCGACCTGCGCGAAGGCGTGATGGAGCTGATCGTCAAGCACGTGCTGCCGGCCGAGCTGCTGCACAAGGACACCCAGTTTCACATCAACCCCACCGGCAACTTCATAATCGGTGGCCCGGTGGGCGACTGCGGCCTGACCGGCCGCAAGATCATCGTCGACACCTACGGCGGCATGGCCCGTCACGGGGGGGGCGCTTTCTCCGGCAAGGACCCGTCCAAGGTTGACCGTTCGGCCGCCTACGCCGGTCGCTACGTGGCCAAGAACATCGTTGCCGCAGGCCTGGCCGAGCGCTGCGAAATCCAGGTGTCGTACGCCATCGGCGTGGCCCAGCCGACCTCGATCTCGCTGAACACCTTCGGCACCGGCAAGGTTGCCGACGAGAAGATCATCCAGATCGTGCGTGAGTGTTTCGACCTGCGTCCGTATGCGATCACCACCATGCTCGACCTGCTGCACCCGATGTACCAGGAAACCGCGGCCTACGGTCACTTCGGCCGCACCCCGCAGGTCAAGACCGTGGGCGACGACACCTTCACAACGTTCACCTGGGAACGCACCGACCGTGTCGACGCGCTGCGCGCGGCCGCCGGGCTGTAAGCAACACCCGGTACAAGCAACACCCGGTAAACAAGAGCCCCTGCCAGGCGACTGGCAGGGGCTTTTTCTTGCCTAGGCTTGAAGTTCCACCCGCCGAGCAAGGACGCTCGCCATGCCCTTCAAGCTGTTGTCCGGCCTGCTGTTCGCCAGCACGCTCGCCTGTACCCCAACCACCGCCCTCGCCCGGCCCTGCCCCGACTGGCCACCGGCAGTGGCGCAAAGCGAACTCAAGCAGCTGGGCGAGCGCCTGGCCGACTGGGACGATCATTACCATCGCCTGGGCGTCGCGTTGATCAGCGACGAGCTGTACGACCAGAGCCGGGCGCGCCTGCAACACTTGCAAGCCTGCTTCCCCGGCACCGGTGCGCCCCCCGCAGACCCGCTCGGAACCGCCACCGGCCCGTTGCGCCACCCCATCCCCCACACCGGCCTGAACAAGTTGCCCGACGAAGCCGCCGTGCGCGCCTGGATGCACGGCAAGCAGGACCTCTGGGTACAACCCAAGGTGGATGGCGTGGCCGCCACGCTGGTCTATGCAAAGGGCCGGCTGGTGCGCCTGATCAGCCGCGGCGACGGCGCCTACGGGCATGACTGGAGCCGCCACCTGCCGGCACTGGGCGCCCTCCCCCACACGTTGCCCGAACCTCTGGACCTGATACTGCAAGGCGAGCTGTTCTGGCGCCTGGACGGGCATGTGCAGGCCGCAGCGGGCAGCCGGAATGCCCGCGGCAACGTCGCCGGGCTGATGGCGCGCAAGCAGCTCACCCCCGCGCAGGGCGCGGTGGTCGAGCTGTTCGCCTGGGCCTGGCCGCAGGGGCCCCTGGACCAGCGCGAGCGCCTGGCACGCCTGAGCGCCCTGGGCTTTGCCTACAGCGAGGCGTTCAGCCAGCCGGTGCAGACCTTCGACCAGGCCGCCCACTGGCGCCAGCACTGGTACCGCACGCCACTGCCATTCGCCAGCGACGGCGTGGTGCTGCGCCAGGGCCGGCGTCCGCCCGGCGAGCGCTGGCAGGCCCGGGCGCCGTACTGGATAGCGGCATGGAAATACCCCTTCGCCCAGGTACTGGCCGAGGTGCGACGCGTGCAGTTCAACGTGGGGCGCACCGGTCGCATCACCCCGGTGCTGCAACTGGCACCGGTGCAGCTGGATGACCGCACGGTGCGCCAGGTCAGCGTGGGCTCGCTAAGACGCTGGCAGCAACTGGACATTCGCCCGGGCGATCAGGTGGCGATCAGCCTGGCAGGCCTGACCATTCCCCGTCTGGACGGCGTGGTGCACCGCGCCCTCGAACGGCGTGAGATGAAGGTACCGGCAGCCGATGCGTTTCATCCGTTGAGCTGCTGGGAGCTGAGCGCCGGGTGTCGTCAGCAGTTCCTGGCCAGGTTGCAATGGCTGGGCGGCAAGCAGGGCCTGGCACTCTCCGGTGCCGGGCCGGCCAGCTGGGAGCGCCTGGTCGACGCCGGCCAGTTGCGCACACTGGCCGATGTGCTGGAACTGCCCGCCGAACATCCGTTGTACCCCGCCCTCGAACAGGCCCGTCAGCGACCCTTTGCCACCTGGGCGCGAGCCCTGGGTATGCCGGCCCCGCGTGCGTTGGCAGCGGGGGACACCTGGGCCGCACTGGCTGCCCGCGATGCGGCGCAATGGCAGGCCGAGCCCGGCGTGGGTGCCCACCGTGCCGGCCAGTTGCTGGCCTTTTTCGCTCACCCGCAGGTGCAGGCCCTGGCGGCGCGGTTACGTGAACATACAATCGAGGGTTTCTAAATTTGTCGGATCAGGGCAGCATCATGGGTTTCTGCCAAGCCCGCGACCACGGAGCCACTATGAAACTGCTTTCCCCGCTTGCCCTGTTCGCCGCCTGCTCGCTGCTCGCCACTTCGCTGATGGCTGCCGAGGAACAACCCGGCCTGACCGGCTGCGCTGCCAAGAAGCAGGCGATCAGCGAACAGATCGAACAGGCCCGCGCCCACGGCAACAGCGCCCAGCAGGCCGGCCTCGAGAAGGCCCTGAGCGAAGTGACCGAGCACTGCACCGATGCCGGCCTGAAGAAACAGCGTGAACAGAAGGTGCTGGATGCCCGTCATGAAGTGACGCAGCGCACCAAGGACCTGGACAAGGCCATGAAGAAAGGCGACGCCGACAAGATCAACAAGCGCAAGGACAAACTGGCCGAGTCGAAGAAGGAACTGCAACAGGCACTGGATGAGCTGGAGAAGTAGTCCGCGTTGAACCCTTCGCCGGCAAGGCCGGCTCCTACGTACAGCGCGCCACCTGTAGGAGCCGGCCCTGCGGCGAAAAGGCCGGCCAGCTCACCCCATCAATGATTGCGAAACTCGGTATGACAGGCCTTGCACGCCGCCTCCACCTTGCCCATCGGGGCCGCGACCGCCGCAGGCTCCAATGGCTGGGTACGGGTCTGGGCGACCAGCTCGCCGGTCACCTGCTCCATCTGCCGGGCCAGCTCCTGGAAGCGCGCCTGCTTTTGCCACACATCGGGCGTGGCGCTGCTGTCCTCCTCGCGCACCTGCGGGAAATGCTGCCACGGCTGGTGCGACAACGCGTCGAGCTTCACCGCACCATCGGCAAATTTCTGCCCGTCGAACGCCAGCCGGCCACGCAGCATGCCGCCGAGGTCTTCGCTGGTCTTGAGCATCTGCTTGAAAATCGCCTTGCGCTGGCCCAACGGCGAGTTGGGGTCGACACCGCCACAGGCGCTCAGGGCCAGGCAGGCCACCAGGATCACAGTCATTCGCTTGAACATCATGCTTGGCTCGGCACACGGAAAAAGGCGGCCAGTATCCCCGCCTTGCCGGCAAACACCAATACCCCTACCAAAAACAAGGGTTGCCTGGCCGCCCTGAACGCCAGGCACACCGTAGAGGACTACCCCGCATGAAAACCGCCCTGAGCCGCCTTGGCCTGACCGCCGCGTTGCTGGCCCTGCTGGTCGGCTGCAACGGCAGCGCCCCGGATAAATCCGCACCGCACCCGCTCGCCACCTACAGCCCAGCCACCTGGAAAGACCTGCCCAAGGTCTCCGACAGCGACCTGCTGGCCGGCTTCAATGCCTGGCGCAGCGCGTGCGAGCGCCTCAAGAACGATCCGGTCTGGGCCACCCCCTGCGCTGCTGCGGTGCAGGTGCCCGACGACGCCACCCAGGTGCGTGGCTTTTTGCAGACGCAGCTCGAGGTGTACGGCCTGCGCTCGGCCGAAAACAACGCCAACGGCCTGATCACCGGCTACTACGAACCGGTGTACCCCGGCAGCATGACCCGTACCGCCACGGCCAACGTGCCGGTGTATGGCATCCCCGATGACCTGGTGGTGGTGGCGCTCGACAGCATCTACCCCGAACTCAAGGGCAAGCGCCTGCGCGGTCGCCTGGACGGGCGCGTGCTCAAGCCCTACGACACCGCCGGGGTGATCCAGCAGCAAGGCGTCAAGGCGCCGGTGCTGGCCTGGCTGACCGACCCGATGGACCTGCAGTTTCTGCAGATCCAGGGCTCCGGGCGCATCCAGCTCGAAAGTGGGCAGCAGCTGCGCGTGGGCTATGCCGACCAGAACGGCCACCCGTATCGCCCGGTGGGCCGCTGGCTGGTCGAGCAGGGCCAGCTCAAGAAGGAAGACGTGACCATGGGCAGCATCCACGCCTGGGCCCAGGCCAACCCGAGCCGCGTGCCCGAGCTGCTGGCCAGCAACCCCAGCTACGTGTTCTTCAGCACCCGCCCGGACAGCAACGAAGGCCCGCGCGGTTCGCTGAACGTGCCGCTGACCGCCGGCTACAGCGTGGCCATCGACCGCAAGGTGATCCCGCTGGGCAGCCTGCTGTGGCTGTCGACCACCCGCCCGGACGGCGCGCCGGTGGTACGCCCGGTGGCCGCGCAGGACACCGGCGGGGCCATCACCGGCGAAGTGCGCGCCGATCTGTTCTGGGGTACCGGCAGCGAGGCCGGCGCTCTGGCCGGGGACATGAAGCAGCAGGGTCAGATCTGGCTGCTGTGGCCCAAGGGCGCGGCACTGCCGGTGGTGCCGCAGGTGGAAGGCAAGTAGCTCAGGCCGAGACCACGAAGAAGCTGACGATCAGGCCGATGCCCGCGAACCACACCACCGAGCGCAGCGCGGCCCAGTCTGCCAGGTAGCAGATGATGTAGAGCAGGCGGCTGGTGATGTAGAGCACCGCCAGCACGTCCTGGGTGACCTGCTCGGCATTGCCGACGATGTCGGCGATCACCACCGCCGCGACGAACGCCGGAATCGACTCGAAACTGTTGAGCTGCGCCGCATGGGCGCGGCGCGGCAGGCCTTCGAGCTTGTCCAGAAAACCGCGCGGGTCATGGTTCTGTCGCAGGCTGAAGCGACCACTGCCGAACTTGGCGATGCTGGTGCACACGAACGGCAGCAGCAACGCGATCAATACACACCAGAAAGCGACGGTCATGGCAGGGGTCCTTGTTGTTGGGGTCAGAGTTTCATGATCAGCATGCCGATCAGTACCAGTGCACAAGCTAAGAGCCTCGGCCCGCCGAAAGGTTCTTTGAGGTAGCGCATGCCCATCAGCACCACCAGGATCACGCTCACCTCGCGCAGCGCCGCAGCCTCGGCCACCGAGCCCAGTTGCATGGCCCACAGTACCAGCGCGTAGCTGGACAGCACGCACAACCCCACGGCCAGGCCCAGCTTCCACTGGCTGCGCCAGAACTGCACAAACGGCGCGCGCCGGGCCACCGTCGCCAGCAACGGGAACGGCCAGGCGCTGATCAGCGTCAGCCACACCAGGTAGTCCAGCGGCTGCGACCACAGCCGGATCGCGCTGCCGTCGAGCCAGGTGTAGCAGCCGATGCACAGGCCGATCAGCGCCACCACCGGCAGCATCGACCAGGGCAGACGTTCGCCGCCACCGCCCTGCCACAGCAGGCAGGCCATGCCGCACGGGATCAGCAGAATGCCGAAGATCTGCTGGGTGCTCAGCGTCTCGCCGGCAAAGGTCAGGGTCAGGGTCAGCGCCAGCACCACCAGCGGCGACAACCCGCGCATCAGGGGGTAGACCAGGCCCAGGTCGCCGACCCGGTAGGCCTTGATCAGCAGGTAGCGGTACAACAGCTCGAACGCCGCCGAGGCCAGCATCCACGGCCAGATCTCGGGCGGCGGTACCTGCACGAACGCCACCATCGCCAGGGCGAACAGCAGCGCCACCACGTCCATGCTGGCAATCACCAGCAGACGCTCGCCGCTGAACTTGATCAGGGTGTTCCAGGTGGCATGCAGCAGGGCGGCGATCAGCACCAGCGAAGTGGCGAGCACGGTTGAGTTCCTGGGTAGTGCACGGCTGCGCAGTTTCAACCAGGCGCAACAAAACAGCCAGCCTGCGGTCAACGTTGATCGAAAAAGTGTGTCCTGAACCTCGCGCCGGCGCATCCAAGCCCTGCCCGAGCCATTCGGGCACTGACTTGGAAGCCATTACAGGACCTAGGATGCTTGAGCTAGTTGCCGCGTTTATTTGCCTCACCACCCTCCTCACCTATGTGAACTACCGCTTTATCGGCCTGCCGCCGACCATTGGCGTGATGGTCACTGCACTGCTGTTTTCCCTGATACTCCAGGGCCTGAGCGTCATCGGCTACCCGGGCCTGGAAGAACGGGTGCAGGGCCTGATGAGCCAGATCGACTTCAACGACCTGCTGATGCACTGGATGCTGGCGTTCCTGCTGTTCGCCGGGGCGCTGCACGTGAACCTGGCCGACCTGCGCGACTACCGCTGGCCGATCGGCCTCCTGGCCACCGTCGGCGTGCTGATCGCCACCGTGGTGATCGGCTACCTGGCGCACTGGATCTTCGCCCTGTTCGGCTGGCACGTGAACCTGCTGTACTGCCTGCTGTTCGGCGCACTGATCTCGCCCACCGACCCGATCGCGGTGCTCGGCGCCCTGCGTACCGCCAATGCGTCCAAGCCGCTGAAGACCACCATCGTCGGCGAGTCGCTGTTCAACGACGGCACCGCGGTCGTGGTGTTCACCGTGCTGCTGGGCATCGCACAACTGGGCGAGACCCCGAGCGTGAGCGACACCGCGATCCTGTTCGCCCGCGAGGCCATCGGCGGCGCGCTGTTCGGCGCGGTGATCGGCTACGTCACCTACCGCATGATCAAGAGCATCGAGCAGTACCAGGTGGAAGTCATGCTGACCCTGGCGCTGGTGATCGGCGGCTCGGCCGCAGCCTACGAACTGCACGTCTCGGCGCCCATCGCGATGGTGGTAGCGGGCCTGATCATCGGCAACCTGGGTCGCAACCTGGCTATGAACGACATGACCCGGCGCTACATGGACGGCTTCTGGGAACTGATCGACGACATGCTCAACGCGCTGCTGTTCGCGCTGATCGGCCTGGAGCTGTTGCTGCTGCCGTTCTCGTGGATGCACCTGGCTGCGGCCGGGGTGCTGGCAGTGGCGATCCTGCTGTCGCGCCTGCTGACCGTGGCACCGGCGATCGTCATGCTGCGCCGCTGGAGAACGGTGCCGCGCGGCACCATCCGCGTGCTCACCTGGGGCGGCCTGCGCGGCGGTGTGTCCGTGGCCCTGGCGCTGTCGCTGCCATCGGGTCCCGAACGTGACCTGCTGCTGAGCATCACCTACATCGTGGTGCTGTCGTCGATCCTGCTGCAGGGCCTGAGCATCGGTCGCGTGGTGCGCGGGGTTACCGAGCAGCCTTGACCGGCGAGGGGCTGCCCAGCAGCCCCAGCAGATGCCGCATCGCCACTGGCCGGCGCGGCGTCGAGCCGTGCAGCACCACCAGTGCCCGCGCGTGGCGCGGGTCATCGCCCAGCGTCCAGGCACAGATGCCCTCATGGGGCATGCCGGCCCATTGCGGCACCAACGATACCCCCATGCCCTGGGCCACCAGCATCACGATGGTTTCCAGCGCATCCAGCTCGCACAGCAACTGCGGCGTGATCAGTTGCTCATCCAGGTAGCGCTGGGCGATCTGCCCGCCCCACGACTGTGCGTCATAGCGAATGAACGGGTGCTCGCGCAGCAACGTATCGGGGGTCAGCGCGGCCTGTGCAGCCGGCGCGATCAGAATCAGCGGCTCGACCTTTAGCACCTGCAGCGCCAGTGCCTTGGGCAGCGTGAAGGGCGGGCGCACCAGAATCGCGGCATCCAGTTCGCCGCCGAGCACCTTCTCGTACAGGCTGCGCGAATCACCCGGGGTGATCTGCAGTTTGAGCCCCGGCGCCGATCGCGCCAGACGCTCGATAAGCCCCGGCAATACCCCGGTCAACGCCGTCGACACCGCGCCCACCCTGACGTCCCCCGTCAATCCGTCCTGGCTCAGGTCGTGCTGCAGTTCACGCGCCTGCTCGATGATCGCCTGGATTCTGGGCAACAGCAGCAGGCACTGGTCCGAGGGGCGGATGGCATGCGCAGTACGCAGCAGCAAGGTGCAGCCCAGTGTGCGTTCCAGCGCCTGCACGCGCTGGCTGATCGCCGCTGCCGTGCGGTTCTCGCGACGCGCGGCCGCGGCAATCGAGCCGGTTTCCACCACTGCCACCAGGCTTTTCAGAAAGCGCACATCCATAAGTTTTTCTTTCGCTCAGAGCAAGGCAAAGCCGTTTTACCCCGTCACACGGCCTACTTACCCTCAACGCTCAACCACACGGGGGATACGCCATGAACAGACCCTTTCACGCTGCATACCACGTTTGCGACCTGGAACAGGCGCGTATTTTTTATCGAGATGTTCTGGGCTGCACCGAAGGGCGCAGCACCGCGACCTGGGTCGACTTCGACTTCTTCGGCAACCAGCTCTCGTTGCACCTGGGCACGCCGTTCGCCACCACCCGTACCGGGCAGGTTGGCGAGCACAAGGTACTGATGCCGCATATCGGCGTGGTACTGCCACTGGACGAGTGGATGACCCTGGCCGTGCGCCTCACCCGGCGTGGCCTGGCATTCGAGATCCCGCCGGTGGTGCGCTTTGTGGGCGAGCCGGGCGAACAACGCACGATGTTCTTCCTCGACCCCAGCGGCAATCCGATCGAGGTCAAGGGCTTCAAGGATTTCGCCGGCCTGTTCGCGCAGTAACGCACCCTTCGCACTCCCCACAACCACAACAACAAGGGGCACCCCATGGGCATTCGCACACCTTCCAGCCTGGTCACGCGCATCATGATCGGCCTGGTCGCCGGCGTGATCGTCGGCATCCTTCTCAACCAGTTCCCCGAGCACAAGGCCTGGTTCATCGACAACCTGCTGCAGCCGGCCGGCGACCTGTTCATCAAGCTGATGAAGATGATCGTGGTACCGCTGGTGTTCGCCTGCATGACCGTCGGCATCGCCGGCGCCGGCAGCACGCGCGCCCTGGGCCGGGTCGGGATGAAGACGTTCGTGTACTTCTTCACCATCACCAGCATCGCGATCCTGTTCGGGCTGGTGGTCGGCAACGTGTTCCAGCCCGGCGCCGGCGCGGACTTCAGCAGCACGCTGCAGGCACCGGTCACCACGCTGGCATCCAGCACCGAAACGCAGAACCTGGGGCGCACCCTGGTGGCCATCGTGCCGGACAACATCGTGCTGGCCATGGCAGAGGGCAAGCTGCTGTCAGTGCTGTTCTTCGCCATCCTGTTCGGCTGCGCCCTGTCGATGCTGCCCCAGCAGCAGAAGGCACCGTTGATCAGCGTGATGCAGGGCGTATCGGACACCATGTTCAAGGTCACCCACCTGGTGATGCACTACTCACCCATCGGCATCTTCGGGCTGATCGGCGTCACCGTTGCCAGCTTCGGCCTGAGCGCACTGCTGCCACTGGCCAAGCTGATCGGCATTACCTACGTGGCGGTGCTGCTGTTTGCGCTGTGCGTGCTGGGGGCGGTGGCCAGGCTGGCGGGGGTGCGGTTCTTCCACCTGTTGCGCGAGATACGCAGCGAGTTGCTGCTGGCCTACAGCAGCGCCGCCTCGGCCACGGTGATGCCGCAACTGATCGAGAAGATGGAGCGCTACGGCGCGCCACGCCCGATCACCAGCATGGTCATTCCGTTGGGGTATTCATTCAACCTCGATGGTGCGTCGCTGTTCGCAGCGCTTGGCACGCTGTTCATCGCCCAGGCCTATGGCATCGACCTGGGCCTGGCTGACCAGGCGATGCTGGTGCTGATCATGGTGCTGACCTCCAAGGGTGCGGCGGGGGTGCCGGGCTTCATGTTCATCATCCTCACCGCCACGCTGACCGCGGCAGGGCTGCCGGTCGAGGGCGTGGCGATCATCGCCGGGGTGTATCGGCTGATGGACATGCCGGTCACTGCACTCAACGTGCTGGGTAACGCGCTGGCGCCACTGGTGATCGCACGCTGGGAGGGCCAGCTCAAGGCACCTGGCCAAACCGCCCCCGCCAGCCCCGCTGCCCCTGACTTGAAGCTTGAAGCTTGAACTGTGCAGCTACCGCCGTCATTCCACCGAGGTATCGAACTGATCCTTGATGAACTTGATCTCGGTACGCCCATGGGGTGCCGGCAAGCCGTCCTCACCCAGGTTGACGAAGACCATCTTGTCGACGGTGAGGATGCTCTTGCGGGTGATCTTGTTGCGCACTTCGCATTTGAGGGTGATGGAGGTGCGGCCGAATTCGGTGGCGGTGATGCCCAGCTCGATGATGTCGCCCTGGCGCGAAGCGCTGACGAAGTTGATCTCCGAGATGTACTTGGTCACCACACGCTGGTTGCCCAGTTGCACGATCGCGTAGATCGCCGCCTCTTCGTCGATCCAGCGCAGCAGGCTGCCACCGAACAGGGTGCCGTTGGGGTTGAGGTCTTCGGGTTTTACCCATTTGCGGGTGTGAAAGTTCATGCGTACTCCTGACCGTCTTGCCAATCGATGCCGACAATGATGGCAGAGCCTGCCGGCGGCCTCCATTGAACATCGACTATCGTCTCGATTAATTGACAGAAAGCCTTGGGCCGATGCGCGGGCGCAGCTATAATCGCCAACGCTTCACAGACGGTCATCACCACTCGATGCCGTTCCCGCCACCTGTCCGAGGGGCGCTGCAGCAGGTTCTCCTGTCAGGCTCGGATGGGGCGTTGCCTGCACGGGGTTCCCCGCACGGGCACTAAACGCACAACGGCGCCCATTCGCACACTACGAATGGAGGCTCTTGATGAGCGCTGTAAACACGCCTGCAGATTTTACCGACTACAAAGTCGCCGACATGTCCCTGGCTGCATGGGGCCGCCGCGAAACCATCATCGCCGAGTCCGAAATGCCGGCCCTGATGGGTCTGCGCCGCAAGTACGCCGCTGAACAGCCGCTCAAGGGTGCAAAAATCCTCGGCTGCATCCACATGACCATCCAGACCGCCGTGCTGATCGAAACCCTGGTCGCGCTGGGCGCCGAAGTGCGCTGGTCGTCGTGCAACATTTTCTCCACCCAGGATCAGGCCGCTGCCTCCATTGCCGCCGCCGGCATCCCGGTATTCGCCTGGAAGGGCGAGACCGAGCAGGAATACGAGTGGTGCCTGGAGCAGACCATCCTCAAGGATGGCGCGCCATGGGATGCCAACATGATCCTCGACGACGGCGGCGACCTCACCGAGCTGCTGCACAAGAAGTACCCGCAGGTACTGGACCGCGTTCACGGCGTGACCGAAGAGACCACCACCGGTGTGCACCGTCTGCTCGACATGCTGGCCAAGGGCGAGCTGAAGATCCCGGCGATCAACGTCAACGACTCGGTCACCAAGAGCAAGAACGACAACAAATACGGCTGCCGTCACAGCCTCAACGACGCCATCAAGCGCGGCACCGACCACCTGCTGTCGGGCAAGCAGGCGCTGGTGATCGGCTACGGTGACGTGGGCAAGGGTTCGGCCCAGTCGCTGCGTCAGGAAGGCATGATCGTCAAGGTCTCGGAAGTCGACCCGATCTGCGCCATGCAAGCCTGCATGGACGGCTTCGAGCTGGTTTCGCCGTTCATCGACGGTATCAACAACGGCACCGAAGCCAGCGTCGACAAGGCCCTGCTGGGCAAGATCGACCTGATCGTGACCACCACCGGTAACGTCAACGTGTGCGATGCCAACATGCTCAAGGCCCTGAAAAAGCGCGCCGTGGTATGCAACATCGGTCACTTCGACAACGAAATCGACACCGCCTTCATGCGCAAGAACTGGGCATGGGAAGAGGTCAAGCCACAGGTTCACAAGATCCACCGTACCGGCCCTGGCGATTTCGACGCGCAGAACGACGACTACCTGATCCTGCTGGCCGAAGGCCGCCTGGTGAACCTGGGCAACGCCACTGGCCACCCGAGCCGCATCATGGACGGTTCGTTCGCCAACCAGGTACTGGCACAGATCTTCCTGTTCGGCCAGAAGTACGCCGACCTGTCGCCGGCCCAGAAAGCCGAGCGCCTGACCGTTGAAGTACTGCCGAAAAAACTCGACGAAGAAGTGGCCCTGGAAATGGTCCGCGGTTTCGGCGGCGTGGTAACCCAACTGACCAAACAGCAGGCCGACTACATCGGCGTGACTGTTGAAGGCCCGTTCAAACCAGACGCCTACCGCTACTGATGGGCCAAAGCCGGTGACGCTGCCACAGCGTCACCGGCTTTTTTCTGTGGCCAGCCTCACGGCTGGCCAGCACGATCGGTTTACCAGGATTTCGCCATGTCTCAGGAACGCCGTTACAGCTTCGAGTTCTTCCCGACCAAGACCGACGCTGGACATGAAAAACTGCTCGCCACGGCTCGCACCCTGGCCAGCTACAACCCGGACTTCTTCTCCTGCACCTATGGTGCCGGTGGCTCGACCCGCGACCGCACGCTCAACACCGTGCTGCAGCTGGAAAGCGAAGTGAAGGTACCGGCCGCGCCGCACCTGTCGTGCGTGGGCGACAGCAAGGACGACCTGCGCAGCCTGCTGGCCCAGTACAAGGCCGCCGGCATCAAGCGTATCGTGGCCCTGCGCGGCGACCTGCCGTCGGGCATGGGCATGGCCAGTGGCGAGCTGCGCTACGCCAACGAGCTGGTCGAATTCATTCGCCAGGAAAGCGGTGATCACTTTCACATCGAAGTGGCCGCCTACCCGGAAATGCACCCACAGGCCCGTCACTTCGAAGACGACCTGATCAATTTCGTGCGCAAGGCCAAGGCCGGCGCCGACAGCGCCATCACCCAGTACTTCTTCAACGCCGACTGCTACTTCCACTTCGTCGAGCGCGTGCAGAAGCTGGGCGTGGACATCCCGGTGGTACCCGGCATCATGCCGATCACCAACTACAGCAAGCTGGCGCGCTTCTCCGATGCGTGCGGCGCCGAGATCCCGCGCTGGGTCCGCAAGCAGCTGGAAGCCTATGGCGACGATGTGCAAAGCATCCAGGCCTTCGGCGAACAGGTCATCACCGAAATGTGCGAAAAACTGCTGCAAGGCGGCGCACCGGGGCTGCACTTCTATACCCTGAACCAGGCCGAACCCAGCCTGGCAGTGTGGAACAACCTCAAGCTGCCACGCTGATTACTGTCAAACACGGTAATAAATAGTTGCGAAAACGGTAAGGGCTTTAGCGTACGCTAAGGCCCTTTCCATTTTCCCTTACAGATACGGATCTTCGCGTTTCTATGCCCCTCGCTTCCCCTTCCGCACGTCCCCAACTGATCTATCTTGTCTTCGGTGCCCAGACTTACCATCAGGAAGCGCAGTTCAGCATCTCCAGCGCCTTGGCCAACCTGCACAAGACGCCGGGGGAACCCCTCGATATCCAGGTGTTCAGCGACGACCCGCACCCCTATCGCCACTTGCCGGTAACGGTGCATGCACTCGATGCCGACACCCGCAAGGCATGGAGCGAGCCGCACGGTTATCACTTTCGCACCAAGCACGTGCTGCTGCGCCAGGTGCTGCAGGACCACGAAAACGCCCTGCTGATCGACACCGACACGTTTTTCCATCAATCACCCATCGAGCTGTTCCGGCGCATGCAGCCCGGCACGCTGCTGTGCAATGCGGTCGGCGGCAAATACGGCGTAAATCAGCAATGCGCACTGTACCAAAACCTTGCAGGCCCACTGCAGGCACGCGGCCTGGCCGAAGACGGCATGCCATTGCTCAATTCGGGCGTCATCGGCCTGTATCGGCAGGACGCGGGCCTGCTCGACCAATCCATTGCCTTGATGGACGAGTTCTATCCGCTGGCCCCGCGCGCCTATACCCTCGAAGAGTTCTGCCTGGCGGTCGCCGCCCATGACACCTTGAACGTGCAGGAATGCCCCGACCTGATCCACCACTACTGGAGCCGCAAGCAACTGTTCCGAGCCAAGATCCAGGCCTGGCTGAACAAGCACGGTAGCGACCCGCTCTCGACACAGGCCATGGCCGATATCGCCCAGGTCAACACACAGCTGCCACGCCCGCCGCTGCTGCAACGCCTGCACTGCAAGCTGCTGGGGCTGTTGCTGCCGGCAAGGCAACGTCAGTTCATGCGTGAACTGGCCTACGGCTGTCATCCCTATGCCAACGAATTCGATCGCGCCTGCGCCCAGGCCTGGTGGGAAAAAGCCCTGGAGAACGTCGAGAGGCGCCAGGGCAAGCCCGCCTGCGCCAACCAGCTCGGGCAGTGGTTCAGGCATCCAGGCATGCGCCTGGCCCTGGGTCGTCAGCTGCCGATCGTGAAAGCTCACCTGGAGCAGCGCCGCGAGGGCTGAAGCCTGGGCGCGCTGGCCATTCTCGAGCAGCCATCGTACTCTCCAGCCATGCCCGATCTTTACCGACTGTTCGCCGCCCTGTTTCTCGCCTGCCTGAGTACCCTGGCTCATGGCGAGAGGCTGCGCATCGTCACCGACCCCTGGCCGCCCTATGTGTACCAGGAAAACGGAGAGGCCAAGGGCATCGACTACGAGGTCACCGCCGAGGTGTTCAAGCGCCTGGGCATCGAGGTGCAATGGCAGTTCCTGCCATGGAAGCGCTGCCTGGCGATGGTCGAACAGGGGCTGGCCGATGGCGTGCTCGACATCTTCAAGACCGAGCAGCGCGACGCCCAGCTGTTCTACCCCAGCGAACCGCTGTCGCACGTGGAGTTCGTGCTGTTCCAGGCCAACGCCCGGCCCCACGCCATCAGGCACCTGGAAGACCTCAAGGGGCTGACCGTGGGCACCGCGCCCGGCTATACCTACGGCCCGGCGTTTGCCGATTCACCCGACTTCAAGCGCGAGCCGGCACCTACCCTGGAAGCCAACCTGGGCAAGCTGCAACTGGGGCGCATCGACCTGCTGGTCACCGATCGCCGGGTTGGCCGGCATGTGATCAAGAGCCTGGGCCTGGAGCAACAGGTCAGCGAACTGGGGCTGGTGATCGACCGCCAGCCCCAGTTCCTGGCAGTACGCCGCAATGCCGGCATGGACCTGCTGGCGCAACGCTTCGCCGCCGAGCTGCGCCGCTTCAAGCAGGAGCCGGCCTATGCCGAGCTGAACGCACGCTACGCAGGCGCCGAGGTGAATATTCCGCAAACCGTTGAGCAGCAGGAACGCAGCACGCACTGATTGCTCTGTTATACTCCGCCAACCCCGCCAGGCTTACGCCCGGACGCTCGGCCTTGCAAAAGGCATCCCGATCGGCAGGACAGCGCGCCCAGAGCCCGCCCGCCGCCCCCCGGATGCGCATTGAAGGCCCAGCAGGACCGGACGCGATAGCATCACCTGATGCCCGTCGCGCCAGGCACGAACTTCCCATAGGGCTTAGCCCCCACTAGAACAGGATTACTCATGTCCTTTGCTTCCCTCGGTCTCTCCGAGGCTCTAGTCCGCGCTATCGAGGCAGCGGGCTATACCCAGCCTACGCCGGTGCAACAGCGGGCCATTCCCGCCGTGTTGCAAGGTCGCGACCTGATGGTTGCGGCGCAGACAGGTACTGGTAAAACCGGTGGCTTTGCACTGCCGATTCTCGAACGCCTGTTTCCAGGTGGCCACCCCGACAAGTCCCAGCGCCATGGCCCACGCCAGCCGCGGGTACTGGTGCTGACCCCCACCCGCGAACTCGCCGCCCAGGTCCACGACAGCTTCAAGATCTACGCCCGCGACCTCAAGTTCGTCAGCGCCTGCATCTTCGGCGGTGTCGGCATGAACCCGCAGGTGCAGGCCATGTCCCGCGGCGTCGACGTGCTGGTGGCCTGCCCCGGCCGTCTGCTGGACCTCGCCGGCCAGGGCAGCGTCGACCTGAGCCACGTTGAGATCCTGGTGCTCGACGAAGCCGACCGCATGCTCGACATGGGCTTCATCCATGACGTGAAGAAGGTCCTCGCACGCTTGCCTGCCAAGCGCCAGAACCTGCTGTTCTCGGCGACCTTCTCAAAAGACATCACCAACCTGGCCGACAAGCTGCTGCACAACCCCGAGCGCATCGAGGTCACGCCGCCCAACACCACGGTCGAGCGTATCGAGCAGCGTGTGTACCGCCTGCCCGCCAGCCACAAGCGTGCCCTGCTGGCCCACCTGATTACCCAGGGTGCCTGGGAGCAGGTGCTGGTCTTCACACGTACCAAGCACGGCGCCAACCGTCTGGCCGAGTACCTCGAGAAGCACGGCCTGACTGCCGCGGCGATTCACGGCAACAAGAGCCAGAACGCGCGCACCAAGGCCCTGGCCGACTTCAAGGCCGGCACCGTGCGCATCATGGTCGCCACCGACATCGCCGCCCGCGGCCTGGACATCGACCAGTTGCCCCACGTGGTCAACTTCGAGCTGCCCAACGTCGAGGAAGACTACGTGCACCGTATCGGCCGTACCGGCCGTGCTGGCCGTTCCGGCGAGGCCATCTCGCTGGTGGCGCCGGACGAAGAGAAGCTGCTCAAGAGCATCGAGCGCGTCACCCGCCAGAAAATCCAGGACGGCGACCTGATGGGCTTCGATGCCTCGACGGTCGAAGCCGAAAAACCCGAAGCCCGTGAACGTCCGCAGATGAACCCGCGCGGTGGCCGTGGCCAGCGTGCCGACGGCAGCAATGCCGGCGGGCGCAAGGACAAGGGCAAGGACAAAGGCCAGGAAAAGGATAAGCCCGCAGGCGACAGAGCCACTGAGAAGGCCGCCGGCGGGCGCCAAGAGCGCAAGCCCCGTGACAACAGCAAAACCCGCCAGGCACCCTCGGGTCAGGCAGCAGTAGTTCCGAAAATCCCGGCCGACCGTGACCCTGAAGCCTTCCTGGACGACGAAGTGGACAACTTCGGCAACCGTGCCGACTACGTCAGCCCGTACCAGAACAAGGGCGGCCAGGGCCGCAACCGTCGCCCGGGCGCACCGGCAGCCGCCGGTACCGGCACCGGCGCACCCCGCGGTGGCCAGCCACGCAGCAACACCGGTGGTGGTGCACGTAGCGGTGGCGCCGGCAGCAATGGCGAGAAGCGCGGTGGTGCACGCAGCGGTGGCGGTGGTCGCGATGGCCAGGCGCGCCGCGACGGCAGCAACAACCGCAACCGCCGCCCGGCCCGTGACGATCAGTCGTCGCAGGAACCGGCAGTGCGCAACCCGCGTGACGGCCAGTCGCAGCCCAAGATCGTGCACAAGGAATCCAAGATCGACCGGTTCCCGACCGCCGAACAGCTCGAGCAGCTGCCAAGCCGCCCACGTGGCGAGAAGCCTGCGCTGCTGACGCGCAACCGCTGATCCCGCCACTGCGCACACAAAAACGCCGCCCCTAGGGGCGGCGTTCTTGTTTACAGGCCAGGCAATTACTTCTGCTTGACGCCTTCCAGCGAGATGTCCAGCTGGGCGGTCTGTGCCACGTCGCCAGGCAGCTTGATGCCGAAGTCTTTCAGGTCCAGGGTGGTGGTGGCGTTGAAACCGGCGCGCTCGCCGCCCCATGGGTCCTTGCCTTCACCGTTGAAGGTGGCCTTGAAGGTCACTGGCTTGGTCACGCCGTGGAAGGTCAGGTCGCCGGTCACGTCGGCAGTCTTGTCGCCAGTGGGCTTGACGGCGGTGGAGACGAACTTGGCGTCGGCGAATTTCGAAACGTCCAGGAAGTCCTTGCTGGCGATGTGCTTGTCACGCTCGGCGTGGTTGGACCACAGGCTGGCGGTCTTCACGTCTACCGAGATCTTGCTGTCCTGCGGCTTGGCGGAATCCCAGCTGAAGGTACCGTCCCAGTCCTTGAAGGTGCCGTGGATGAAGCTGTAGCCCAGGTGGCTGACTTTCCAGTCGATGAAGGCGTGCTGGCCTTCCTTGTCGATCTTGTAGTCGGCAGCCATGGCCTGGCCAGCGGTGAACAGGGCGGTACCGAGCGCCAGAGCGGCAAAAGTCTTTTTCAACATTACTTCTATTCCTTTGGAGTTGAGGTTGAACATCAAGCTTTGCGGCCCAGCATGCGGGTGAGGGTCGCGTCACGGTCGATAAAGTGGTGCTTGAGGGCGGCCAGGCCATGCAGGCCGGCGAAGATCACCAACCCCCAGGCCAGGTAGAAATGGATTTCCCCGGCGACATCCGCCTGGTTGGGCAGGTCGCTGACCAGTGCCGGCACCTCGAACAGGCCGAACACCGGAATGCCCACGCCGTCGGCGGTGGAGATCAGGTAGCCGGTGATCATCACCCCGAACAGGCCCACGTACAGCAGGCCGTGGCCGGCCTTGGCGGCGAAGCGGGTAAGCGGGCCGTGGTTGGCCGGGGCCGGTGGTGGCGGGCTGATGAAGCGCCACAGCACGCGACCGAGCATGATCGCCAGCAGGGTCAGGCCGATACTCTTGTGCAGGTCGGGTGCCGTTTTGCGCCACGCACTGTAGTAGTCCAGGCCGACCATCCACAGCCCCAGGCCGAACAGGCCGAAGACCGCCAGGGCCACGCCCCAGTGCAGGACGATACTGACCACGCCATAGCGAGAAGGAGAATTGCGCAGTTGCATTGCCGTGTTTCCCTGTAAGAACTGTGCCCAAGACTAACCGGTTATCTATCGAATTAAAGCGGAAAATTTTGCTTTGAACGATCGAGAAACATGATCTTTAGTGTGAGACGAACAGGTTAAGGAAACATTAACTCGGCAGGAAGGAATTGAGGTGGCCCCTTCGCCGGCAAGGCCGGCTCCTACGGGCTTGTGCTGCACCTGTAGGAGCCGGCCTTGCCGGCGAAGGGTTCAACGCATCACTGCGCCTTGGCCTGGGTCGCTGTGGCCGGCTTCTTCGCCACCGGCTTGGCCGCAGGCTTTTTGACCGGCTGGGCCTTGGCCGCAGGCTTCTTGGCTGGCGCGGCTTTCGCCGGGGCCTTCTTGGCAGCAGGCGCAGGCTTTGCCGGCGCCTGCCTGGCTACTGGCGCAGCCGCAGCGGGCGTTGGCGCCGGCGCAGGTGCAGGTGCAGCGGCTGGGGCTGGGGCTGGGGCTAGCGCAGGAGCTGGCGCCGCATCAACCGGCTTGGCCGGCGCTTTGTCTACCGGCTTGTCACCGCCACCGAACAACCGCGAGAAGAAGCCAGGCTTGCTGTCCTTGGCCGCCACCGCTGCCGCTGCGGCCCCGGCCGCCACCGGCGCCAGCTTGGCCGGGTCGAACGACTTGCCATTGGACATGTCCACCACCTGGCCCGCCGCGCGCTGGCCGCTGCGCAGAGCGCCTTCCAGGGTGCCGGGGTACAGCGCATCGGTGTGTTCGCCGGCAAACGCCACGCGCTGCACCGGACGCTCCCACAGGCGCCAGAACTTGCTGATCTGCCCCGGCCCGTAGGCGAGGTACGCACCGCCCGTGCCGGCATCGGTGCTGTAGCGACGCACTTCATAGCCGGTGAACGCGCCACGCGCCTGCGGGTAGAACGCATGCAGGCGAATCAGCACCTGGTCGACCATCTGCTTGTCGCCGAACGCCTGCAGCAGGCGCGCGTTGTCACCGGACAGGTTGATCACCACGTTGGCGCCACCCTTGAGCGCCGGTTCGATCCACAGCATGCCCAGGCCGGTGTTGCTGTAGATTTCGCCCGACATGCGCGCACGGCTTTCCCAGACCGGGGTCTTGAACTTGAGCAGCAGCTGGTCGCGCCAGCCGTAGTTGGTGCCCTTGAGCGCCGCCAGGTGCTGGTTGTCCAGGCCCGGGGTCATCTGGATCTTGGCCAGGGCGCGCAACGGTACCGCCAGCACCACGTAGTCGGCGCTGTAGCCCACCGCGCCGACCTTGACCGTGACGCCGTCCTTGTCCTGGATGATCGCGCTGACCGGTGCGCTGGTCTTGATGGTCTTCAGTTGCTTGACGAAAGCCTGCGCCAGCACCGGGCTGCCGCCGGGCAGACGGGCGGCGCGCAGGTCGCGATCGCTCACATCGCGGTACACGCGGGTCTGCTGCGCGAAATACAGCAATGACAGGCGCGAAGGCTCGTCATAGCGGGTACGGATCTGCTGGTTGACCAACTGGCGCGCGGTCGGTGGCAGTTGCAGCTTGTCCAGCCAGCCGGAAACGTTGAGCTGGTCGAGGGCGAACAGGGTGCTGTTGGCCGCCGGGTTTTCAGGGTCGCTGATCGAGCGCGCCAGGTCGTCGAGGGTCTTCTCGTAGCGCTTGAGTGCCTCGGCGGTGGCCGGCTGCTTGGTGGCCAGGTCTGCGGCGCTGAAGTACTCGCCATCGATCAGGTAGCTCGGTACGCGCACGAACTCCGGCGCCGGCAGGGTGGCCAGCTTGAAGGTGTCGAGGTAGCGGTTGAGGGTCGGCTGGGCCTTGCTGTTGCCGATCCACTCGCTGGTGGCCAGGCCCGAACGCCCGCCCATGCCCGGCTTGGCTTCCAGCAGGGTCACCTGCCAGCCCTTGTTTTGCAGTTCGTAGGCGGCGGTGAGGCCTGCCAGGCCGCCACCGACCACGATGGCCGTCGGCTGCTTGGCAGCCGCGAGGGCGCCCGCGCTGAACAGCCCTATCATTACCAGCGCGCAGGCGCGCAGCCAACCAGCAGACATTCGGCGAACTCCGGATCAAAGGCGGAAAATGCGGGGTGAACCCCCCGGGAAAAACGTCGGTGAAGGATACGTCAGGCCGCCCGGGCCTGCCACTAATGCCCGCACCGTTTGCGCCTTATGGGTTGTCCTGCCCCGGCGCTTTGCATAGGCTTGCGCGGTTACCCGAACCCGCGTCGCCAGGAGAGAGCCCATGGGCCTGAATCAACAGTGGATGGAACGTGACCTCAAGGTCCTGTGGCATCCCTGCACCCAGATGAAAGACCACGAGCACCTGCCGCTGATCCCGATCAAGCGTGGCGAAGGCGTATGGCTCGAAGACTTCGAAGGCAAGCGCTACCTCGACGCGGTGAGTTCCTGGTGGGTCAACGTGTTCGGCCACGCCAACCCGAAGATCAACCAGCGCATCAAGGACCAGGTCGACCAGCTCGAACACGTGATCCTCGCAGGCTTCAGCCACCAGCCGGTGATCGAGCTGTCCGAGCGCCTGGTCAAGCTCACCCCCGAGGGCCTGAACCGCTGCTTCTACGCCGACAATGGCTCCTCGTGCATCGAAGTGGCGCTGAAGATGAGCTTCCATTACTGGCTCAACAAGGGCCAGCCGGACAAGAAGCGCTTCGTCACCCTGAGCAACAGCTACCACGGCGAGACCATCGCGGCGATGTCGGTGGGCGACGTTCCGCTGTTCACCGAGACCTACAAGGCACTGCTGCTCGACACCCTCAAGGTGCCCAGCCCCGACTGCTACCTGCGCCCCGAGGGCGTGAGCTGGGAAGACCATTCGCGCACGATGTTCGCCGCCATGGAACAGACCCTGGCCGAACACCACCAGAGCATCGCCGCCGTGATCGTCGAACCGCTGATCCAGGGCGCCGGCGGCATGCGCATGTACCACCCGGTGTACCTCAGGCTGCTGCGCGAGGCGTGCGACCGCTACGGCGTGCACCTGATCCACGACGAGATCGCCGTAGGCTTCGGGCGCACCGGCACGATGTTCGCCTGCGAGCAGGCCGGCATCCGCCCCGACTTCCTGTGCCTGTCCAAGGCCCTCACCGGCGGCTACCTGCCGCTGGCCGCGTGCCTGACCACCGACGAGGTGTACAGCGCGTTCTACGACGATTACCCGACCCTGCGCGCGTTCCTGCACTCGCACAGCTATACCGGCAACCCGCTGGCCTGTGCCGCGGCGCTGGCGACCCTGGACATCTTCGAGCAGGACAACGTGATCGAGGCCAACAAGGCCCTGGCCACACGCATGGCCACGGCCACCGCGCACCTGGTCGACCACCCGCATGTGGCCGAAGTGCGCCAGACCGGCATGGCCCTGGCCATCGAGATGGTGCAGGACAAGGTCAGCAAGACCGCCTACCCGTGGCAGGAGCGGCGCGGCCTGAAGGTGTTCGAGCATGCCCTGACCCGTGGTGCGCTGCTGCGCCCGCTGGGCAGCGTGGTGTACTTTCTGCCGCCGTACGTGATCACCCCCGAACAGATCGACTTCCTGGCCGAGGTGGCCAGCGAGGGCATCGATATCGCCACGCGCAGCAGCGTGAGCGTGGCGGTGCCGGCCGATTTCCATCCTGATTTCCGCGATCCGGGCTAAACAGCATCGCGGGTCCCAGCTCCAACAGGGATCACCTGTAACCCTGCAGGAGCAGGCTTTACCCGCGATGGCGCCCGAACTGCCTCCATCTTATTCAGAGCAGAACCATGAGACTGTCCCGCTTCTTCATCGACGCCCCCCTGAGCCTGGGCGAGCACGACCTGCCCGAGGCCCAGGCCCACTACATCGGCCGCGTGCTGCGCATGGCGCCGGGCGATGCGGTGCAACTGTTCGACGGCAGCGGCCAGGAATACCTGGGCGAACTGCTCGAGGTCGGCAAGAAGAGCGTGCGCGTCACGCTCGCCCAGGCCCCCCCCGGCCAGGCCGAATCCCCCCTGCACGTGCACCTGGGCCAGGGCCTGTCCCGTGGCGAGCGCATGGACTGGGCGATCCAGAAGGCCACCGAACTGGGTGCCAGCGTGATCACCCCGATCGTCAGCGAACGCTGCGAGGTGCGTCTGAAGGACGAACGTGCCGACAAGCGCCTGGCCCACTGGCGCCAGGTGGCGATCAGTGCCTGCGAACAATGCGGGCGCTCGACAGTGCCGACGATCCATTCACCGGTGCTGTTGGCAGACTGGCTCAAGGCGCGAGACGAGGCGCTGAAACTGGTGCTGCACCCGGTGGCCGAACCCTTGACCAGCCATGCCAGGCCCGCGAGCCTGGCGTTTCTGATCGGGCCGGAGGGCGGCTTGTCGGAGGTAGAAGTGGAGCAGGCCAAGGCGGCAGGGTTCCATGCCGCGCGCCTGGGCCCGCGGGTGCTGCGTACCGAAACGGCGCCAGTGGTGGCGCTGGCAGTGGCGCAGCAGCTGTGGGGCGACTTCTAGACCGCGTCGCGGCGTTCGCCGGCAAGGCCGGCTCCTACGCAGGAGCCGGCCTTGCCGGCGAAGGGGCCCTAAAGCACGTAGAAAAATATCGCGATAAAGTGCAGCAGGCTGCCGGCAATCACGAACAGGTGCCAGATGCCATGCCAATGGCGGAAGCGGCTGTCATAGGCAAAGAAGATGATGCCGATGGTGTACAGCGCGCCCCCCGCCGCCAGCCAGGCGAACCCCGCCGTACCCAGGCTGGCCAGCAGCGGTTTGACCGCCACCAGCACGATCCAGCCCATCAGTGCGTAGATCACGATGGACAGCACGCGCGCCTCGGAGCGCGGCTTGATCTCCTGCAGCATGCCGATAACCGCCAGCCCCCACACCACCCCGAACAGGCTCCAGCCCCACGGACCGCGCAGGCTCACCAGGCAGAACGGGGTATAGCTGCCGGCAATCAGCAGGTAGATCGACAGGTGATCGAGCTTGCGCATGATCACCTTCGCCCGCCCGCGCACGCTGTGATAAAGGGTCGAAGTGCTGTACAGCAGCATCAGCGTGAAGCCGTAGATGGCCAGGCTGACGATCTTCCAGGGGTCGCCCTGCATCCCGGCCACCACCAGCAGCCAGATCGCGCCGATGCAGGCCAGAACCGCGCCCACCAGGTGGGTCCAGGCATTGAAACGTTCACCGTGGTACATGCATTGATGCCCTCCGTAGAATGATTCGCTCCTCTACCCTACACAAGCCCGGCATCAAGTGCATTACGTGGTTGGTACTAGGCCCCGGCCGTCTGCAACAGCTGTTCCAGCCCGGGCAGGTCCGGTACCCGCGCCACCTGCTCGCCCACCTGCACCGCCGCCAGCTCCAGCGGCGCCAGCGGCACATCGACGTAGTTGAGCTGGCTGTCGAGCTTGCACGTGCGCGGTATGCCCTGCACCAGCAGGGCGAAGAAACGCCGCGGCGTATCGCCCAGGGCATTGAGCACCACGATGCGCGCGCGCTCGCCAACCTGGGTCTGGCCACCGCAGGCCGCCTCGAAGCTCAGCAGCGGCAGGCGCTGGCTGCGCCAGTCGATCCAGCCCAGCAACCAGGCCGGCTGATGCGGCAAGGGCGTGCACGGCTGGTAGCCGATCAGCTCGGCCACCGCCACGTTGGGCAGCACCAGGCTGCGGTCGCTCAACGGCAGCAACAGCCCGGTGAGGGTGTTGCGCCGATTGTTGCGAGGGGTCTGTTCAAGCATGCGGGGTACTCCAGCGGGCGATGCTCTGCAGCAGCACCGACTCCTGGTAGGGCTTGCCCAGGTAGTCGTTGACGCCAATGGCCATGGCGCGGTCGCGGTGCTTCTGGCCGGTACGCGAGGTGATCATGATGATCGGCAGGTCCTTCAGGTGCGGGTCCTGGCGCACCTGGGTGGCCACCTCGAAGCCGTCCATGCGTGGCATCTCGATGTCCAGCAGCAGGATGTCGGGACGGTGTTCGGCCAGCACACTCATGGCATCGACCCCATCCTTGGCCGTCAGCACGTTCATGCCATGGCGCTCCAGCAGGCGCCCGGTCACCTTGCGCACCGTGACCGAATCGTCCACCACCAGCACCAGCAACGGACGTGCGGCGGCATTGCCAGGGTGCTCCAGGCGCAGGCGTGCGGCGCCCTGGGCCACCTTGGACAACTGCAGGTGCAGCGCACGCAGTTGCGCCAGCAGGTCGAGAATCAGTACCACGCGGCCATCGCCCAGCAGGGTCGCCCCGGCCAGACCGTGCACTGCGGCAAACTGCGGGCCAAGGCTCTTGACCACGATTTCACGGCTGGCCGCCAGGCTGTCCACCTGCACGGCGAACTGCTGGTCGTGGGCCTGCACCAGCAGTACCGGCAGCGGCAGGCTCTGCCCCAGCAGGCGCGGCTGCACCTCGCCCTGCAGCAGTTCGCCGAGGTAGCGCAGCTCATAACGGTGGCCGGCGTAGCGGTAGCACGGCGGGTCCAGCTGGTAGCAGGCCTCGAGCTCGGCCGGCGGTACACGGACCACGCCCTCGATGGTGTTCAGCGGCACCGCGTACTGTTCTTCGCCGTAGTTCACCATCAGTGCGCGATTGACCGACACGGTGAACGGCAGGCGAATCAGAAAACGCGCACCCTTGCCCGGCACCGAGTTGATCACCATCGAGCCGCCCAGTTGCTTGACCTCTTCGTGCACCACGTCCATGCCCAGGCCACGCCCGGAAATCTGGGTGATCTTCTCGGCAGTGGAGAACCCGGGCCGCAGGATGAACTGCATCACCTCGTGGTCGCTCAGTTCGGTGGCCGGGTCCAGCAGGCCGCGCTTGATCGCCTTTTGCCGCACCGCCTCCAGCGGCACGCCGGCGCCATCGTCGGTCATTTCGATGACGATATCGGCGCCTTCGTGCAGCAGGTTGAGGGCGATGGTGCCCTGCTCCGGCTTGCCCGCCGCCAGGCGCGCCGCACGGTTTTCCATGCCGTGGTCGACGGCGTTGCGCAGCATGTGTTCCAGCGGCGCCACCATGCGTTCGAGCACACTGCGGTCCAGCTCGCCCTCGGCATTGCCCACCACCAGCTCGACCTGCTTGCCCAGCTCGCTGGCAACCTGGCGCACCACCCGCTGCAGGCGCGGCACCAGGCGCTCGAACGGCACCATGCGGGTGCGCGTCAGGCCTTCCTGCAACTCGCTGTTCACCCGCGCCTGCTGTTGCAGCAGGCTGTAGGCGTCATGGGCACGCACGGCCAGGGTTTCCTTCAGGTCCAGCAGATCGGAGGCCGACTCGAACAGGGCCCGCGACAGCTGCTGCAACTGTGAATGACGGTCCATTTCCAACGGGTCGAAGTCGTCATAGCCCAGCGCCTCGCCTTCGCTCTGCTGGCGGCTGAGGATGCGCCCCTGGGTCTCGGTATCGAGCCGGCGCAGCTGGTCGCGCATGCGCTCGAGCGTGGTTTCCATCTCGCCCAGGGCCACCTGTGCATCGTTCACCTGCTGTTCGATGCGCCCGCGAATGATCGAGTTCTCGCCCGCCAGGTTGCCCAGGTCGTCGAGCAGCTCGGCCGTTACCTTGACCATGTCGGCCGGGGCACGCTCCGGGCTCGGCGCCGCCACTTCCACCGGGGCCACCTCGGCGCCGGGCGTCGCGGCGGCGGTGTCGCTCAGGGCAGCACTGCTGAAATTGCGGATATAGTCGATCAGCGCCGTGGCGGCGGGCAGCGGCTGGTGCAGGCGCACCGCATCGAGCATGTGCGCCAGGCGGTCATGGCAGTTCTGCAGCAGGCTGAACAGCGCCGGGCTGGGTTGCAGCTGCCCGGCCGCCAGGTGTTCATAGAGGAATTCGAGTTCATGGGCCAGGTCGCCGATGGGCGCGATCTCGACCATGCGCGCACCGCCCTTGAGGGTGTGCAGGTCGCGCAGCAGGTTCTCCACCTCCACCCCGTTGCGCGGGTCGGCCTGCCAGCGCAGCAGCGCGGCACCGGCACTTTCGGCGATGTCGAAGCCTTCCTCGAGAAAGATCTCCAGCAGTTCCTTGTCGCCCTCGTGACGCTGGGGCTCCGCCAGCTTGCCTTGGGGCTCGGGTGCCGGTGCGGTGTGACGGAACTCGCGCAGGGCTGCCAGCTGTTCCACCACCAGCTCCGTTGCCTGTCCCTGCTGCACCTGCTCGAGCAGACGCCCGAGCAACGCATGGCTTTCACGCAGCAGGCCCGGCAACAGGTTGCCGGGCTGGTAACGGCGATCGACCAGGCCTTCGTAGAGCAACTCCAGCTCCTGGGCCAGCACCTCGACCGCCCCCACCTGCGCCAGCTGTGCGCCACCCTTGAGGGTCTGCAGGTCGCGCTGCAGCGACGACAGTGCCGAGCCGTTGTCGGGGTCGCCGGCCCAGCGCGCCAGGGCCTGGTCGGCCCCTTCGAGGATGTCGCGGGCTTCTTCCAGAAACAGCTCGACCACCTCGCTGTCGTGCGCCTGGCGTTGCAGCGCGCGGGTGGCATCGCCCAGTTCGGCGATCTGTCCGGGCTGCTCGCCCTGGCTGTGCACCAGGCCCATGGCATCCGGCGCCAGGCCTTGCTCGAGCAGCTCGCGCAATGCGTGCAGGCGTTGCGGTTGCGGGTCCACTTCCTGGCCGGCGGCAATCTGGTCGAGCATGTCGATCAGGGCTTCATGGGCCCGTTGCGCCTCGCCGAAGAAGCGCTCGCTGACCGCCAGGCTGCTCTCCTCCACCGCGCCGTACAGGTCCAGCAGCGCCTCGCACAGTTCGTCCACCTGCCACAGGTCGGCCAGGTGCGCGCTCTGCCCCAGGGTGGTCAGTTCATCCAGCAGCGCAGTCAGCTCCTGGCGCTCGCCGGGGTGCTCCTGCCAGCGTTGCAACAGGGTTTCGGCGTCCAGCAGGATGTCCATGCCCTGGGCCAGGAAGCTGGCGATCAGTTGCGGGTCGCGCTTGACCCGCAGGCCCTGGCTCGGCGCATCGCGCAGTGCCTGCAGGCGCGCAGCAACCACCTGGTCGATCTGTTCGATGAGGGTCCGGGCACCGCCGATGGGTGCCAGCGGGGTGCTGTCGAGCTGTGCCAGGCCCCGGCGCAGCAGCGGTTCGGCCATCTGCAGCAGGTACAGCTCGTCAAGGTCCAGGCCCAGCTGGTGGGCCTTGAATTCGCGGGCCAGCAGGTCCAGTGCGCTGGCCAGCTCGGCGATCGGCACCACCCCGGCCATCGCGGCGCTGCCCTTGAGGGTATGCAGCGCCCGTTGCAGGCTGTCGCTGACCGGCACCGGCAACTGCGCCTCGGCGGCCTGCAGAAACTCGTCGACACTGGCCAGGTGGGTCTGCGCCTCGTTGCGGAAGATCTCCAGCAGGCGCGGGTCGAAGGCCGGCTCCGGGGCTGTGACGCCCAGCGGGTCGTTCATCGCCAGCGCATGCAGGCGCGTGGCCAGGCGCTCGACCTCGGCATGGGGCAGAGCCTGGGCCTGGGCGAATTCATCCAGCAACGGCGTCAGCAGCGCAATGCTCTGCTCGAGCCCGGCCAGCACATCGCCGCTGGCTTCGACGCGGCCTTCGAGCATGCGGTTGAGCAGGTGCTCGGCGGCCCAGGCAAGCTCGGCCAGCACCTGGGCGCGCACCATGCGGCCGCTGCCCTTGAGGGTGTGGAAGGCGCGGCGCATTTCCACCAGCGCGTCACGTGCCGCCGGGTTGCCCCGCCATATCGCCCAGTGCTGTTGCAACTGCTGCAGCACCTCCTCGGCTTCCTCCAGGAACACCTCGCGCAGCTCGTCGTCCAGCGGTGCCTCGTGCATCTCGGGCGCAGGCGCGGGTGCCGACGGGGCCGGCGGCAGGCTCGGGAACCCCAGTGCGGTCAGGGCCAGCTGGGTGCGCTCGAGCCATTCGTCCAGGTCGGCCTGGGGGTCGATGGCGCGCCATTGCAGGTACAGTTCCAGGCTGCACAGGGCATCGGCCAGGTGATCGAGCGCGGCGTTGTCCGGCAGCCGCTCGGCGTACAGCAGGTGGGTCTCGACGTAATCATGGCAGCGCCGCACCAGCGCCGCCGCCCGGGGCAGCATGAGCATCGCCAGCGCCCCGCGGATCTGCGTGAACAGCCCCGGTAGCGGTTGCAGGCGCAGGCGATCCCAGCCGGCCTCCAGGCAATCGGCGATCAGGTCCTTGGCCTGCAGCAGCACGCCGTGGGCCTCGTCCAGCACCAGTCGGCGAATGTCGTCCAGGTCGGTGCCGGGTACGCTGGCCTGGCTGACCGACTCGATCGAGCCCACCATGCCGCCCAGGGTCGCCTCGACATACAGCAGCGCCCCGGCAACATCCATCAGCAGCGCATCCTCGGGCACCCGCTGGCCCTGGGCCAGGGCCTGAAGCACCGCCACCTGGTCGATGATCACCCGGCGCGGCTGGCCGAAGCCGAGCACCGCCAGGGTATCGGCGATCTGGCGCAACGGCGCCAGCAGCGGGGCCAGCGCCTCGACCTGCTGGCGGTCGCTGCGCACGAACAGGTCCAGTTGCTCCTTGATGCGCACCAGGTCTTCGCGCACTGCCAGCACCACCGAACGCATCGCATCGCGCCCCGGCACCGCCTCAAGCGGGTCCCGCAGCGCGCCGAGGCTCAGGCCTAGCCCCGCAGCGGGCTCGGCGACGGCCTGCTCGCCCGGCAGGCTGGCCTGGGCCAGCGCCGGCGCGCCACGCGCGGCACGCAACGGGTTGAGCAGTGGCAGCACCAGCAACGGCAGCTCGTGCCGGGGGCCGCGCAGGCGTTGCAGGTACTGCGGCAACTGCTCCAGCGCCCTGAACAACGCGCCCAGCGCGTCACCGCGAGAGGCCACGCGGCCTTCGCCCAGGGCCTGGGCCAGCTGCTGCATTTCACGGGTCAGCAAGGCCGCACCTTCCAGCTCGAGCATCTGCAGGCAGCCGCGCACCTGGCGCAGCGGCGCGTCGAAACGCTCCAGCACCTGGCTGTCGCCAGCGTCGCCGGCAAACTGCTCCAACGCCTGGCGGGCCTGGGCCAGGCAGTCGTCGATGGGGCCCTTGACCCAGGCCAGGGCCACCTTGTCGTGGCGCTCGGCGATACGCACTTTAGTAGCCATAAAGTCCCACGCGCCGGTCAGCGCGGCTCCGTGGTTGGCGGCAAGGTGAAGCCCGACACCGAACGGCGCATCTCGCTGGCCATGCGCGCCAGGTTGCCGATGCTCTCGGCGGTGGCGGTCGAGCCGGACGAGGTCTGCGAGGTGATCTGCTGGATCACCGCCATGGTGTGGGAGATCTGCCCGGCCGACGAGGTCTGCAACTGCGCGGCATCGGAAATGCTGTGGATCAGTTCGGCCAGGGTCTGCGATACACCCTCGATTTCGGCCAGCGCCACCCCGGCATCCTGCGCCAGACGCGCCCCGCGCACCACTTCGGCGGTGGTCTGCTCCATGGAGATGACCGCCTCGTTGGTGTCGGCCTGGATCGCGCGCACCAGCGCCTCGATCTGGCGCGTGGCCGAGGATGAGCGCTCGGCCAGGCGCTGCACCTCGTCGGCCACCACCGCAAAGCCGCGCCCGGCCTCGCCGGCCATCGACGCCTGGATCGCCGCGTTGAGGGCGAGGATGTTGGTCTGGTCGGCAATGTCGTCGATCAGGCTGACGATGTCGCCGATTTCCTGGGACGACTCGCCCAGGCGCTTGATGCGCTTGGCAGTGTCCTGGATCTGCTCGCGGATGTTGTCCATGCCGTTGATGGTGTTGTGCACCACCTCGTTGCCCTTGTTGGCAATGGCCACCGAGCGCTCGGCCACCTTGGCCGACTCGTAGGCGTGCCCCGACACCCTGTCGATGGACTCGGCCATGTCGCCCACCGCAATCGACGCATCGGTGATCTGCTGGGCCTGGTGCTCGGAGGCCTTGGCCAGCAGGTGTGCGGTGGTCTGGGTCTCCTGCACCGCGCTGGCGACTTCCTCGGCGCTGAGGTTGATGGTCGCCACCAGGTCGCGCAACTGGTCGATGGAATAGTTGATGGAGTCGGCGATGGCCCCGGTGAAGTCCTCGGTGACCGAAGCGGTGACGGTCAGGTTGCCGTCGGCCAGTTCCTGGATCTCGTTGAGCAGGCGCATGATCGCCTGCTGGTTGCGTTCGTTGGTTTCGGCGGTTTCGCTGAGCTGGCGATTGGTTTCGCGCACCATCACCAGCCCGATCAGGATGATCGAGGCCAGCGCCAGCAGGCCCAGCACGTAGCCGCCGACGGTATCCAGGGTGCGCCCGGAGGCCAGGTTCTCGAAGCCGTTGGCCAGGTGCGAGGCTTCGTCGAGCAATGTCTGCGACAGGCTGAAGATGCTGCCGGCCGCCTCGCGCACGCGAAACAGCTCGGGCGAGGTTTCAAGAATCTCGTCGACGGAGCCTGCGACAAACTGGAACAGCTCGGCGATCTCGGCCAGGCGCGCACGGGCATCCGGGTCCTGGACGCGGGTGACCTGGATCGACGGCGCGCCGCCGAGCATGCCGTCGAGCACCTGGCCGAAGCGGCTGGCATCGCGGCCGAAGGCATCGGCGGCCTGCACCGCGGTGTCGTCGCCGGCCAGCACGGTGTTGACCGAGCCCAGGATGCGCTCGGCCAGCAGCGACTGGCGCTGGGCCACCGCCACCTGGCTGGCGGGGGCGCCACTTTGCAGCAGGATCTCCACCACCTTTTCGTACTCGACCTGCAACTGCGGCACGGTCTCGGCCAGAGTCGCGGCCACCTGGTGCAGCGACAGCACGGTCTGCTCGCTGGCCAGGATCGCGTCGGTGCTCTTGCGCAGGCTCTCCCAGTCGCGTTGCACTGCATCCATCTCGCCGCGTACCGCCACCGGGGCCGACGGCAGGCCGGTGGCCGGGTCGCCTTTTTTCAGGTAACCCCAGCGCTGTTCGAAATCGTTGCGCGCATCGTTGAGCAGCTTGAACGCCACGGCCTTGCCGGCGGCGGCCTCGGTGGCGTTCTTGGCGATGCGCTGGGACAGCACGCGCAGCTCGCCGGCATGGCCGATGTATTGCTTGTCGTAGTTGGCCTGGGTATTGAGGTAGGCGAAGTTGGCGAACAGCAGAATGATCGACAGGATCAGCACGATGAACAGTGCAGCGATCTGCGCGCTGCTGCGCGAGCCTTGTACCGAGGGGCGGGTCTTGAACTTGGTCACAGGTCTGGCATCCCTTTACAACGCCACATCGAGAAAGCCTGGCGCCTGGGCCAGGGCGAAGGGGCTGAAAATGCCCCAGCAGTGCTCGCGCTGAAAGTGCCCCTGCACGAAGGGGGCCGCAGCCGGCAGCAGCGGCGCCGGCGGCGACAGCTCCAGGCCGTGCAGGGCAAAGTGCTGCAGGCCCACCACTTCGTCCACCAGCAGCCCGGCGAACAGCTCCTCGTGGTCCAGCACCAGCACCCGCCGCTGCTTGCGCACCACCGACAGGCCCAGGCCGAGAAAACCGCACAGGTCCATCACCGGCAACAGCCGCCCGCGCAGGTTGGCCACCCCCGCCACCCATGGCTTGACCCCGGGAATGCGGCTGAGCCGGGGTTCCTGCAGCACCTCGGCGACCTCGCCCATGGGCGCCACGAACCAGTGTTCGGCCATGCGAAAGCCGATGCCGCTCCAGGTCTGCAGGCGGGTTTCCTGCAATGGCAGGTCGGCCGCCAGCAGGCGACAGCGCCGGTCGATTTCGAGCAACAGCTCGAAGGCGGTCAGCGATTCGCCCATGCGCCGCGTGGTCAAGCCTTGAGAACTTTGTTCAGGACCTGGATCAGGGTGTCTTCGTCCACCGGCTTGGTCAGGTAGTCGCTGGCGCCCTGGCGCTGGCCCCAGACCTTGTCGGTTTCCTGGTCCTTGGTGGTGACGATGATCACCGGGATGCCCTTGGTGACGTCGTCCTTGCTCAACTGACGGGTCGCCTGGAAACCGTTCATGCCGGGCATCACGATGTCCATCAGCACCGCATCGGGCTTTTCCTGGCGGGCCAGGGCCACGCCATCGGCGCCGTTCTCGGCCTTGAGCACCTGGTGCCCGTGCTTTTCGAGCATTCCGGTCAGTTTGTACATTTCGGTCGGCGAATCGTCGACGATCAGAACTCGGGCCATGCTGTTCCCCAATAAAGGCATGACGCCGCGGCCAGGAGGGCGGCGGCGTCAGGGTGCGGGTTGTTCTTCTGCGGCGAAACCCGGCACATGGGCGCGGATCGCATCCAGCAGTTCTTCCTTGCTGAAAGGTTTGGTCAGAAATTGATCAGAGCCCACCTGGCGGCTGAGCGCCTTGTCGAACAGGCCGTCGCGCGACGACAGCATGATCACCGGGATGTCCTTGAACGCGCTGTTCTGCTTGATCAGCAGGCAGGTTTGGTAGCCATCGAGGCGCGGCATCAGCACATCGACGAAGATGATCCCCGGGGTGTGGTCGACGATCTTGCCCAGGGCGTCGAAACCGTCGACTGCGGTGACGACTTCGCAACCGGCTTCGCCCAGCAGCTTTTCGGCAGTGCTGCGAATCGTCTTGGAGTCATCGATCACCATCACCTTCAACGCCGTGTCGGGCTGTACCATAATTGCTCTACCATCGCCTGGAAGGGCCTTGCAGGCCACGTGCCAGGCCTTTTTAGCACACTCTGGGGGTGCATTCCATCGAGCCTCGCCGCGCCCTGCGCCGATGCCTGCCGGCTGACGTTTCCCCTTGACCGCCAGCCCGCCGGGCGCCACCCTGACGCACTTCAATTCGAGCCACTGCGGCAGCACGCCGCCGAGAGGAAATACCCCATGAGCGTTCGCCTCGGGATTGTCATGGACCCCATCGCGCAGATCTCCTACAAGAAGGACAGCTCGCTGGCCATGTTGCTGGCCGCCCAGGCCCGTGGCTGGTCGCTGTTCTACATGGAGCAGCACGACCTGTACCAGAGCGAAGGCGTGGCCCGTGCCCGCATGCGCCCGCTCAAGGTGTTCGCCGACCCCGAGCACTGGTTCGAGCTGGAGGCCGAGACCGACGCCGCGCTGAGCGAGCTGGACGTGATCCTGATGCGCAAGGACCCGCCCTTCGACATGGAGTTCGTCTACAGCACCTACCTGCTGGAGCAGGCCGAGGCCGCCGGGGTGCTGGTGGTCAACCGTCCGCAGAGCCTGCGCGACTGCAACGAGAAGCTGTTCGCCACGCTGTTCCCGCAGTGCACGCCGCCAACCCTGGTGAGCCGGCGCCCGGACATCATCCGCGAATTCGCCGCCAAGCACGGCGACGTGATCCTCAAGCCGCTGGACGGCATGGGCGGCACCTCGATCTTCCGCCACCGCGTGGGCGACCCCAACCTGTCGGTGATCCTCGAGACCCTGACCGCCCTGGGCACCCAGCAGATCATGGCGCAGGCCTACCTGCCGGCGATCAAGGACGGCGACAAGCGCATCCTGATGATCGACGGCGAGCCGGTGCCGTACTGCCTGGCGCGCATCCCGGCCAGCGGCGAAACCCGCGGCAACCTGGCCGCCGGCGGTCGTGGCGAGGCCCGCGAGCTGACCGAGCGCGACCGCTGGATCGCCGCCCAGGTGGGCCCGACCCTGCGCGAGAAGGGCCTGTTGTTCGTCGGCCTGGACGTGATCGGCGAGCACCTGACCGAAATCAACGTGACCAGCCCCACCTGCATCCGCGAAATCGACAACGCCTACGGCACGCAAATCGGCGCGCAGCTGATGGACGCCATTGATCGCAAGCTCAAGGCACGCTGACCGCCGACAAGTGGCGGGCCCGCGTTGTGGGGTATCATGCCGGTCCATTCTCGACTGGCACCCCGCTGCGCCGGCCCTGCCCCGGCTGCTGGATAATCGATGACGCTTCCTGCCGACCTTCCTGCCGATTTTGCCCCGCCCCGTGTCCGCGCGGCGGACCGGCTGGGCTTTACCCTGTTCCTGGCGGCGCTGCTGCACCTGGCGCTGATCCTGGGCCTGGGGTTTACCTTCGCCAAGCCTGAAGAAATCCGCCGCACCATGGAAATCACCCTGGCCACCTTCAAGAGCGAGGCACCGCCGAAGAAGGCCGATTACCTGGCGCAGGACAACCAGCAGGGCAGCGGCACGCTGGACAAGAAGGCGGTGCCCAAAACCACCGAGATTGCCCCGTTCCAGGACAGCAAGATCAACAAGGTGACGCCGCCCCCGGCCGCGAAGCCCGAAGTGGCGCCCCAGCCGGCCCCGCCCAAGGCAGTGGTGGCCACCACCAGGCCCAAGCCGCAGAAGGTCGAGACCCGCCCCAAGGAGCAGCAGCCCAAGGTGCAACCCAAGGCGGCCACGCCGACGTTCGACAGCGCCGACCTGTCCAGCCAGATCGCCAGCCTCGAGGCGGAGCTGGCCAACGAACAGCAGCTGTATGCCAAGCGCCCGCGCATCCACCGCCTGAGCGCGGCTTCGACCATGCGCGACAAGGGCGCCTGGTACAAGGATGAATGGCGCAAGAAGGTCGAGCGCATCGGCAACCTCAACTACCCGGACGAGGCCCGCCGCCAGCAGATCTACGGCAGTTTGCGCCTGTTGGTGTCGATCAACCATGACGGTTCGCTGTACGAGGTGCTGGTGCTCGAATCTTCCGGGCAGCCGCTGCTGGACCAGGCGGCGCAGCGCATCGTGAGGCTGGCGGCGCCGTTTGCGCCGTTCACCGGGGACCTGTCGGATATCGATCGGCTGGAAATTGTTCGAACGTGGCGCTTCGCCCGTGGGGATCGGTTGTCGAGCAACTGATCGCCGAAGGTGTACTCGCCTGACATCGTCAAGCGGCTCAAGTAACACCTGTAAGTACGAGTGTTCGTAATCAAAACTACCGAAGCTGGCCAACAAAAAATGTTGTCGCGAAATTGAAGCAGGACCAGCACTTACAATAACTGCGAGGCATGCCTCAACTGCTAGACAGTGAGAAGAGTTTCAACTCGCCATGTCAGATCATTAACCTTCGAGTGGGTTGTTGACGGCAGTAGACCAGTTCAGGTTGTTGCCTACTGTGCCATCGTCTTCAAGATGCCTAACCGTAAATTGGTAGCCATGGTGAGGGTTTGGGCCAGGTGGCTTGAAGGTAATCGTGAAACACCCATTGTCGTACGTCTTACCCTTGCCGCAGTATTCTCCGGTCCCACTGACACAGACCAGATAAGCGCGATCGGGGTCACCGCGTCCTGTAAGCGTTACCTCACTAGTAAAGAAATTTCCGATTGCTTCGTTGATAGACATCCGAGTGATCATTGCACTTCTCCTTTAGATAAGCCAAATGCTCGGTTTGCGGTGAGACTATGAGTTGATCCAAACCACCTGTCACCTGACACAGTTACCAGTTGTAGGTCGCCGCGAAAAAAATGTACCCGCTTCAAAAAGCAGCGCAGTGCCGCGACATCAGCAACCGCAGGGTCACATAACTAGCGCCTCACACAGCAGCCCGTGCCGATTAGCACCGCCAAGAAACAGGCATAATCGGCCCGCAGGCTCGACACGCACCTTGTCAGCGTGGCCGCTCGCCGCCACACTAACCCCCATGAAAAACCTCAGCCCGAGTTACCTCAAGCATCAGTTCCTGATTGCCATGCCGCACATGGCCGACCCGAACTTTGCCCACACCCTGACCTACATCGTCGAGCACAATGCCAACGGTGCCATGGGGCTGGTGGTCAATCGCCCGCAGGAGCTGAACCTGGCCGATATCCTCGAGCAGCTGCGCCCGGACACCGAGCCGCCGGCCCGCTGCATCCACGTGCCTATCCATATCGGCGGCCCGGTACAGACCGACCGCGGTTTTGTGCTGCACACCAACGACAAGACCTTCCAGGCCACCGTCCAGCTCGACGGGCTGGCCCTGTCGACCTCGCAGGACGTGCTGTTCGCCATCGCCGACGGCGTGGGCCCGGCGCAGAGCCTGATCACCCTGGGCTACGCCGGCTGGGAAGCCGGGCAGTTGGAAGCGGAACTGGCCGACAACGCCTGGCTCAACTGCCCGTTCGACCCCGAGATCATCTTCGGCATGGCCTGCGAGCAACGCCTCGAAGCCGCCGCAGCCAGCCTGGGCATCAACCTCAGCCTGCTCACCAGCCAGGCGGGGCACGCCTGATGGCGGCGCTCAAACTGCTGCTGGGCTTCGACTACGGCACCAAGCAGATCGGCGTCGCCGTCGGCCAGGTGATCACCGGCCAGGCCCGCGAGCTGTGCACCCTGAAGGCGCAGAACGGCGCACCCGACTGGGCCCAGGTGGAAAAACTGTTCAAGGAATGGCAACCCGACGCGGTAGTCGTCGGCCTGCCGCTGAACATGGACGGCACGCCCAGCGAAATGAGCGCGCGCGCCGAGAAATTCGCCCGACGCCTGAACGGCCGCTTCAACGTGCCGGCCTACACCCACGACGAGCGCCTGACCACCTTCGAGGCCAAGGGCGAACGCATGGCCCGTGGCGGCCAGCGTGGCAGCTACCGCGACAACCCGGTGGACGCGATTGCCGCCGCCCTGCTGCTGCAAGGCTGGCTCGACGCCCACGCCGAACAGGCCTGAACCCGACCATCGGTTACACGCCGGGCCAGCTCTCTGCCCCGGCCTCTTGAGGAGCAAGCATGAGCCTACCCAACCCCGCCGAACTGATCCGGCAGATGGCCGTTGACCTTCGCGCCCACCTGCAACGCCGCGCCATCGCCGAACCGCGCTTCATCGGCATCCGCACCGGCGGCGTATGGGTGGCCCAGGCGCTGCTGGCCGAGCTGGGCAGCGATTCGCCGCGGGGCACCCTCGACGTGTCGTTCTACCGCGACGACTTCAGCCAGAACGGCCTGCACCCGCAGGTGCGCCCGTCCGAGCTGCCGTTCGAGATCGAAGGCCAGCACCTGGTACTGGTGGACGACGTGCTGATGAGCGGGCGCACCATCCGCGCCGCCCTCAACGAACTGTTCGACTATGGCCGCCCGGCCAGCGTGACCCTGGTGTGTCTGCTGGACCTGGATGCCGGCGAACTGCCGATCCGGCCAAACGTGGTGGGCGCCACCCTGTCGCTGCAAGCCCATGAACGGGTAAAATTGTCCGGCCCCGCGCCGCTCGAACTCGAGCGCCAGGACCTCGCTTCCGCTTCCGCCCTTTAAGAGTCCCCCGCGATGACGCCAATCGACGCCAAGCGCCCGCTGCAGCTCAATGACCAGGGCCAGCTGCGCCACTTCCTCTCGCTCGACGGTTTGCCCCGCGAACTGCTGACCGAAATTCTCGACACGGCCGACTCGTTTCTCGAAGTCGGCGCGCGTGCGGTCAAGAAAGTCCCGCTGCTGCGCGGCAAGACCGTGTGCAACGTGTTCTTCGAGAACTCCACGCGTACCCGCACCACCTTCGAACTGGCCGCCCAGCGGCTGTCGGCCGACGTGATCACGCTGAACGTGTCGACCTCCTCCACCAGCAAGGGCGAGACCCTGTTCGACACCCTGCGCAACCTTGAAGCCATGGCCGCCGACATGTTCGTGGTGCGCCACGCCGACTCGGGCGCCGCGCACTTCATCGCCGAGCACGTGTGCCCGGAGGTGGCGATCATCAACGGTGGCGACGGGCGCCACGCGCACCCCACCCAGGGCATGCTCGACATGCTGACCATTCGTCGCCACAAGGGCGGCTTCGAGAACCTCTCGGTGGCCATCGTCGGCGACATCCTGCACTCGCGGGTGGCGCGCTCGAACATGCTCGCGCTGAAAACCCTGGGTTGCCCGGACATCCGCGTGATCGGCCCCAAGACCCTGCTGCCGATCGGCATCGAACAGTACGGCGTGAAGGTCTACACCGACCTGGAGCAAGGCCTGAAGGACGTCGACGTGGTGATCATGCTGCGCCTGCAGCGTGAGCGCATGACCGGCGGCCTGCTGCCCAGCGAGGGCGAGTTCTACCGTCTGTTCGGCCTGACCACCGCACGCCTGACCGGGGCCAAGCCCGATGCCATCGTGATGCACCCCGGGCCGATCAACCGTGGCGTGGAAATCGAGTCGGCCGTGGCCGACGGCGCCCACTCGGTGATCCTCAACCAGGTCACCTACGGCATCGCCGTGCGCATGGCGGTGTTGTCCATGGCCATGAGCGGGCAGACCGCGCAACGTCAATTCGAGCAGGAGAACGCCCAGTGAGCCTGAGTATCCTCGGCGCCCGTGTCATCGACCCAACCAGCGGCCTGGACCAGGTCGGCGACCTGCACATCGACGCCGGCAAGATCGTCGCCATCGGCGCTGCCCCGGCCGGCTTCAAGCCCGCCCGTACCCTGGACGCCACCGGCCTGGTGGCCGCGCCCGGCCTGGTCGACCTGAGCGTTGCCCTGCGCGAGCCCGGCTACAGCCGCAAGGGCAGCATCGCCAGCGAAACCCGCGCCGCCGCCGCCGGTGGCGTGACCAGCCTGTGCTGCCCGCCGCAGACCCGGCCGGTGCTCGACACCTCGGCAGTCACCGAGCTGATCCTGGACCGCGCCCGTGAAGCCGGGCACAGCAAGGTGTACCCGATCGGCGCCTTGAGCAAGGGCCTGGAAGGCGAGCAACTGGCCGAGCTGATCGCCCTGCGCGATGCCGGCTGCGTGGCCTTCGGCAACGGCCTGAACAGCTTCACCAACACCCGCACCCTGGCCCGCGCGCTGGACTACGCGGCCACCTTCGACCTGACGGTGATCTTCCATTCCCAGGACCGCGACCTGGCCCAGGGCGGCCTCGCCCACGAGGGCGCGATGGCCAGTTTCCTCGGCCTGCCGGGCATTCCGGAAACCGCCGAGACCGTGGCCCTGGCCCGCGACCTGCTGCTGGTGGAACAGACCGGCGTGCGTGCGCACTTCAGCCAGCTGACCAGCGCCCGTGGCGCCAAGCTGATCGAACAGGCCCAGGCCCGCGGCCTGCCGGTGACGGCGGATGTGGCGCTGTACCAGTTGATCCTCACCGACGAGGCGCTGCGCGACTTCTCCAGCCTGTACCACGTGCAACCGCCGCTGCGCACCCGCGCCGACCGCGACGGCCTGCGTGATGCGGTCAAGCGGGGCGTGATCCAGGCGATTTCCAGCCATCACCAGCCGCATGAGCGCGACGCCAAGCTGGCGCCGTTCGGTGCCACCGAACCGGGCATCAGCAGCGTCGAGTTGCTGCTGCCGCTGGCGATGACACTGGTCGAGGACGGCCTGCTCGACCTGGCAACCTTGTTGCAGCGTTTGTCTGCAGGCCCTGCGGTGGCCCTGCGCCTGCCGGCCGGGCAGTTGCAGGTGGGTGCGGCGGCAGACCTGGTGCTGTTCGACCCGCAGGCCTCGACCGTGGCTGGCGAACAATGGCGCTCCAAGGGCGAAAACTGCCCGTTCATCGGGCACTGCCTGCCGGGTGCGGTGCGTTACACCCTGGTTGACGGGCACATCAGCCACGAAGCCTGAGTCAAACCCTTCGCCGGCAAGGCCGGCTCCTACCGATAGGAGCCGGCTTGCCGGCGAAGGGGCCGCAAAGGTTGAAATCTTTCCCCCCACCCCCATATGAGTCTGCATCAGGCATTTTCGCCTCGCTGCGTGGAGACTCTCCCTTGACCACCATCGTTTCAGTTCGTCGCCACGGCAAAGTCGTCATGGGCGGCGACGGCCAGGTTTCCCTCGGCAATACCGTGATGAAAGGCAACGCCAAGAAGGTTCGTCGCCTGTACCACGGCCCGGTCATCGCCGGCTTCCCCGGTGCCACCGCCGACGCCTTCACCCTGTTCGAGCGCTTCGAAGGCCAGCTCGAAAAACACCAGGGCCACCTCATTCGCGCCGCCGTCGAGCTGGCCAAGGAATGGCGTACCGACCGCTCGCTGAGCCGTCTGGAAGCCATGCTGGCCGTGGCCAACAAGGACGCCTCCTTGATCATCACCGGCAACGGTGACGTCGTCGAACCCGAAGACGGCCTGATCGCCATGGGTTCCGGCGGCGCCTACGCCCAGGCCGCCGCACGCGCCCTGCTGCAGAAAACCGACCTGTCGGCTCGCGAAATCGCCGAGACCGCACTGAACATCGCCGGCGACATCTGCGTGTTCACCAACCACAACCTGACCATCGAGGAGCAGGACCTGGCCGAGTAATTCAGCTGTTCTGGCGCCCGACCCCGACGGTCGGGCTTTTCCACGCTGAACACTTGCCCACAGGACCATCGACCATTATGTCCATGACCCCCCGCGAAATCGTCCACGAACTCAACCGCCACATCATCGGCCAGGACGATGCCAAGCGCGCCGTCGCCATCGCCCTGCGCAACCGCTGGCGCCGCATGCAGCTGCCCGAAGAGCTGCGCGTGGAAGTCACCCCCAAGAACATCCTGATGATCGGCCCCACCGGCGTGGGCAAGACCGAAATCGCCCGTCGCCTGGCCAAGCTGGCCAACGCGCCGTTCATCAAGGTCGAAGCCACCAAGTTCACTGAAGTGGGCTATGTGGGCCGTGACGTCGAGTCGATCATCCGCGACCTGGCCGACGCCGCGATCAAGCTGCTGCGCGAGCAGGAGATCGTGCGCGTGCGCCACCGTGCCGAAGACGCCGCCGAAGAGCGCATCCTCGATGCACTGCTGCCTCCGGCCCGCACCGGCTTCAACGAAGACCCGGTCAACAGCAGCGATTCCAACACCCGCCAGCTTTTCCGCAAGCGCCTGCGTGAAGGCCAGCTGGACGACAAGGAAATCGAGATCGAGGTGGCCGAAGCGGTCGGCGTCGACATTTCCGCGCCGCCGGGCATGGAAGAGATGACCAACCAGCTGCAGAACCTGTTCGCCAACATGGGCAAGGGCAAGAAGAAGAGCCGCAAGCTCAAGGTCAAGGAAGCGCTCAAGCTGGTGCGCGACGAGGAAGCCGGGCGCCTGGTCAACGAGGAAGAACTCAAGGCCAAGGCCCTCGAGGCGGTCGAGCAGCACGGTATCGTGTTCATCGACGAGATCGACAAGGTAGCCAAGCGCGGCAACGTCGGTGGCGCCGATGTGTCCCGTGAAGGCGTGCAGCGCGACCTGCTGCCGCTGATCGAAGGTTGCACGGTCAATACCAAGCTGGGCATGGTCAAGACCGACCACATCCTGTTCATCGCCTCCGGTGCGTTCCACCTGAGCAAGCCGAGCGACCTGGTGCCCGAGCTGCAGGGTCGTCTGCCGATCCGTGTCGAACTCAAGGCCCTGAGCCCGGAAGACTTCGAGCGCATCCTCAGCGAACCGCATGCCTCGCTCACCGAGCAGTACCGCGAGCTGCTCAAGACCGAGGGGCTGAACATCGAGTTCGCTGCCGACGGCATCAAGCGCCTGGCCGAGATCGCCTGGCAGGTCAACGAGAAGACCGAGAACATCGGTGCCCGTCGCCTGCACACCCTGCTCGAGCGCCTGCTCGAAGAGGTGTCGTTCAGCGCCGGCGACCTGGCCAGCGCCCACAGCGAAGCGCCGATCCGCATCGACGCCGAGTACGTCAACAGCCACCTGGGCGAATTGGCACAGAACGAAGATCTGTCGCGCTACATTCTGTAGCTCAGCGGCAAGCGCCAAGCGGCGAGCTGCAGGCCGGAGGTGCTGGACGCCTTCTCCTGCAGCTTGTAGCTTGCAGCTTGAAGCCCAAGAGCCTTATAGCCATGCCCCGTCTGCCTAACGCCATCAATCTGCACAAAGCCTCCAAGACCCTGAGCCTGACCTACGGGCCCGACGAGGTGTATCACCTGCCCGCCGAATTTCTGCGCGTGCACTCCCCTTCCGCCGAGGTCCAGGGCCACGGCAATCCGATCTTACAATTTGGCAAGCTCGGCGTCGGCCTGAGCCAGCTCGAGCCCGCCGGGCAGTACGCGCTCAAGCTCACCTTCGACGACGGCCACGACAGCGGCCTGTTCACCTGGGAATACCTCGAACAGCTATGCCTGCGCCAGGACCAGCTGTGGGCCGAGTACCTCGACGAACTGGCCAAGGCCGGCAAATCCCGCGACCCTTCCGAGTCGATCGTCAAGCTGATGCTCTAGCCCGGCACTCCGACGTTTTAGAGCGCATTTTCTAATTCTATTTGCTTGAATGCCCGTGCGCCGGCCAGCGATTGGCCGGCTTGCGCATTCCATGAAAGTCGGGTAACCAATGGATATGGCAAGTACCCTGCATGGGCGGGTTGATGCAGGGTCTGGCCGGTATGCCGAGGTCGCGAGCGAAAGCAGGTTGTCTTCACACGCATAAACCCGCAGGGCTCATCACCGTCGCGCATCCGGTCGCAGGACCGCAGTTCGTTATCACTGGTCACCCGAGCAGTAGTACCAGGCATTCGTCTGTGCAACGCCCACAGCCCAGCCGGTACTCGTCTCAGGACAACGGAGCGTCGTAGATGAGTAACAAGAACAACGATGACCTGCAGCGCCAAGCCTCTGAAAACACCCTGGGCCTGAGCCCCATCATTGGCCTGCGCCGAAAGGATTTGCTGTCTTCGGCCCGGATGGTGCTGCGTCAGGCCATCAAGCAACCGCTGCACAGTGCCAAGCACGTCGCGCATTTCGGCCTGCAGCTCAAGGACGTGATCTTCGGCAAGTCCGGCCTGCAGCCGGAGGGCGACGACCGCCGCTTCAGCGACCCGGCCTGGAGCCAGAACCCGCTGTACCGCCGCTACCTGCAGACCTACCTGGCCTGGCGCAAGGAACTGCACGACTGGATCGGCAACAGCAACCTGTCGGAGCAGGACATCAGCCGCGCGCACTTCGTCATCAACCTGATGACCGAGGCCATGGCCCCCACCAACAGCGCGGCCAACCCGGCAGCGGTCAAGCGCTTCTTCGAAACCGGTGGCAAGAGCCTGCTCGACGGCCTGTCGCACCTGGCCAAGGACATGGTGCACAACGGCGGCATGCCCAGCCAGGTCAACATGGACGCCTTCGAGGTGGGCAAGAACCTGGCCACCACCGAGGGCGCCGTGGTGTTTCGCAACGACGTGCTGGAGCTGATCCAGTACCGCCCGATCACCGAGCAGGTGCACGAAAAGCCGCTGCTGGTGGTACCGCCGCAGATCAACAAGTTCTACGTCTTCGACCTCAGCCCGGAAAAGAGCCTGGCGCGCTTCTGCCTGCGCTCCACGGTGCAGACCTTCATCGTGAGCTGGCGCAACCCCAACAAGTCCCAGCGCGAGTGGGGCCTGTCGACCTACATCGATGCGCTCAAGGAGGCCGTCGACGTGGTGCTGGCTATCACCGGCAGCAAGGACCTGAACATGCTCGGTGCCTGCTCCGGCGGCATCACCTGCACCGCGCTGGTGGGCCACTACGCGGCACTGGGCGAGAAGAAGGTCAATGCCCTGACCCTGCTGGTGAGCGTGCTCGACACCACCCTCGACACCCAGGTGGCGCTGTTCGTCGACGAGCAGACCCTGGAGTCGGCCAAGCGCCATTCCTACCAGGCCGGTGTGCTCGAAGGGCGCGACATGGCCAAGGTGTTCGCCTGGATGCGCCCCAACGACCTGATCTGGAACTACTGGGTCAACAACTACCTGCTCGGCAACGAGCCGCCGGTGTTCGACATCCTGTTCTGGAACAACGACACCACGCGCCTGCCCGCCGCCTTCCACGGCGACCTGATCGAAATGTTCAAGAACAACCCGCTGGTGCGTCCCGGTGCACTGGAAGTGTGCGGCACGCCGATCGACCTGAGCCAGGTCACCACCGACATCTTCAGCGTGGCCGGCACCAACGATCACATCACCCCATGGAAGTCCTGCTACAAGTCGGCGCAGCTGTTCGGCGGCAAGGTCGAGTTCCTGCTGTCCAACAGCGGGCATATCCAGAGCATCCTCAACCCGCCGGGCAACCCCAAGTCGCGCTACATGACCAGCAGCGAGATGCCGGCCCAGGCCGACGACTGGCAGGAGAACTCCACCAAGCACACCGATTCCTGGTGGCTGTACTGGCAGGCGTGGCTGGCCGAGCGCTCCGTCGCACTCAAGCCGGCACCCGCCAAGCTGGGCAACAAGGCCTACCCGAGCGCCGAAGCGTCGCCCGGCACCTACGTCCACGAACGCTGAAAACACCCGGCGCCGCCGCAGGCAAGGCGGCGCTGCTACTCACGACAGGGCTCGCGCATGCCGCAACCGTATCTCTTCAGAACCGTCGAGCTCGATGGCCAGTCCATCCGCACGGCCGTTCGCCCCGGCAAGCCGCACCTCACGCCGCTGCTGATCTTCAACGGTATCGGCGCCAACCTGGAGCTGGTGTTCCCGTTCATCGATGCGCTGGACCCGGACCTTGAAGTGATCGCCTTCGACGTGCCCGGCGTGGGCGGTTCGTCGACACCGCGCCGGCCCTACCGCTTTCCCGGGCTGGCCAAGCTGACGGCGCGCATGCTCGACTACCTCGACTACGGGCAGGTCAATGCCATCGGCGTGTCGTGGGGCGGAGCGCTGGCCCAGCAGTTCGCCCACGATTACCCCGAGCGCTGCAAGAAGCTGGTGCTGGCGGCCACCGCCGCCGGTGCGGTGATGGTGCCGGGCAAGCCACGGGTGCTGTGGCTGATGGCCAGCCCCAGGCGCTACATACAGCCGTCCCACGTGATCCGCATCGCCCCGGAAATCTACGGCGGGGCCTTTCGCCGCGACCCGAACCTGGCCGCGTCGCATGCGGCCAAGGTGCGTTCCTCGGGCAAGCTGGGCTATTACTGGCAGCTGTTCGCCGGCATGGGCTGGACCAGCATTCACTGGCTGCACAAGATCCAGCAGCCGACCCTGGTGCTGGCCGGCGACGACGACCCGCTGATCCCGCTGATCAATATGCGCCTGCTGGCCTGGCGAATTCCCAATGCCCAGCTACACATAATCGACGACGGTCACTTGTTCCTGATCACCCGGGCCGAAGCCGTTGCCCCGATCATCATGAAATTCCTGCAGCAGGAGCGCCAACGCGCCGTCATGCATCCACGGCCCGCCCCGAGCGCTTGAGCACCTCTATCGCTTGCACCCCCGGCAGGAGCGCCGGGGCATGTCAGCGCCAGTTCGGGTTGGTGTCGCTCTTGCATTGAAACATTGGTTGATGGCCTGACGACGGAGTGTTGCCTGGATGAAAGACAAGCCCGCGAAGCCCGGGGTACCGACCCCCGCTGCCTATCTCAACGTGCGCAGCGCCATCAGTGGCCTGCGCGGTCGCGACCTGCTGTCGACGGTGCACCAGCTGGGGCGCCACGGCCTGCGTCACCCGCTGCACACGGCGCGCCACCTGCTGGCGCTGGGTGGCCAGCTGGGGCGCGTGATGCTGGGCGATACCCCCTACCAGCCCTCGCCACGCGACACCCGCTTCAACGACCCGGCCTGGCAGCTCAACCCGCTGTACCGACGCGGCCTGCAGGCCTACCTGGCCTGGCAGCAGCAGACCTGCCAGTGGATCGACGAGAGCCAGCTGGACGACGATGACCGCGCCCGCGCGCACTTCGTGTTCTCGCTGCTCAACGATGCAATGTCGCCCAGCAACACCCTGCTCAACCCGGCGGCGGTCAAGGAGCTGCTGAACTCCGGCGGGCTGAGCCTGGTGCGCGGCTTGAACCACCTGCTCGACGACCTGCGCCACAACGACGGCCTGCCACGCCAGGTCAACCCGGACGCCTTCGAGGTGGGCAGGAACCTGGCCAGCACCGCCGGCGCGGTGGTGTTTCGCAACGAGCTGCTGGAGCTGATCCAGTACCGCCCGATGAGCGAAAAACAGTACGCCCGGCCCCTGCTGGTGGTGCCGCCGCAGATCAACAAGTTCTACATCTTCGACCTCAGCCCGACCAACAGCTTTGTGCAGTATGCCCTCAAGAACGGCCTGCAGACCTTCATGATCAGCTGGCGCAACCCCGACGCCCGGCATCGCGAATGGGGCCTGTCGAGCTACGTGGCGGCGGTCGAGGAAGCCATGAACGTGTGCCGCTCGATCACCGGCAGCCGCGACGTCAACCTGCTTGGCGCCTGTGCCGGCGGGTTGACCATCGCGGCCCTGCAGGGCCACCTGCAGGCCAAGCGCCAGATGCGCCGGGTGCACAGCGCCACTTACCTGGTCAGCCTGCTCGACAGCCAGTTCGACAGCCCCGCCAGCCTGTTCGCCGACGAGCAGACCCTGGAGGCGGCCAAGCGCCGCTCCTACCAGCAGGGCGTGCTGGAGGGCCGCGAGATGGCACGGGTGTTCGCCTGGATGCGCCCCAACGACCTGATCTGGAACTACTTCGTCAACAACTACCTGCTGGGCAAGGCGCCCCCGGCATTCGACATCCTGTACTGGAACAACGACAACAGCCGCCTGCCGGCCGCGCTGCACGGCGATCTGCTGGACTTCTTCAAATTCAACCCGCTGACGCACGCCGACGGCCTCGAGGTGTGCGGCACGCCGATCGACCTGCACAAGGTCACGGTGGACAGCTTCCACGTGGCCGGCAGCAACGACCACATCACCCCGTGGGACGCGGTGTACCGCTCGGCCCTGCTGCTGGGCGGCGAACGGCGCTTCGTGCTGGCCAACAGCGGGCATGTGCAGAGCATCCTCAACCCGCCGGGCCACCCCAAGGCGCATTTTGTCGAGAACCCCAGGCTGAGCAGCGACCCGCGGGCCTGGTACCACGATGCGCAGAAGGTCGAGGGCAGCTGGTGGCCGCAGTGGCTCGACTGGATACAGGCGCGCTCCGGTGCGCAGCGCGAAACCCGCCTGTCGCTGGGCAGCGCCAATTACCCTCCCATGGACCCCGCACCCGGCACCTACGTGCTGGTGCGCTGAGCAAGAAGAACGGATGAAGACCCGCGACCGTATCCTGGAGTGCGCCCTGCACCTGTTCAATCGTCAGGGCGAGCCGAATGTCTCGACGCTGGAAATCGCCAACGAGATGGGCATCAGCCCGGGCAACCTGTACTACCACTTCCACGGCAAGGAGCCGCTGGTGCTGGGCCTGTTCGAGCGTTTCGAGGAGGAGCTGACGCCCCTGCTCGACCCGCCCCTGGAGGTGCGCCTGGATGCCGAGGACTACTGGCTGTTCCTGCACCTGATCGTGGAGCGCATGGCGCAGTACCGCTTTCTGTTCCAGGACCTGTCCAACCTTACCGGGCGCCTGCCCAAGCTGGCGCGGGGCATGCGCACCCTGCTCAATGCGCTCAAGCGCACGCTGGCGGCATTGCTGGCGAGCCTCAAGGCGCATGGGCAGGTGACCAGCGATACCCGCGCACTGGGGCAACTGGTGGAGCAGATCAGCATGACCTTGCTGTTCTCGCTGGACTACCAGCGGATTCTGGCGCGCGAGGGCGAGGTCGGGATCGTGGTGTACCAGGTGATGATGCTGGTGGCGCCGCACCTGGAGGTGGAGTCACGCCTGGCGGCAGAGCAGTTGGCCTTGAGGTACCTGGAAGGCTGAAGAGCTTCGCCGGCAAGGCCGGCTCCTACAGACGGCGCGCTACCTGTAGGAGCCGGCCTTGCCGGCGATGAGGCCAGCACAGGCACTGCACATAAAAACGCCCGGCACACAGGCCGGGCGTTTTCTGTACAGCTACCTCGAGTCAGGCCTGGCTGGCCGGGCTCGAAGGTGCTGGTGCTGCCGACGCGGCTGGCGCCGCAGTGGCCGCCGGGCTTGGCGCCGGTGCCGCACTGGCACTTGGCGCTGCCGGTTTGGCCGCTGCGGGCTTGGCTGCAGCAGGCTTGGCCGGGGCTTTCTTCACCGCTGGCTTTTTCGCTGCTGCCGGCTTGGCGGCAGGTTTTGCGGCAGGTTTGGCCGCCGCTTTCGCTGCAGGCTTGGCGGCTGCGGTTTTCGCCGCGGCCGGCTTGGCTGCTGGCTTGGCCGCTGCCGGTTTGGCCGCCGCAGTTTTGGCCGCAGGCTTGGCCGCCGCTTTCGGTGCTGCCTTGGCCAGTGGCTTGGCCGGCGCCTTGGCCGAGACCGACTTGACCGAGGCACCGGTCAGTTTCTCGATCTGCTTGGTCAGGGTGTCGACCTGCTGGTGCAGTGCCTTGACCTCATTGCGGCTGGGCACGCCCAGGCGCGAGATGGCACTGTTCAGGCGCTTGTCGAAAGCCTCTTCGAGTTCGCTCCACTTGCCCAGTGCGCGGTCTTTCACGTCGCCTACGCGCGAGGTCGCAGACTTGGCACTGGCCTTGGCCGAGTTGACGCTGCCCTTGGCCTGCTTTTCAGCTTTCTCACCGTCCTTGACCAGGGTTTCGAAAAGCTTGCTGCCGTCCTGATCGATCTTGGAGTAGATACCCAAACCAGCCAGCCAGATCTTGCGGGAATACTTTTCGATCCCCCCGACCCAGGAGCTGCTCTCTTTCTCAGTTGTCTTTTTGCCAGCCATCCCGCTCTCCTTATTGTTTGCGTGCGACACGATCGAGCAACAGCGTCAGCTCTTCGAGCTTGGCAGAAAGTGCCTCCACGTCATGTTTAGACGGAATGCCGATGCGATTCAAGGCGCTGGCGACCCGTGTGTCGAAAGCCTTTTCGATTTTATCCAGCTGAACTTCGACCTTGCCCTTCACGCTGCCCAGTTCCTGCCTGGCGGACTGGATCTCGCTGTTGGCGGCATCGAGTTCGTGGTCGAGGCGTTTCTTGCCTTTTTTCTCCACGGTTTCGCCGGCCTTGACCAGCTCCTTCAGGTACTCGGCACCCTCCTGCCCGACCCGGGTGTAGGCCCCCAGGCCTGCCAGCCAGATCTTGCGCGCGTAGCCGCGCACCTCGCCCAGGGCCTTGCCCGGGGCGTCGTCGATTTTCTTCAGGGTCACTTTGGCCATGCTCTGCACCTCACGCTTGAACGGAAATGGAGTTACGCCCGTGAAAGTTGGGCTTGGGCACAAAGGTAGGGGGAAAAATTAGAATCCTCACCCTAAGGGCAGGATTTGCTGTGCAGCGAAGGCCCCTGTCGCGGATCAAGCCCGCGCCCACAGGGCCTGCAGTGAACCTGCGGGGCCGCTTGACCCTCTACAGCGGTTTCAGGCCAGGGCCTTGTCCAGGGCCCGCTCGATCTCGGCCTTGATCGTGCCGCCCATCATCGACAGCATCATCCCCAGCTTCAACTCCACCCGGATGCTGTCGTCGCCGATATCGATGCTGCCATTGGCACCGCTGCGCCTGACCTCTACCCGGTCACCGTTCCACTGCGCCTTGAGGTCGTACTCGCGGGTCAGCTTGTCCACCAGGGCTTCGGCCTTTTCCCGGGCCGCTGCGCGCCCCAGGCTGTGTTTGCGTTCGACGCTGATCTGGGTCATTCAATCAATCCTGGCTAGAAGGGCATACTCCCATTATGCCCCTGCCTCCGCCTGCGACACACCCCGCCAAGACAAATGCAGCCGCACGCCCTAGAATGGCCAGTAATTTTTTCCGGTGAAGCGATATGAACGACCAGCGCAAAGGCGAACACGCCGAACCCACCACCCACTTCGGCTACAAGGATGTCCCCGAAAGCCAGAAGGCCGAGAAAGTCGCCGAAGTCTTTCACTCGGTGGCCGCCAAGTACGACCTGATGAACGATGTGCTCTCCGGCGGCATGCACCGCCTGTGGAAGCGCTTCACCATCGAGCTGTCGGGCGTGCGCCCTGGCAACCGCGTGCTCGACATCGCCGGCGGCACCGGCGACCTGGCGCGCAAGTTCTCGCAGCTGGTCGGCCCCACCGGCCAGGTGGTACTGGCCGACATCAACGCCTCGATGCTCAAGGTCGGTCGTGACCGCCTGCTCGACAAGGGCGTGGCCGGCAACATCGAGTTCGTCCAGGCCGACGCCGAGAAGCTGCCCTTCCCCGACAACCATTTCGACTGCGTGACCATCGCCTTCGGCCTGCGCAACGTGACCCACAAGGACGACGCGATCCGCTCGATGCTGCGCGTGCTCAAGCCGGGCGGCCGCCTGCTGGTGCTGGAGTTCTCCAAGCCGACCAACAAGCTGATGTCCAAGGTCTACGATGCCTACTCGTTCGCCTTCATGCCGCTGGCCGGCAAGCTGATCACCAACGACGCGGACAGCTACCGCTACCTCGCCGAATCGATCCGCATGCACCCCGACCAGGAAACCCTCAAGGCCATGATGGTCGACGCCGGTTTCGACCGCGTCACCTACCACAACATGACCAGCGGTATCGTGGCCCTGCACCGCGGTATCAAACCCTGATGTTGCTGGCCGGGCTGCTCGCCAGCGTCGAACACGGTCTCAACCGTGTGTTGCGCATGGACAGCACTGCGCTGCCGCGCCTGGCTGCGCTCGAGGGCAAGATCATTGCCATCGACTGCCGCCAGCCGGCGCTGCAGCTGTACATCCTGCCCGGCGATGAAGGCCTGATGCTCGCCAGCCACTGGGAAACCGAGGCCGACTGCACCCTGCGTGCGCCGGCCAGCAGCCTGCTGCAACTGGCCCTGAGCCAGGACAAGCCGGCGGTGCTGCACAGCCCGCAGGTGGAACTCGAAGGCGACAGCGCGGTGCTGCTCGACCTGGTCGGCGTGCTGCAGGACCTGGAGCTGGACTGGGAGTACGAACTCTCGCGCTGGCTCGGCCCGGTCGCCACCCAGCTGATCGGCGACCACCTGCGCAGCCGCGCGCGCTGGACCCGCCAGGGCCTGGCCAGCCTCAACCAGAACCTTGGCCAATACCTGGCCGAAGAGGCCCGCACCCTGGTCGGCCAGCGCGAGGCCGAAGCGCGCTTCGCCGAGCTCGATGCCCTGAAAATCGATGTAGAACGCCTCGAGGCACGCATTGCGCGCCTTGCCCGATCCCTTGAATCCAGCGATAACGCATGAAGCTGCTTGCCGTCCGCCGTCTGTTGCGCATCCAGCGCGTCGTGATCCGCTACCGTCTCGATGACCTGCTGTTCGACCTGCCCCTGCCCTGGTGGCTGATGACCCTGCGCTTCGCCATGCCCTGGCGCTGGCTACCGCGCAAGCCGTCGCCCCTGAGCCGTGGCGCGCGCCTGCGCCTGGCGCTGCAGGACCTGGGCCCGATCTTCATCAAGTTCGGCCAGCTGCTCTCCACCCGCCGCGACCTGCTGCCCGCCGACATCGCCGACGAGCTGATGCTGTTGCAGGACCGCGTGCCGCCCTTCGACCCGCAAAAGGCCGTGGCGCTGATCGAATCGCAGCTCGGCGCCAAGGTGGGCGAGATCTTCAGCCGCTTCGACGTCGAACCGCTGGCCTCGGCCTCGGTGGCCCAGGTGCACGCGGCGCGCCTCAAGAGCGGCGAGGAGGTGGTGGTCAAGGTGGTACGCCCAGGCCTCAAGCCGATCATCGCGCAGGACCTGGCCTGGCTGTTCCTGATCGCCCGCGGCGCCGAGCGGGTGTCGGCCGATGCCCGCCTGCTGCACCCGGTCGAGGTGGTCAACGATTACGAGAAGACCATCTACGACGAGCTCGACCTGCTGCGCGAGGCGGCCAACGCCAGCCAACTGCGACGCAACTTCGAAGGCTCGGAGATGATGTACGTGCCCCAGGTGTACTGGGACCTGTGCCGGCCCAAGGTGCTGGTGATGGAGCGCATCTATGGCGTGCAGGTCACTGACCTTGCCACCCTGGCCGACCAGCGCACCGACATGAAGCTGCTGGCCGAGCGCGGCGTCGAGATCTTCTTCACCCAGGTGTTTCGCGACAGCTTCTTCCACGCCGACATGCACCCGGGCAACATCTTCGTCAGCACCGTCAAGCCGTGGAGCCCGCAGTACATCGCGATCGACTGCGGCATCGTGGGCAGCCTCACCCCCGAGGACCAGGACTACCTGGCACGCAACCTGTTCGCCTTCTTCAAGCGTGACTACCGTCGCGTGGCCCAGTTGCACATCGACTCGGGCTGGGTACCGGCGCAGACCAAGCTCAACGAATTCGAGGCGGCGATCCGCACCGTGTGCGAGCCGATCTTCGAAAAACCGTTAAAGGATATTTCCTTCGGCCAGGTGCTGATGCGCCTGTTCCAGACCGCGCGACGCTTCAACATGGAAGTGCAGCCGCAACTGGTGCTGCTGCAGAAGACCCTGCTCAACATCGAGGGCCTGGGCCGTCAGCTGTACCCTGACCTGGACCTGTGGAGCACCGCCCAGCCGTTTCTGGAGCGCTGGATGCGCGAGCGGGTCAGCCCGAAAAACGTGCTGCAGAACCTGCACAGCCAGGTCGAGCAACTGCCGCACCTGGCCGGCATGACCCGCGACCTGCTCGAACGCATGTCGCAACCGCACCTGAACGACCCGCCGCCACCCTGGCAGCAGCGCGATCGCTGGGCCCTGCGCCTGCTCGGTGCCGGCCTGCTGGCGGGCGGCGCAACCCTCGCCGCAGGCGCCGTGAGCCTCAGCGCCCCGGCAGCCTGGCCGGCCTGGCTGATGCTGGCCGGGGGCCTTTACCTGATCGTGCGCCGATAGCCAGCCTGCTGCGTGGCTGGCACACTAGCAGGTGGCATCGGTGCGGGACCGTGGCCTATTTTGGAGTCGAACATGAAAGACTGGCTGGACGAGATCAACTGGAACAGCGATGGCCTGGTACCGGCGATCGCCCAGGACCACAAGACCGGGCGCGTGCTGATGATGGCCTGGATGAACCGCGAGGCCCTGAGCCTGACTGCCGCCGAGCAGCGCGCCATCTACTGGTCGCGTTCGCGTGGCAAACTGTGGCGCAAGGGCGAAGAGTCCGGCCACGTGCAGAAGCTGCATGAAATGCGCCTGGACTGCGACGCCGACGTGATCATCCTGATGGTCGAGCAACTGGGCCACATCGCCTGCCATACCGGCCGTGAAAGCTGCTTCTACCGCGTGTACGAGAACGGCGCGTGGAAGACCGTCGACCCGGTACTCAAAGACCCGCATGCCATCTACAGCGCAGGACACTGACATGAGCGACACCCTGATCCGCCTGGCCGAAGTGCTCGAATCGCGCAAGGGCGCGGCCCCCGACACCTCGTACGTGGCCAGCCTGTACCACAAGGGCCTGAACAAGATCCTGGAAAAGGTCGGCGAGGAATCGGTCGAGACCATCATCGCCGCCAAGGACGCCGCCGTCAGTGGCGAATGCAGCGATGTCATCTACGAGACCGCCGACCTGTGGTTCCATAGCATGGTCATGCTCGCCGCCCTGGGCCAGCACCCGCAGGCCGTGCTGGACGAACTGGACCGCCGCTTCGGCCTGTCCGGGCACGACGAGAAGGCCGCCCGCCAGCCGTCGGCCTAACGAATTCAATCGAGGATTGCACCATGGGTATTTTTGACTGGAAACACTGGATCGTCCTGCTGGTGGTGGTAGTACTGGTGTTCGGTACCAAGAAACTGAAGAACCTGGGCAGCGACCTGGGCGAATCGATCAAGGGCTTCAAGAAGGCCATGAACGAAGAGGAAGACAAGCCGGAGCAGCCCACCGTACAGCCTGCCCAGCCGACCCCGCCGCCCGCCGCTGCACCGCTGAACCAGCCACAGACCTTCGATGGCCAGGCGCACAAGGTCGAAGAGCCGACCAGGAAAGAGTGAACACATGTTCGGGATCAGCTTCAGTGAGTTGTTGCTTGTCGGCCTGGTGGCCCTGCTGGTGCTCGGCCCCGAGCGCCTGCCGGGCGCTGCACGTACCGCCGGGCTGTGGATCGGCCGACTGAAACGCAGCTTCAACGCGATCAAGAACGAGGTGGAGCGCGAGATCGGTGCCGACGATATCCGGCGCCAGCTGCACAACGAGCACATCCTCTCCATGGAGCAGGAGGCCCGGCGCATCCTCAACCCGCAATCGGTACAGCCCGATCCGGCGCATACCCCCGGCGCGGAGCCAGCCGCCACCGCCACCGAGGCTGCGCCGGCGCCTGCACCAGAACCTGTGACTGCACCGACACCTGCACCTGCACCTGCCGTCGAAGCAGCACCGCCCACCGAACCGACACAGCCGCCGCGAGCCCCATGAGCGAAATCCCGGAAAACGACCAGCCGATGCCGCTGGTCTCGCACCTTACCGAGCTGCGCACGCGCCTGTTGCGCTGCGTCGCGGTCATCTTCGTGATCTTCGCCGGCCTGTTCGCCTTCGCCCAGCAGATCTACACCCTGGTCTCGGCACCGTTGCGCGCCCACCTGCCGGCCAACGCCACGATGATCGCCACCGACGTGGCCTCGCCGTTCCTCACGCCATTCAAGCTGACCATGATCGTCTCGCTGTTCCTGGCGATCCCGGTGATCCTGCACCAGATCTGGGGGTTCATCGCCCCCGGCCTGTACCGCCATGAAAAACGCATCGCAGTGCCGTTGCTGGTGTCGAGCATCTTCCTGTTCTATGCCGGCATGGCCTTCGCGTACTTCCTGGTATTCCCGCTGATCTTCGGTTTCTTCGCCAGCGCCACGCCCGAAGGCGTGTCGATGATGACCGACATCGCCAGCTACCTCGACTTCGTCATGACCCTGTTCTTCGCCTTCGGCGTGGCCTTCGAGATCCCGGTGGCGGTGATCCTGCTGGTGTGGATCGGCGTGGTCGACGTGAAGTACCTGAAGAAGATCCGCCCCTACGTCATCATCGGCTGCTTCGTGGTCGGCATGGTGCTGACCCCGCCGGACATCTTCTCGCAGACCCTGCTGGCCGTGCCGATGTGGTTGCTGTTCGAAGTCGGCGTGCTGTTCGGCGGGCTCATCCGCAAGCGCAGTGCCCCGGTGCAGGCCGACGAGCCTGACGACCAGCCGCCAGCCACCCAGCCGTGAACCTGCTGCTGCTCGAGGAGGCCGACTTCGTCGCGGCCGACCGTGTGGTGCTGGGCGACCGGCGCTTTACCCACATGCAGGAGATCCACCGCGTGGCGGTGGGCGACACCCTGCGCGTGGGACGCCTGGGGGGGCTGATGGGGCAGGCCGTGGTGCTGCGCCTGGAGGGCCATGAAGCCGAACTGTCGGTCGAGTTCACCCAGCCGCCGCCAGCCAAGCTGCCGCTGACCCTGGTGCTGGCCCTGCCGCGCCCGAAGATGCTGCGCCGAGTGTTCCAGACCGTGGCCACCATGGGCGTGGGCAAGCTCATCCTGGTCAACAGCTACCGGGTCGAGAAGAGCTTCTGGCAAACCCCCTTCCTGGAGCCTGCGGCAATACGCGAGCAACTGGTGCTGGGCCTGGAGCAGGCGCGCGACACCGTGCTGCCCGAGGTGGTGATCGAGAAGCGCTTCAAGCCCTTCGTCGAAGATCGCCTGCCAGCGATTGCCGAGGGTACCCTGGGCCTGGTCGGCCACCCTGGCAACCACCCCCCCTGCCCGCGCGCATTGACCGAGCCGGTGACCCTGGCGATCGGCCCGGAAGGTGGCTGGATCCCGTATGAGGTCGAGCTGCTGGGCAAGGCCGGGCTGAACCCGGTACAGCTGGGCGAGCGCATCCTGCGCGTGGAGACGGCGGTCACCGCCCTGCTGGCGCGGTTGTTCTAGCACCGCGTCCGCTGCTGTGCGTAGGAGCCGGCCTTGCCGGCGACGCCTTTCATACACACCTTCAGTTTTGTGACCCCAGGCCGATGCATTGGCCACAGACCACGCATCCGCCCCCGCCTGACCGCAATGGAGTCACCCCATGTACCGTTGGTTCGCCCACCATCTGGGCAATTTTAGCGTCACGCTCAAACTCGGCATCGGCTTCGGCACCGTGTTGCTGCTGACCCTGCTGATCGCACTCACCGGCTGGCAGGGGCTCAACGGTGTCACCCAGCGCGGCGACACCCTGGGCGAGATTTCCAGGATTCACCAGATCACCCAGGACCTGCGCATCGCCCGCCAGACCTATGAGCACAAACGCGATGCCGCCAGCGCCGACGCGGTAGAAAACGCCCTGGTAGAGCTGGATCGCCAGCTCAAGAACGTGGAACAGCACATACCGCCCAGCGAAAACGGCGACCGCCTGCAACGCCAGAACGAGGCGGTTGCCCAGTACCAGCGCGCCTTCGCCGACCTCAAGCAGGCGGCCCAGGCCCGCGAGGCCAGCCGTGCGACCATGAGCAGCAGCGCGGAAAAGACCGCCGCATCGCTGGATCAGGTAGAGCGCGGGCTGCTGCAAGGCGGCGATACCCAGACCTTCAACAGCGCCGTGCAGGCCAAGGCGCTGATGCTGCAGGCCCGCTTCCACGTGCGTGGCTACATCTTCAGCGGGCAGGCCGAGCTACAGCAGACCGCCCTGCAGGCCATCGACCAGGCCCTGCGCGTCATCCGCAGCCTGCCGGCCAAGGTGCCGGCCGAGCATGCCGATGCCCTGGCCGCCGCCACCCAGGCGCTGGCCACCTACCGCAACGCGGTGGAGCAGTTCAGCCAGTCCCAGGCCGCCAATGACGCGGCCCTGCAGCACATGGCCGAACAGGGCACGCTGCTGATCGACCTGAGCCAGCAGATGAGCCGCAGCCTCACCCAGCTGCGCGACGACGAATCGCAGCACGCCCAGTCGATGCTGGCCCTGGCCACGGCGCTGGCGCTGTTCTTCGGCATCCTCGCCTCGTGGGCCATCACCCGCCAGATCGTCGTGCCCCTGCGCCACACCCTCGGCGCCGTGGACCGCATCGCCAGCGGCGACCTGCGCCACGACCTGCGCGTGGAGCGCAGCGACGAACTCGGCCAGTTGCAGCACAGCATGCAGCGCATGACCGTGAACCTGCGCCAGCTGATCGGCGGTATCGGCGATGGTGTCACCCAGATCGCCAGCGCCGCCGAGCAGCTCTCGGCCGTCACCGAGCAGACCAGCGCCGGGGTCAACAATCAAAAGGTCGAGACCGACCAGGTGGCCACGGCCATGAACGAGATGGCCGCCACCGTGCAGGAAGTGGCGCGCAACGCCGAAGAGGCCTCGGAGGCGGCGCAGATGGCCGACCAGCAGGCCCGCGAAGGCGACCGCGTGGTGGGCGAGGCCATCGACCAGATCGAGCGCCTGGCCGCCGAGGTGGAACACTCCAGCGAAGCCATGGGTCAGCTCAAGGCCGAAAGCGCCAAGATCGGCAGCGTGCTCGACGTGATCAAGTCGGTGGCCCAGCAGACCAACCTGCTGGCCCTCAACGCCGCCATCGAGGCCGCTCGTGCCGGCGAGGCCGGGCGCGGTTTCGCGGTGGTTGCCGATGAAGTGCGCAGCCTGGCCCAGCGCACACAGCAATCGACCGAAGAGATCGAGGAGCTGATCGCCGGCCTGCAGAACGGCACCCAGCAGGTCGCCACGGTGATGGACAACAGCCGCAGCCTGACCGGCAGCAGCGTCGAGCTGACCCGCCGCGCCGGCACCTCGCTGGAAACCATTACCCGCACCGTGTCCTCGATCCAGGCCATGAACCAGCAGATCGCCGCCGCTGCCGAGCAGCAGAGCGCAGTGGCCGAAGAGATCAACCGCAGCGTGATGACGGTGCGCGATGTGTCCGACCAGACCAGCGCCGCCAGCGAAGAGACCGCCGCCTCCAGCGTCGAGCTGGCGCGCCTGGGCACCCACCTGCAGACCCTGGTCGCCCGCTTCAGCCTGTAACCCCCCACCCTGCCGGCAGCGGCGTTGATCGCTGCCGGTGTCCGGCCCCCTGTGGCCGTCGAACAAATAGCGAAAAGTCCTACAGCGTTTGCAGGTCCAGACCTTGGCGCTCCAGCCGATGCGTTCGCATTGGCGCACCCACGGGTGCGTCTGAACCTCGTACCTGGAGAGCCACCATGCTTGTGACGATGAATCGGATGCTGGGCAACCTGAGCATTCAACTGAAACTGGCCCTGGGCTTTGCCCTGGTTCTGTTGCTGACGCTGGGTATCGCCCTGATCGGCTGGACCACCCTGGAAGACCTTGCCGACCGCAGCGACAAGCTCACCGACATCGGGGCGGTGAACAAGGAGATCCAGGATGTGCGCAACCAGCGGCTGGTCTACGAGCGCAACCTTGAGCCTGCCGTCTGCCAGCAGATGGACAAGGAGCTGGACGACGTGGCCGAGCGCCTGGCCTACCTGCAGCGGCGCCTCAACGTGCCCGCCAACCTTGCCCGGGTACAACGCCAGGAAAACACCCTCGACCAGTACCGGCGCACCTTCGCCGAGCTGCAGACCACGGTGCAGGCGCGCCAGCAGGCACGCGACGCCCTGGGCAGCAGCGCCGAACGTGCGGTGGCGCTGCTGGCGCCAGTCGGGCAGGCCCTGCGCGAGCGTGCCGACTTCAGCGCCTACGCCAGCCTGGTGACGGTGGACCAGCAGATCCAGCAGGCCCGCTTTCACCTGCGCGGCTACACCTACAGCGGCCGCGCCGAATTCGAGGCACCGGCACTGGCCGCCATCGACCAGGCGGCCAGCCAGCTTGACGCACTGCCCGACAGGCTACCGAGCACCTATCGCGACACCTTGCGTGCCGCCGCGGGGGCACTGGCCGACTACCGCGCCGCCGTGCTCGACTTCAGCGCGGCGCGCAGCGCCAGCGACTCGGCCCTGCAGCACCTGGCACAGCTGGGCGACAGCCTGCTGGCGGTGAGCGACGAGCTGACCCAGTCGCAGACCGAGCTGGTCGACCAGCAGGCCCTGCAGGCACGCTACAACCTGGGCCTGGCGATCGCCGTTGCGCTGCTGCTGGGCATCGCGGCCGCGTGGGTGATCACCCGCCAGATCACCACGCCCCTGCAGCAGACCCTGCGCCTGGTCGAACGGGTGGCCGGCGGCGACCTGAGCCAGACCCTGGTGGCCGAGCGACGCGACGAGCTGGGCGAGCTGCAGCGTGCGATGCAGCGCATGACCGTGAGCCTGCGCGAGCTGGTCGGTGGCATCGGCGAGGGCGTGACCCAGATCGCCAGCGCCGCCGAGCAGCTCTCGGCCGTGACCGAGCAGACCAGCAGCGGGGTCGGCACGCAGAAGGTCGAAACCGACCAGGTGGCCACTGCCATGCATGAAATGGCCGCTACCGTGCAGGATGTGGCGCGCAATGCCGAGCAGGCCAGCGAGGCCGCCACCCTGGCCGACCAGCAGGCCGGCGAAGGCGATCGGGTGGTCAGCGAGGCCATCGACGAGATCGAGCGCCTGGCGGCGGCGGTCGACCACTCCGGCGAAGCCATGGCCCAGCTCAAGGCCGAAAGCGACAAGATCGGCAGCGTGCTCGACGTGATCAAGTCGGTAGCCCAGCAGACCAACCTGCTGGCGCTCAACGCGGCCATCGAGGCCGCCCGCGCCGGCGAGGCCGGGCGCGGCTTCGCCGTGGTCGCCGACGAGGTACGCGGCCTGGCCCGACGCACCCAGCAATCCACCGAAGAGATCGAAGGCCTGATCGCCGGCCTGCACCGCGGCACCTCCGAGGTCGCCGGGATTCTGGACAACAGCCGCGAGCTGACCCTGAGCAGCGTCGAGCTGACCCGGCGCGCCGGCACCTCGCTGGCCACCATCAGCACCACGGTGTCGTCGATCCAGGCAATGAACCAGCAGATTGCGGCCGCGGCGGAACAGCAAAGTGCAGTGGCCGAGGAAATCAACCGCAGCGTGATCAACGTGCGCGACGTGTCCGACCAGACCAGCGCCGCCAGCGAAGAGACCGCGGCCTCCAGCATCGAGCTGGCACGCCTGGGGGTTCAATTGCAGGCGCTGGTCGGGCGCTTCCAGCTCTAGGTGGAATTTTCCGCCTGCAAGATGGGAATTTTCCTACAGCATTTGCAGGTCCAGCTTGGCCTCCAGTGGCCGATGAGCACAGGTAGCTGCGCCCGACCCTATCCAGGCGCTACATCCCTCATTTCACTGGAGAACCGTCATGTTCGCACCTTTGTACCGGATGCTTGGCAACCTGAGCGTCAGGCTCAAGCTGGCCCTGGGATTTGCCAGCGTCCTGCTGCTGACGCTGGCGACCACCCTGGGCGGCTGGCATGCACTGAACGAATCCATCGACAGCTCGCAGCGCCTCACCCAGATTGCCGCGATCAACGACCTGAGCAAGGACCTGCGTGCCGAGCGCATCACCTACCGGGTGCTGGCGGACGACGAGAGCAAGCGCAGGATCAGCGCGACCCTGACCGAACTGGAGCGCCTGCTGCAGAGCATGCTGGGGCAGTTCGACGATGCGGCCGACCGCCAGGTGATCACGGCCAATCAGCAGGTGGTCGGCCAGTTCGTGCGCGACTTCGACACCTTGCAGCAGGCCGTCGGCACGCGCCATACACACGAAACCGCCCTGCGTGAACAGGAGCAGCGCCTGCTCGACGGTATCGACACGCTGGAGCAGAAGACCCTGCTGGGCGAGCGCCAGGGCAGCGAACGGCAGGCCTCGGAGCAGCGCCTGTTCGCAACGCTTGCACGACACATCGAGACCGCCGGCCAGCAAAGCCGCGCCCCGGCCTATACCTTCAGCCCGCTGAGTGCCTTCGAACAGGTGGGTGCCAGCGCGCTCGGCGCCGCCCAGGCCAGCCTGGCCGATCTGAGGCGCAACCTGCCGCCCAGCGACCTGCAGGCCACTACCGCCGCGCTCGCCAGCTATGTGCAGTTGCTGGACCGCTACCGCCAGGCCGCCATCGCGGTAGAGCAGCTTCAGGGCGGGCTGGAGACCATGGGCAACCAGCTGCGCGATGCCAGTCGCGTACTGACCCGACACCAGATCCAGCTGCGCGACGAAGAAGCCCTCGAGGCACGCAGCATGCTCAGCGTCATCGCCTTGCTGGCGCTGGTACTCGGCAGCCTGGCCGCGTGGCTGATCACGCGCCAGATCACCGAACCGCTCAGACGCACCCTGCAAGCGGCGCAATGCATCGCCAAGGGCGACCTGCGCAGCGACCTGCGGGTATCACGCCAGGATGAGCTGGGGCAGTTGCAGAACAGCATGCAGCAGATGGCCCTGAGCCTGCGCGAGCTGATCGGTGGCATCGGCCAGGGCACCGGCCAGTTGACCGCTGCGGTGGGCGAGCTGTCGAGTGTCGCCGAGCGCACCCAGGTGATGACCGGCAACCAGAAGGACGAGACCGACCAGGTGGCCACCGCGATGAACGAGATGGCCGCCACGGTACTGGAGGTGGCGCGCAACGCCGAGTTCGCCTCGGCGGCAGCCACTGCCGCAGACAGCCAGGCGCGCGAAGGCAACCAGGTGGTCAACGACGCCATCGGGCAGATCGAGCAATTGGCCAGGCAGGTGGAGGAGTCGATCCTGGCCATGCAGCAGCTGGCCCAGGAGAGCGAGCGTATCGGCAGCATCCTGGATGTGATCAAGTCGGTTTCGTCGCAGACCAACCTGCTGGCGCTCAATGCCGCCATCGAGGCTGCGCGGGCGGGCGAAGCCGGGCGTGGTTTTGCGGTGGTGGCCGATGAAGTGCGCGGCCTGGCCCAGCGTACCCAGCAGTCCACCGAGGAGATCGAGGAGCTGATCGGCAACCTGCACAGTGGTACGGCGCAGGTGGTGCACCTGCTCGACAGCAGCCGCGACCTGAGCCGCGACAGCGTCGAACTGAGCCGGCGGGCGGGCGCGGCGCTGGGGCAGATCACCGAGACAGTGTCGAGCATCCAGGGCATGAACCAGCAGATCGCCACGGCCAGCGAAGAGCAGAGCTCGGTGGCCGAGGAGATCAACCGCAATGTGATGACGGTGAGGGATATTGCCGATCAGACGACCACGGCGAGCCAGCAGACTGCGGCGTCGAGCGTGGAGCTGGCGCGACTGGGGGGGCAGTTGCAGACGTTGGTCGGGCGGTTCAGCCTGTAACGGCCTCTTCGCCAGCAAGGCTGGCTCCTGCAGGTGCGGCGAAACCCTGCAGGAGCCAGCCTCGCTGGCGAAGGCCACGCTGCGATTACAGCACCTGGCGCAGGAACGCCTGGGCTCGTGGGTCCTTCGGCGCAGTGAAGAACGCCTCCGGTGGCGAATCTTCCAGCAACTTGCCGTGGTCGAAGAACAGCACGCGGTCCGCCACTTCCCGGGCAAAGCCCATTTCGTGGGTCACACAGACCATGGTCATGCCTTCCAGGGCCAGGGTCTTCATCACGTCCAGCACCTCGCCAACCATCTCCGGGTCCAGCGCCGAGGTCGGCTCGTCGAACAGCATCACCTTCGGCTCCATCGCCAGCGCACGGGCAATCGCCACGCGCTGTTGCTGGCCACCAGACAGGCGCGAGGGAAACTCGTTGGCCTTCTGCGCAATGCCCACCTTCTCCAGCAACGCACGCGCCTTGGCCTCACGCTCGGCCTTGCCACGCTTGCGCACCACCTTCTGCGCCAGGCACAGGTTCTCCAGCACGGTCATGTGCGGGAACAGGTTGAAGTGCTGGAACACCATGCCGACTTCACGCCGGTAGGCATTCACGTCGGTCTTCGGGTCGGCCAGTTGCAGGCCGTCGATGGCCACGGTGCCCTCGTCGAAGGTTTCCAGGCCGTTGAGGCAGCGCAGGAAGGTCGACTTGCCCGAGCCCGACGGGCCCAGCACCACCAGCACTTCGCCCTTGGCCACGTCGGTACTGACGTGATCCACCGCACGCACCACCTGCCCACGGGTGTCGAAGACTTTTACCAGGTCACGGACTTCAATCACTTTGCGCAAGCCTCCGCTCGAGCCGGCTGGCGAAATGCGACAGCGGCAGGTTGATCAGCAGGTACAGCCCGGCGACGCAGAACCAGATCTCGAACGTGGAGAACGAGGTGGTGATCGCCTCGCGGCCACTCTTGGTCAGTTCGGTGATGGCGATCACCGACACCAGCGAGGTGTCCTTGACCAGGCTGATGAACTGCCCGGCCAGCGGCGGCAGCACGCGCTTGAACGCCTGCGGCAATACCACGTGGCGCATCGACTGGCCGGCGCTCAGGCCCAGCGAACGGGCCGCCTCGCCCTGGCCGCGGGCAATCGACTGCACCCCGGCGCGCACGATCTCGGCGACATAGGCGCCGGTGAACAGCGCCAGTGCCGCCACCCCGGCAAACTCGCGGGACAGGTTGAGCACGGTGCCGATGAAGAAGTAGAAGATGAAGATCTGCACCAGCAGCGGCGTGCCGCGCACCAGCTCCACATACACCGTCGACAGGTCGCGCAGGGTCGGGTTGCTGGACAACCGGCACAGGCCGGCGAACAGGCCGATCACCAACCCCAGCACCCCCGCCGCCACCGAGATCCACAAGGTGGTGAACAGGCCCCAGGCCAGCGGCCCGGCGGCCCACTGGTGGGTCACGCCGATCAGGTCGCCCTCGGCCACGTCGTCGCCACGGTCCATCTGCAGGCTGGCCTGCTCGACGTTCAGCACCTGTTCGGCGCCGCTCTCGTCACGCAAGGTGACGCGGGCCATGTCGCCCTTGCGCTCGATCGCCTCGATCACGCCGTTTTCGGCGGCGCGCTGGGCAACTTCGGCCTGATAGGCAAAGTACTGCGGCACGCGGTTCCAGCGCCACTCGTAGGAGATCACCGAGGTTGCGTAATACAGGCTCAGCGCCAGGCCGATCAGGACCAGCGCCGTCAGCCCATGCCAGGGCCACTGGGCTTTCTTGTGTTTGATCACGGGGGTACTTCCGTAAAAGCGAACGCGCAGGGCCAGCCTGCGCGTCGGGTTTCGAACCGGGCGTGGGGCCGCGGCCTTATTCCATGTCCTTCAGCCAGGCGGTGTCCTTGAACCACTTGTCGTGGATTCGATCGTAGGTGCCGTCGTGCTTGATCTGGTGCAGGAAGTTGTTGATGAAGTTCAGGCTGTCGTAGTCGCCCTTCTTCAGGCCGAAGGCCAGCGGTTCGAAGGTGAACGGCTCGTCGAGGAACAGCAGCTTGCCGGCGCCGGCCTTGTTCACTGCCACCACGTTGTACGGGGCGTCGTAGACGAAGGCGTCGGCCTTGCCGTTGACCACGTCCATCACCGCTTCCTGCTCGTTGTCGTAGCCGTGGTACTTGGCCTTGCCGATCAGCTTCTTGGCGACCATTTCACCGGTGGTGCCGAGCTTGGAAGTCAGGCGGTACTTCTCGTTGTTCAGGTCCTTGTAGGTCTTGATCTCGCCGGCCAGCTCCTTGCGGATCAGCAGGGTCTGACCGACCACGATGAAGGGTTCGCTGAAGTTGAGCTTGAGGTTGCGCTCCTGGGTCAGGGTCATGCCGCTGCCGATCATGTCGAACTTGTCGGTCATCAGGGCCGGGATGATGCCGTCGTAGGCGGTGGAGACGGTTTCCAGCTTGACGCCCATGGACTTGGCCATGGCCTTGAGGATATCGACTTCGAAGCCGATGATCTCGCCACGCTTGTTGGTCATCTGGAACGGCATGTAGGTAGGGTCCATGCCTACGCGCAAGGTGCCGCGCTTGACCGCGTCATCGATGGCGCCGGCTGCCTGTGCAGCGTTCACCGTCATCAGTGCCGCGACGCCGATCATCAGCATCGACAGATACTTTTTCATCATCACCAGATCCCCCAGCAGGAAAACTTCGAGTTTTATTATCGGGGGGGATGCTAACGCATGGGGGGCGTTGTTGGTATCAGAAAAAGGAGTGAAACATCGCCGGCAAAGCCGGCTCCTACAACGGCACGGATGACCTGTAGGAGCCAGCGTTGCTGGCGAAGGGGCCCGCAGATCAGGCCCCGGCGAGTGCGGCCTGCCCCTCGTGCTGCGGGTGCAGCGGCAACAGCGGCGAGTGCGGGTCGTTGGCAATCGACTCACGCCACACATCCAGCCAGGCGCGGTTGTCTTCGGCCCACACGCGGCTGTGCAGCCGTGCCAGGGCGACCGGGTCGCTGAGCAGCGCCAGGCGCGTGGCGCCATCCAGCGCGGCCGGGCCGACTTCCAGAGCCTTGGCGATGCGCTCGGCGCGGTTGCGCTCGACCACCTCCGCCACGCCATGGCGCGCGGTCGCCAGGGCACAGGCCAGGGCGTTCTGTTGCGGGTCGACCACGGCCCGCACAAAACCGTCCTTCAGCGCATGCCAGCGGTTTTCGTGGGTGTACTGGTCGGTGGCCAGCAGCTCCTGCGGCGTGGCGTATTCCTCAGGGATCAGGAACAGCTTCTCGTCCTTGGCGCGCAGGCCCAGGTTGGTGCGGCTGGAAATCACCGACACCGGGATCGACAGCATCAGCGAGCCCACGATCGGCACCAGCCACCACAGAAAGCTTGGGTTCAGCCACGCCACCAGCAGCGCCCAGGCCACGCCCAGCAGGGTCTGCGGGCCATGCCGGCGCACCGCTTCGCTCCACGGGGTGGAGTCGTCGTCACGCTGTGGCGAGTTCCAGGTCGCGGCCCAGCCCAGGAACGCGGCCAGCACGAAGCGGGTGTGGAAGATCATGCGTACCGGCGCCAGCAGCATGGAGAACAGCATCTCCAGCAGCATCGACAGGGTGACCTTGATGCGCCCGCCGAACTCCTTGGCGCCCTTGGCCCAGATCAGGATGATGCTCAGCAGCTTGGGCAGGAACAGCAGCACGATGGTGGTGGAGAACAGCGCGATGGCTTTTTCCGGGTGCCACTGCGGCCACAGCGGGTAGAGCTGACGCGGTTCGAGGAAGTACTGCGGCTCCATCAGGGTGTTGGTCGCCAGCAGCGCGGTCGACAGCACCAGGAAGAAGAACCACAGCGGCGCCGACAGGTACGACATCACCCCGGTGAGGAACACCGCACGGTGCACCGGGTGCATGCCCTTGACCAGGAACAGGCGGAAGTTCATCAGGTTGCCGTGGCACCAGCGCCGATCGCGCTTGAGCTCGTCGAGCAGGTTGGGCGGCAACTCTTCATAGCTGCCCGGCAGGTCATAGGCGATCCACACGCCCCAGCCGGCACGGCGCATCAGTGCGGCTTCGACGAAGTCGTGGGACAGGATCGCACCGGCGAAGGCGCCCTTGCCCGGCAACGGCGCCAGGGCGCAGTGCTCGATGAAGGGTTTCATGCGGATGATCGCGTTGTGGCCCCAGTAGTGCGATTCGCCCAGCTGCCAGAAGTGCAGGCCGGCGGTGAACAGCGGGCCGTACACCCGGGTGGCGAACTGCTGCATGCGCGCATACAGGGTATCCATGCCCGACGCCTTGGGCGCGGTCTGGATGATCCCGGCGTCGGGGTTGGCTTCCATCAGCCGCACCAGGCTGGTGAGGCATTCGCCGCTCATCACGCTGTCGGCGTCGAGTACCACCATGTAGCGGTAGTCCGCGCCCCAGCGACGGCAGAAGTCGTCGAGGTTGCCGCTCTTGCGTTTGACCCGGCGACGACGGCGACGGTAGAAGATGCGCCCGAAGCCCTTGGCCTCGCGGCATACGTCCAGCCAGGCCTGCTGTTCGGCCACGGCGATGTCGGTGTCGTTGGTGTCGCTGAGCACGAAGAAGTCGAAGCGGTCCAGGTTGCCCGTGGCCGCCACCGACTCGAAGGTCGCACGCAGGCCGGCGAACACCCGAGCCACGTCTTCGTTGCAGATCGGCATCACCAGTGCGGTTCGCGCCCCGGCCTCGATCGGTTCGTTGCCGGCGCTGCTGCCAGAGATCCGGTACTTGTCACGCCCGGTGAGCAGTTCCAGAAAGCCCATCAGCGCGGTCCAGAAACCGGCCGACACCCAGCAGAACAGAATGCCGAACAGGATCAGGATGCTGGTCTGCAGCGCATACGGCCACACCTGGGTGACGGTCTGCATGAACGACTGGTGCATGATTTCGTCGAGGTCGACGAACGACCAGCCCTGGTACGGCAGGATGCCCTTCATGTACCAGCCGGCGACCACGGTCTGGCCGAGCATCAACGCCAGCAGGATGTAGCGGCGCATCGAACCCACCCAGCGCCAGCGCGCCTTGGGCAGCTCGCGCTGTTCAGGCGCCGGCGCGTTGGTACGTCCGGTGACCCGGCGCCAGGCGCGCACCAGGATGTTGGTGCGCCATGGCTCGGGGATCACCCGGGTGCGGTGGATCGGCGGGGTGGCCTTCAGGCACACCCGGCCACTGGCGTCGAGGGCGAGCATCTCGGCCTCTTCCAGTTCCGCAGCGCTGTCCAGGGTCAGGCGGCTGCCCACCGAACCCTGTACCGAACCGTTTTCACCCACCGGCGGCTGCGCCGACAGGCGTCGGTGCAGCTCGCTGAACGAATTGCAGCTGGCCAGTTCGGCGCGCTGCTCGTCGCTCAGGGGCAGATGGGCCAGGTACTCGCCAAGCGATTCCGGCCTTTGTGAAGAGTTACTCATCGGCAGGCAACTGATAGCTCCAGGTCTCGGTCAACACCTGTTCGGTGGTGGCCGGTGTCCCGGTGGTGGTCGCCGCATCGGCGGCTGGCGGCTGGGCAGGTTTTTCCTGCTTGGCGTGCTTGGCAGCGGCCTTGTCCTGCTTGGCAGGCTTGGCCGGCTTGGGCTGTTCGACCGGCACGTCGCGCAGCAGCGCGGCGCGCATTTCGGTGGCCTTGCTCGGGTCTTTGACCTTCAGGCGCAGGGTCAGGCGCCAGCCCTTGATCTCGGGGTTGTAGCGCAGGTTGTTCTCGACCACTTCGGCGTTGTCGTCGGTGGTCACCTGGCTGCGCACGTTGGCATCTTCCGGCAGGGCGGCCAGCACCGGGCCCTCGAAGTCGACCAGGAAGGCGATGCTGCCATCGGGCTGGCGGATCAGGTTGGACTGCTTGACGTCACCGGTGGAGCGCAGGGTCTGCTTGACCCAGCCCAGGTTCGGCGAGTGGAACTCGGACTCGTCGATGGTCCAGTGCAGGCGGTAGTTGAATTCGGATGCCACACCGGGCTCAGGCAGTTTTTCCGGGCTCCAGAAGGCCACGATGTTGTCGTTGGTCTCGTCGGCGGTCGGGATCTCGACCAGGTCGACGGTGCCCTTGCCCCAGTCGCCGCTCGGCTCGATCCAGGCGCTCGGGCGCTTCTGGTAGTTGTCGTCGAGGTCTTCGAACTGGCTGAACTCGCGCTGGCGCTGCAGCAGGCCGAACCCACGCGGGTTCTCGACGCTGAAGTTGCTCACGGCCAGGTGCTTGGGGTTGTTGAGCGGGCGCCACAGCCATTCGCCGTTGGCCGCATGGATCGACAGGCCTTCGGAGTCGTGCAGCGCAGGGCGGTAGTTGGGCACCTTGGACGGCTGGTTGCCGCCGAACAGGAACATGCTGGTCAGCGGGGCGATGCCCAGGCGGCTGACGTGGTCACGCAGGTACACCCTGGACTTGACGTCGACGATGGTGTCGGTGCCCGGGCGCAGGGTCAGCTTGTAGGCGCCGGTGGAGCGCGGCGAATCGAGCAGCGCGTAGATCACCAGGTGCTTGTCGGTCGGCTTGGGCTTCTCGACCCAGAACTCGGTGAAGCGCGGGAACTCCTCGCCCGACGGCAGCGCGGTGTCGATGGCCAGGCCACGGGCCGACAGGCCATACACATGGCCCTTGCCGACCACGCGGAAATAGCTGGCGCCAAGCAGGGTCATGATTTCATCCTGCTTGTCGGCCTTGTTGATCGGGTACAGCACGCGAAAGCCGGCGTAGCCGAGCTTGTCGGTGGCCTTGGGGTCGAACTGCACGTCGCCGAAGTCGAAGCGGCTCGGGTCGTACTTGATCTCCTGCACCTTGTTGGCGGTGACTTCGTTGATGCGTACCGGCGTGTCGAAGTGCATGCCCTGGTGGTAGAACGACAGCTTGAACGGGGTCTTGTCCTGGGCCCACTCGGCCTTGTCCTGCAGGAAGCGGATCTTCTGGTAGTCGCCGTACTTCATGTCACGGAACACGGCCGGCAGGTTGCTCTTGGGTGCTTCGTACTTCTGCCCGGCCAGGTCTTTGGCCTTGGCTGCCACGTCGTCGAGGTTGAACGCCCAGAGCTGGCCCGCGCTGAGCAGGCAGACCAGTGCAGAGGCTGCCACGAAGGCCTTGCGCAGCCGATTGGCGGAAGTTCTTGGTGCATTACAGGGACTTACAATCACGAGCAACCCTCGCCGAAAACAGATCAAAGAACCAACGGCCAGCGACGTATGCCGGGTTGGCGAGCACTGTTCGGACTCCGAAAGGGCACAATGATTCCCCAAACGGTTCCGGACGATGCTCAAGTCAGAGTAAAACGGGCCTGCGAACGCAGGCCCACATTTCGCGCGATTATCCAGCAGGCCGCGTTACAACGCATCAGGGCCAAGCAACTATTTATGCTGAAAAGCCGCTGTTTTCATGCAAGCAGCGGCCTTTTCACCTTCATATTTGTAGCATAAATGTCACAGGGCCATCATTGACCAGGTGAACCTGCATGTCCGCACCGAAACGCCCGCTCGCCACCTTGGGGTGCTTGAGCCTCGCCTGGGCCAGCAGATAGTCGAACAGTTCGGCACCGAGTGCCGGTGGCGCGGCGGTGGAAAAGCTCGGACGCAGGCCGCTCTGGGTGTCGGCAGCCAGGGTGAACTGCGATACCAGCAGCAGGCCGCCGTCGATGTCCTTGAGCGACAGGTTCATCTTGCCCTGGTGGTCGCTGAACACCCGGTAGTTGAGCAGCTTGTGCAGCAGCTTGTCGGCGTGGGCCGGGGTGTCGCCGGGCTCGACGGCGACCAGCACCAGCAGGCCCTGGTCGATGGACCCGACGATCTCGCCGTCGACCTCTACCCGCGCGCCACGCGCGCGTTGCAGCAGGCCCTTCACGCTTCTTCCAGCGGCAGGTCGAGCAGGCGCCGGGCCATCTGGTCGGCGGCGCGCACCAGCGCATCGGTGATGCCGGGCTCGGAGGAGGCGTGGCCGGCGTCGCGAATCACTTTTAGCTCGCTGTTGGGCCAGGCCTGGTGCAGCGCCCAGGCGTTGTCCAGCGGGCAGATCACGTCATAGCGACCGTGTACGATCACCGCCGGCAGGTGGGCGATACGCGGCATGTCGCGGATCAGCTGGTCGGGCTCCAGGAACGCGTTGTTCATGAAGTAGTGGCATTCGATGCGGGCAATCGACAGGGCGCGTTGCGGCTCGGAGAAACGGTCGACCACCAGCGGGTTGGGACGCAGCGTCGCGGTGCGGCCCTCCCAGGTGGACCAGGCCTTGGCCGCATGCATCTGGGCGATCTGGTCGTTGCCGGTAAGGCGCTTGTGGAAGGCCTTGACCAGGTCGTCGCGCTCGTCGGCGGGGATCGGCGCGATGTAATCCTGCCAGTAGTCGGGGAACAGTCGGCTGGCACCCGCCTGGTAGAACCATTCGATTTCCTGCGGGCGGCACAGGAAGATGCCGCGCAGGATCAGCCCGTGCACGCGCTCGGGGTGGGTCTGGGCGTAGGCCAGGGCCAGGGTCGAGCCCCAGGAACCGCCGAACAGCACCCATTTTTCGATGTTCAGGTGCTCGCGGATACGCTCGATGTCTTCGATCAGGGCCTGGGTGGTGTTGTTCTCCAGGCTCGCGTGCGGGGTGGAGCGACCGCAGCCGCGCTGGTCGAAGGTGACGATGCGGTACAGGTTGGGGTCGAAATAGCAGCGGCTTTGCGCATCGCAGCCGGCGCCCGGGCCGCCATGAATGAACAGCACGGGCAGACCTTCCGGGGAACCGCTTTCATCGACGTACAGTACATGCGGTGCTTCCACGGCCAGATCGTGCCGGGCGTAGGGTTTGATCTGCGGGTACAAGGTCTGCATTACGCACTCCGTGTGGGGAAATAGGCTGCCGTTGGGCATCATAAACCCGAAATGCGCTTTGAGCATGTACCTGTGTTCGGCTTTCGGGCCCCTTCGCCGGCAAGGCCGGCTCCTACCGGTTCGCAACCGTCTGCAGGAGCCGGCCTTGCCGGCGAAGGCAGCGCCGCGGTCCTATGCCGGGTAACGCTCGCGCCCCCACCCCAGCATCGCCACCAGCATCTGCTCCAGCACCCGCTGGGTCGGCTGCGCCAGATCGTCGCGGTAGGTGAACGGCGCCACCTCCTCCATGTAGTTGCACTGCGCCAGTTCCATCTGCACCGCATGCACGTTGTTGGCCGGGTCGCCATAGTGACGGGTGATGTGCCCGCCCTTGAAGCGCCCGTTGAGCACATGGCTGTAGCCCTGCGCGCCGGCCGCCACCGCCCTGACCCGCTCGGCCAGCGCCGCGTCGCAGCTCGCGCCATTGAAGGTGCCGATGTTGAAGTCCGGCAACGTGCCGTCGAACAGATGAGGGATCACCGAGCGGATCGAGTGCGCATCCCATAGCAACGCATAGCCGAACTGCTCGCGCAGGCGCGCCAGCTCGCCGGTGAGGGTGTCGTGATACGGCCGCCAGATGGCCTCCAGGTAGCCCGCCCGCTCGGCCGCACTCGGCTCCAGCCCCGCCTTGAACAGCGGCTGCCCTTCGAACAGCGTGGCCGGGAACAGCCCGGTGGTGGCGCCGGCATACAGTGGCTGGTCATCCTCGGGCCGGTTCAGGTCGATGACGAAGCGCGAATACTCGCCCACCACCACGCTGGCGCCCAGCTCACGGGCAAAGGCGTACAGGCGCGGAATGTGCCAGTCGGTGTCCGGCAGGCCCCTGGCCTCGTCCACCAGCCCGGCCTCGACCGCCGGGGTCAGCCTGAGCCCGGCATGGGGAATGCTGACCAGCAGCGGCAGCGTACCCTGGTGAAAACTCACGACCTTGTCCATGCAGCCTCCCCTTTATCGGTCAGTTCAACGCCGTGGCGCACCACCCGCTTGTGCAGGTCGCCGCCCAGCCAGTAGGCCAGGTCTGCCGGCCGTTCGATGTCCCAGGCCACGAAGTCGGCCACCTTGCCGACCTCCAGCGAGCCATGGCTGTCGCCCAGCCCCAACGCCGTGGCGGCATGCACGGTGACACCGGCCAGGGCTTCTTCGGGGGTCATGCGAAACAGGGTGCAGGCCATGTTCAGCATCAGGCGCAGCGACAAGGCCGGCGAGGTGCCGGGGTTGAGGTCGCTGGCAATCGCGATCTTCACGCCGTGCCTGCGCAGCGCGTCCATCGGCGGCAGCTGGGTTTCGCGCAAGAAGTAGAAAGCCCCCGGCAGCAGCACCGCCACCGTACCGGCCTGGGCCATGGCGATGGCATCGGCCTCGTCCATGAACTCCAGGTGATCGGCCGACAGTGCCTGGTAGCGCGCCGCCAGGCTCGAACCGTGCAGCGACGACAGCTGCTCGGCATGCAGCTTGACCGGCAGGCCCAGCTCGCGGGCCTTGAGAAACACCCGCTCGACCTGCGCCGGCGAAAACGCCAGGTATTCGCAGAACGCATCCACCGCGTCCACCAGCCCTTCGCCAGCCAGCGCCGGAAGCATCTGCTCGCAGATGTGAGTGATGTAGTCGTCGGCGCGCTCGGCGTACTCGGGCGGCAAGGCATGCGCCGCCAGGCAGGTGCTGCGCACGGTCAGCGGCAGCGTTTCGCCGAGCCGGCGCGCCACCTTGAGCATCTTGCGCTCGTTGTCCAGGTCCAGGCCGTAGCCGGACTTGATCTCCAGGGTGGTCACACCATCGCGCATCAGGGCCTGCACCCGGCGCAGGGCGCTGGCATACAGCTCGTCTTCGCTGGCGGCGCGGGTGGCGCGCACGGTGCTGGCGATGCCCCCCCCCTGGGCGGCGATCTCGGCGTAGCTCACGCCCTGCAGGCGCTGTTCGAACTCGCCGCTGCGGTTGCCGCCGAACACCGCGTGGGTGTGGCAGTCGATCAGCCCGGGGGTGACCCAGGCGCCGCCCAGGTCGACCGTGCTGTCAGGCACAGGGCCTGCCAGCGCCTGGCGCGGGCCGATCCATTCGATGCGCCCGGCGCAGGTGACGATGGCCGCGTCCTCGATGATCGAGTAGGCGCCGTGCGCCATGCTTGCCACATGGCAGTGCTGCCAGAGGGTTTTCATGCACAGTCTCCGTAACTATTGAGGCGTCGACACCGGCTGCGTGACCGTGCCACGCGGCTTGCACCACAGCCAGTAGGCGGCCACCAGGAACACCACCCACACCACGCCGACGATCAACGCCGCCTGGGTGTCGGGGAAGTAGCCCAGCACACCGAACACGAACAGCATGAAGGCGATGGCTGCGGCCGGCCCATACGGCCAGAACGGTACCGGGAACTTCAGTTGCGCGACCTCTTCGCGGCTCATGCTGCGGCGCATGGCCACCTGGGTCACCAGGATCATCAGCCACACCCATACCGTAGCAAAGGTGGCAATGGAGGCGATCAGCAGGAACACGTTTTCCGGAATCAGGTAGTTGAGCACCACGCCACCGAGCAGCGCAGCGCCCATCACCAGCACGGTCATCCACGGCACGCCGTGGCGCGAGATCTTCGAGAAGCCTTTGGGCGCGTGGCCCTGCTCGGCCAGGCCGTACATCATGCGCCCGGCACCGAAGATATCGCTGTTGATGGCCGACACCGCCGCCGAGATCACCACGATGTTGAGCACCGTGGCCGCCGAACCAATCCCCAGGTTGCTGAAGATCTGCACGAACGGGCTGCCCTGGCTGCCGATCTGCGGCCAGGGGTACAGGCACATCAGCACGAACAGGGTGAGCACATAGAACAGCAGGATGCGCAGCGGCACGGCGTTGATCGCCTTGGGGATCACGCGCTGCGGGTCCTTGGCTTCACCGGCGGTGATACCGATGATCTCGATGCCGCCGAAGGCGAACATCACCACCGCGAACGAGGCGATCAGGCCGCCGACACCGTTGGGCATGAAACCGCCGTGATCGAACAGGTTGCCGATGCCCACCGTGTTGCCCGCCTCGGCATTGGCCAGGCCGAAGGCCATGATGCCGAAACCGGCCAGGATCATCGCCACGATCGCGCCGACCTTGAGCAGCGACAGCCAGAACTCCATCTCGCCGAACACCTTGACGTTGCACAGGTTGAGCCCGCCGATCAGGAACACGATGCCCAGCACCCACACCCAGCGCGCCACATCGGGAAACCAGAAGCCCATGTAGATGCCGAAGGCCGTGACGTCGGCCAGGCACACGATGATCATTTCAAAGGCGTAGGTCCAGCCCAGCACGAAGCCGGCCATGGGCCCCAGGTAGGTGCTGGCGTATTTGCCGAACGAGCCGGACACCGGGTTGTGCACGGCCATTTCACCCAGTGCACGCATCACCATGAACACCGCCGCGCCGCCGATCAGGTAGGCCAGCAACACCGCCGGGCCGGCCATCTGGATGGCCGCGGCCGAACCGTAGAACAGCCCGGTGCCGATGGCCGAGCCCAGTGCCATGAATCGAATGTGCCGGGCCGTAAGCCCGCGCTTGAGACCTTGTGCTTGAGATTGCATTTCGCGTTCCTGTTTTTTTTGTAGGCGAAAAGCAGCGCGAACCCGCCAGGGTTCGCGCGGCAGACGGCTGGCCTGCACGGCCAGCCGGTGGCGTCAGAGGCTGGGCAGCACCTTGGCCGGCAGCAGGCCGGTCAGCGTGCCCGCAGCCAGCAGGGCGATGGCCACCTCGATGTCGGGGGCGAAGAAACGGTCCTTGTCGTAGTGCGCGACCTGGCCACGCAGGGCCTGGCGCGCCTGCTCCAGCTTGGGCGAGGTCTTGAGGCCGGTGCGCAGGTCCAGGCCCTGGCAGGCGGCCAGCCATTCCACGGCCAGCACACCGCGGGTGTTCTCGGCCATTTCCCACAGGCGCTTGCCGGCGGCCGGGGCCATCGACACGTGGTCTTCCTGGTTGGCCGAGGTGGGAATGCTGTCGACGCTGTGCGGGTGCGCCAGCGCCTTGTTCTCGCTGGCCAGCGCGGCGGCGGTGACCTGGGCGATCATGAAGCCGGAGTTGACCCCGCCGTTGGCCACCAGGAACGGCGGCAACTGCGACATGTGCTTGTCCATCATCAGCGAGATGCGCCGCTCGCTCAGCGAACCGATTTCGGCGATGGCCAGGGCCATGTTGTCGGCGGCCATGGCCACCGGCTCGGCGTGGAAGTTGCCACCGGAGATCACGTCACCCTCCTTGGCGAATACCAGCGGGTTGTCGGACACCGCGTTGGCCTCCACCACCAGTACCTCGGCGGCCTGGCGCAACTGGGTCAGGCAGGCGCCCATCACCTGTGGCTGGCAACGCAGGGAGTACGGGTCCTGCACCTTGCCGCAGTTCTGGTGCGAGGCCGACACTTCGCTGCCGTCGCCCAGCAGGTCGCGGTAGCAGGCGGCCGAGTCGATCTGGCCACGCTGGCCGCGGGCCTGATGAATACGGTCATCGAAGGGCGAGCGCGAGCCCAGCACCGCTTCGACGGTGAGGCTGCCGCAAGCAACGGCGGCAGCGAACAGGTCTTCACCTTCGAACAGCCCGCGCAGCGCATAGGCGGTGGACGCCTGGGTGCCGTTGAGCAGGGCCAGGCCCTCCTTGGCGGCCAGGGTCAGCGGCTCGAGGCCGGCCACCGCCAGCGCTTCGGTGGCCGACAGCCATTGGCCCTTGTGGCGGGCCTTGCCTTCGCCCAGCAGCACCAGCGACATGTGCGCCAGCGGTGCGAGGTCGCCGGAGGCGCCCACCGAGCCCTTGAGCGGAATGTGCGGGTAGACCTCGGCGTTGATCAGGGCGATCAGCGCGTCGATCACCTTGCGCCGTATGCCGGAAAAACCACGGCTCAGGCTGTTGACCTTGAGCACCATGATCAGGCGCACCAGGGCGTCGTCCAGCGGCGCGCCGACGCCGGCGGCGTGGGACAGCACCAGCGAGCGCTGCAGGTTCTCCAGGTCGTGGCTGGCGATGCGGGTCGAGGCCAGCAGGCCGAAACCGGTATTGATGCCGTAGGCGGTGCGGTCCTCGGCAAGGATCTGCTCGACGCAGGCCACGCTGTCTTCGATCTGCTGGTCGGCGCTGGCGTCCAGTTGCAGGGTCAGCGGTTGCTGGTAGATCGCACGCAGCTGAGCCAAGGTCAGGGTGCCAGGCTTCAGGGTCAGTTGGGTCACGTTATTGCTCCGTCTCGAAAGGCGTTCACGCCCGTCATGAATTCAGTATCGACCAGGGCGCCGCTCAGCGCGTGATCATCGGCAGGTTCAGGCCCTGCTCTTTCGCACAGTCGATGGCGATCTGATAACCGGCATCGGCATGGCGCATCACGCCGGTGGCCGGGTCGTTGTGCAGAACGCGGGCAATACGCTCGGCGGCTTCGTCGGTGCCGTCGCACACGATGACCATGCCCGAGTGCTGCGAGAAGCCCATGCCCACCCCGCCGCCGTGGTGCAGCGAGACCCAGGTCGCGCCGCTGGCGGTGTTGAGCAGGGCATTGAGCAGCGGCCAGTCGGACACGGCGTCGGAGCCGTCCTGCATGGCTTCGGTTTCACGGTTGGGGCTCGAGACGGAGCCGGAGTCCAGGTGGTCGCGGCCGATCACGATCGGTGCCGACAGCTCGCCGCTGCGCACCATTTCGTTGAACGCCAGGCCCAGCTTGGCGCGCAGGCCCAGGCCGACCCAGCAGATACGTGCCGGCAGGCCCTGGAAGCTGATGCGCTCGCGGGCCATGTCCAGCCAGTTGTGCAGGTGCGCGTCGTCGGGGATCAGCTCCTTGACCTTGGCGTCGGTCTTGTAGATGTCCTGGGCGTCGCCCGACAGCGCGGCCCAGCGGAACGGGCCCACGCCGCGGCAGAACAGCGGGCGGATATAAGCAGGTACGAAGCCGGGGAAGTCGAAGGCGTTGGTCACGCCCTCTTCCTTGGCCATCTGACGAATGTTGTTGCCGTAGTCGAAGGTCGGGATGCCCTGCTTCTGGAAGTCGAGCATGGCCTGCACGTGCACGGCCATCGACTGCCTGGCAGCCTTGACCACCGCCGCCGGTTCGGTCTGCGCGCGGTCGCGGTACTGCTCCCAGGTCCAGCCGGCCGGCAGGTAGCCATTGAGCGGGTCGTGGGCGCTGGTCTGGTCGGTGACCATGTCGGGGCGCACGCCGCGCTTGACCAGCTCGGGCAGGATTTCGGCGGCATTGCCCAGCAGGGCGATGGAGATGGCCTTGCCTTCGCCCGTGTATCTGGCGATGCGCGCCAGGGCGTCGTCCAGGTCGGTGGCCTGTTCATCCACGTAGCGGCTGCTCAGGCGGAAGTCGATGCGGCTCTGCTGGCATTCGATGTTCAGCGAGCAGGCGCCGGCCAGGGTCGCGGCCAGTGGCTGCGCGCCGCCCATCCCGCCCAGGCCTGCGGTGAGCACCCACTTGCCCTTGAGGCTACCGTTGTAGTGCTGGCGGCCGGCTTCGACGAAGGTTTCGTAGGTGCCCTGCACGATGCCCTGGCTGCCGATGTAGATCCAGCTGCCGGCGGTCATCTGGCCGTACATGGCCAGGCCCTTGGCATCGAGTTCGTTGAAATGTTCCCAGTTGGCCCAGTGCGGCACCAGGTTGGAGTTGGCGATCAGTACGCGCGGGGCGTTGCTGTGGGTCTTGAACACGCCGACCGGCTTGCCGGATTGCACCAGCAGGGTCTCGTCGTCATTCAGGTGGGTGAGGCTCTCGACGATCTTGTCGTAGCACTCCCAGTTGCGCGCGGCGCGGCCGATGCCGCCGTACACCACCAGCTCCTTGGGGTTCTCGGCAACTTGCGGGTCGAGGTTGTTCATCAGCATGCGCAGCGGCGCTTCGGTCAGCCAGCTCTTGGCGGTGAGCTGGGTGCCGCGCGGGGCGCGAATTTCGACGTCACGGAATTTATTGTGCTTGTTCGTCACGTAAGGGCTCCTCGAGCGAAAGGCGAATTCGGGATGGCACTGCCATGGATGCAATACAAACATATATTTACTTGTATGTACAAGTACAGGCAACCAAAAAACAGTGTCGTCCGCTTCGCCGGCAAGGCCGGCTCCTACACGCAAAAAAAGAACAGGACCTGCAGGAGCCAGCCTTGCTGGCGAAGCCCTTAACGTTCGGTCAGCTCGATCAGGCAGATCTGCCCACTGACCTCGAACTCCAGCAACCCGTGGTTGCCGTCCAGCCGCAGGCAGTCATAGCGACCCAGCCACTGCTCGGCATGCCCTGCGACCTTGACCCGCACCCGCTCGTGCGCCGCGAACACCAGCAGCGTCTGGGCCGAGCTGTACACCCGGCTTTCACCCGGCAGCCACTGCAACCGCGCGGCAAACCGCTGCGGCGCATAGATCAGGTTGAAGTCGCGAATCGGTCCGCCCAGCAGGTTGCAGCTCACTGCACTTTCGCCGCTGAAGGCGAAGGCATCGAACGCCAGCAGATCGCGGCTGGCCTGGCCATCCACCATCAGGCGCATGCCATCGCCTTGCAGCACGCTGATCACGCGCTGATACCCGGCAAAGCTGGAGAACCCGCCCGACTCGGCGATGTCGGCAATCGACAGGCGCCAGCCAAAGCCCTCCAGGCCGGCCCCGCCATCGCGGGTGATCTCTTCGGTACTGCCGCCGCCGTTCTTCCACGGCATGCGCGGGTAGTCGGCGGCACGTAACAGGGTCAACGAACTCATTTGCTGAAGCGTCCTTCCAGGCGGTGACGGGAACCGGGGTGAATCAGGCGCGCCGCCGTGACCGGCTGGCGACCCGACCAGGTGCGCCGGCGGATCAGCAGGCACGGCTCGCCCGGCTCGATCTGCAGCAGGCGGCATTCCTCGGGTTCGGCCAGGATCGCCTCGACCACGTGCTCGCCTTCGGTCAGCGGCGCCACCTGGGACAGGTAGGCGTAGGGGGTCTGGCGGGTGAAGTCCTGCTTGAGGTAGTCCGGGGCGACCTGGGCGTTGACGAAGCGGTCCTCGATCTGCACCGGGATGCCGTTTTCGTAGTGCACGATCAGCGAATGGAACACCCGCTGCCCTTCGCGCATGTCCAGCGCCAGCGCCCGCTCCGAGCCTGCCGCCTCTTCGGTCAGGGTGATCACCTTGCAGCTGTGCTGGTGGCCGCGCGCGGCGATCTCGTCGGCGATGTTGTTGACCTCGAACAGCGCCGAGCGGCTCTTGGGCTCGGCGACGAAGGTGCCGACGCCCTGCATGCGCACCAGCAGGCCTTCGGCGGTCAGCTCGCGCAAGGCGCGGTTGATGGTCATGCGGCTGAAGCCCAGCTCGGTGACCAGTTCGCTCTCGGACGGTACGCGGTGATGCGGCGGCCAGCTGCCGTTCTGGATCTGCTGGGCGATCATCTGCTTGACCCGCGCATACAGCGGCGCCGGGCCCTCGCCCATGTGGGCAACCAACGCGGAGACAGGAGGTGTCGACACGGCAAAAATCCTTGGTGATGAGTATGACCGGTAGAGTGCCGCAGTTTACCGGGCAGGCAAACGTCTGTATATGTATATACAAATAACCAGAAAAGGGTGGCGTACCGATGTCCGTGTTCTTTGCCGAACGTGCTTTGTTGCCTACAGGCTGGGCAGAAAACGTGCGAATCGAGACAGGCCCCGACGGCCTGTTGAATAGCGTACAGCCAGGCGCCTCGGCAGATGGCGCCGAGCGCCTGGCCGGGCCGTTGCTGCCGGGCATGCCGAACCTGCACTCGCACGCCTTCCAGCGCGCCATGGCCGGCCTGGCGGAAGTGGCCGGCAACCCCAACGACAGCTTCTGGACCTGGCGCGAGCTGATGTACCGGCTGGTGGGCCGGATCAGCCCCGAGCAACTGGGCATCATTGCGCGCCAGCTGTACATCGAGATGCTCAAGGCCGGCTACACCTCGGTGGCCGAATTCCATTACGTGCACCATGACGCCCAGGGCAAGGCCTATGCCGACCCGGCCGAACTGTCGCTGCGCATCAGCCAGGCCGCCGCCGACACCGGCATCGGCCTGACCCTGCTGCCGGTGCTGTACAGCCACTCGGGTTTCGGCGGGCAGGCGCCCAATGACGGGCAACGTCGCTTCATCAACGGCACCGAGCAGTACCTGCACCTGCACACGCAACTGGCGCCGCTGCTCGCCCAGCAACCGGCGCAGCGCCTGGGGCTGTGCTTTCACTCCCTGCGCGCGGTCACCCCGCAGCAGATCGCCCAGGTCATGGCTGCCGGCGACAAGGCCTGCCCGGTGCATATCCACATTGCCGAACAACAGAAGGAAGTCGACGACTGCCTGGCCTGGAGTGGCCGCCGGCCATTGCAGTGGCTGTATGAAAACGTCGATGTCGACCAGCGCTGGTGCCTGGTGCACGCCACCCACGCCGAGCCCGACGAAGTCAGCACCATGGCGCGCAGCAAGGCGGTGGCCGGCCTGTGCCTGACCACCGAGGCCAACCTGGGCGACGGCATCTTCCCTGCCGTCGACTACCTGGCCCAGGGCGGGCGCATGGGCATCGGCTCGGACAGCCATGTGTCGCTGAGCGTGGTGGAGGAATTGCGCTGGCTCGAATATGGCCAACGCCTGCGCGACCAGCGGCGCAACCGGTTGCATGGGGCCGATCAGCCGATGGTGGGGCGCACCCTGTTCGATGCGGCCCTGGCCGGTGGTGCGCAGGCGCTGGGGCAGCCGGTTGGCGAACTGGCGGTGGGCAGGCGGGCCGACTGGATCGTGCTGGATGGGGCCGATCCGTATATCGCCACGGCGAGCGGGGACGGGGTTCTCAATCGCTGGCTGTTTGCCGGCGGCGACCGGCAGGTGCGCGATGTGATGGTGAATGGCAATTGGGTGGTCAAGCAGGGTCGGCATGCGGGTGAAGAACAGAGTGCGCGGGCGTTTGCCGGGGTGCTTCGCGAAGTGCTGGGCTGAGCCAGAACCACGCCGTGATTATCGCGGGTCAAGCCCGCTCCCACAGGGTTTATGCTGATCCTGTGGGAGCGGGCTTGACCCGCGAAGAGGCCCTCACTGACTGTGCGCGATGTCCCTGTCCGAAACCCGCCAGATCAGCCGCGTGGTGTCATACCCCTGCTGACGCGCCCGCGCCAGCAGGCTCTCGCGCTCCAGCGCCGGAATCGTCGGCGTGCGCGACAGTATCCACAGGTACTTGCGGTCCGGGTTGCCCACCAGTGCCGTCTGGTAGTCCTTGTCCACGTACAGCACCCAGTAATCGCCCTTCGTCACCCCCGGCAGCAACCGCGAGAACCAGTTGTCGAACTCCACCCACAGCTTGTCGGTCTTGCCCTGCACCTGTGGCGTCGCCGTACCACTGGCCTCCTCCCACTCGCCCTCGAGCGTGATGCAGCGGTTGAGCACGCCCACCGTGCCGTCCGGCTTGAGGTTGTAATGCGCTTCGCTCTGCGCGCAATTGCGCTGGAAGAACATCGGCAACCGCGCCAGCTCGAACCACTTGCCCTGGTAACGCTTGAGGTCGACGCTGTCGACGGTCTTGGGCGGCAACGGCCCGTCGTCGCGCGAATGCGCACAACCGGTCAGCAGCAGGCCGGCGCACAGGCTCAACAGCAGGGGCAGGCGTTTCATTTGAGACCCTGCCCCGAGTACATCAGCACCTTGTCGGCGGCGTACTGCACGCTGATGAAGGCTTTCTGGTCGCCCCAGGTACAACTGGTCATGCCCAGCGCGCCGGAACACTCGGTGGGGCTGCCCAGCAGTCGCTCGACCTCGGCCTTGGGCATGCCGGCCTGGAGCTTGGAATAGTTTTCCTGGTTGATCTTGCTGCATGCGGCCAGCAACACGCACAACGACAACAAGGCGAGGGAACGCAACGACATGGGGTCACTCCTGAACATGAGGGTGCAAGCACGGGGCCTGACTCGAGCTTAGAAGCAAAAACCCCTATCCGGTTCCCGGCAACCCCAATTACCTGCACGGTTATCGTTGCCATTTGTCGACTAGTCGCACATCCGCCTCATTTTTTGCCCGGCGCGGACGACACAGGAGGGCGCTGCGACGTTTCGCCGCGCCCTCCCCGTTGACCGCCTTGTGCAGACAGACCTCGCAATGACCAAAAACCTGAAGTTCAGCCACAAGATCCTGCTGGCCGCCGCCCTTGTGGTCGCGGTGGCGTTTACCTGTTTCATCCTGTTCAACGATTACCGCCAGCGCCAGTCGCTGCGCAGCAACACCGAGGCCACGATGCAGGAGCTCGGCAGCCTTACCACCAGCAACATCCAGACCTGGCTGCAGAGCCGCATCCAGCTGCAGCATTCGTTTGCCCAGCAGGTGGCCGTGGATGGCCCCGGCAAGCCGAGCCTGGACCGGCTGATGGCGTTGCCGGTGTATGCCAGCAACTTCACCCTGACCTACTTCGGCGGCCAGGACGGCAGCATGCAATCGGTGCCCACGGGCAACCGCGCCGCCGACTACGACCCGCGGGTACGCGGCTGGTACAAGGGCGCCAGCGAGGCCGGGCGCAGCATCGTTACCGAACCCTACGTCTCGGCCTCCTCGGGCAAGCTGGTGATCACCATTGCCACCCCGGTGCAGCAGGCTGGCCGCCTGATCGGTGTCAGCGGTGCCGACACCGACCTGGACACCATCAGCAGCATCATCAACTCGCTGAACTTCGACGGCCACGGCCTGGCGTTCATCGTCAATGCCGAGGGCAAGATCCTGATCCACCCGGACAGCTCGCTGACCCTCAAGCGCCTGGCCGATGCCTACCCGCAGGGCACGCCGCAGCCGGGTAGCGGCCTCAAGGAAGTCGAGCAGGACGGGCGCCGGCAGTTCATCAGCTTCACCCGCGTCAACGGCGTGCCTTCGGCCGACTGGTACGTGGCGATGGTGGTCGACCAGGACTACGCCTTTGCCATGCTCGGCGAGTTTCGGACCTCGGCCATCGTGGCCACGGCCATCGCCGTGCTGATCATCATCGCCTTGCTCGGCGTGCTGATCCGCGTCCTGATGGAGCCGCTGCATGTGATGGGCCGCGCCATGCACGATATCGCCGAAGGCGAAGGCGACCTGACCCGGCGCCTGCGCATTCATGCCCATGACGAGTTCGGCGCGCTGGGCTCCTCGTTCAACCGCTTCGTGGAACGTATCCACAACTCGATCAGCGAAGTGTCCTCGGCCACCGGTCGGGTCAATGAAGTGGCCCTGCGCGTGGTCAGCGCCTCGAACGCGTCGATCCACAATGCCGACCAGCAGTCGGGCCGCACCAGCAGCGTGGCGGCGGCGATCAACCAGCTGGGCGCCGCCGCCCATGAGATCGCCCACAACGCCGCCCTTGCCTCACAGCACTCCAGCGAAGCACGCAACCTGGCCGAGGACGGCCAGCAGGTGGTCGACCAGACCATTGCGGTGATGAACCAGCTGTCGAGCAAGATCAGCGACGCCAGCACCCATATCGAGACGCTCAACGCCAACACGGTGAACATCGGCCAGATTCTCGAGGTGATCAGCGGCATTTCCCAGCAGACCAACCTGCTGGCACTGAACGCGGCCATCGAGGCGGCACGTGCCGGCGAGGCCGGTCGCGGGTTTGCGGTGGTGGCCGACGAGGTGCGCAACCTGGCCCACCGTACCCAGGACTCGGCGCAACAGGTGCAGAAGATCATCGAGCAGTTGCAGGCCGGCGCACAGGTGGCGGTGGGCACCATGACCGAGAGTCAGCGCCAGAGCGAGCACAGCGTGGGCATTGCCAACCAGGCCGGCGAGCGCCTGGGCAGCGTGACCGTGCGCATTGGCGAAATCGACGGGATGAACCAGTCGGTGGCCACCGCCACCGAAGAGCAGACGGCCGTGGTGGAATCGATCAATGTCGACATCACCGAGATCAATACGCTGAATCAGGAAGGGGTGGAGAATTTGCAGGCGACGCTGCGGGCCTGCAATGACCTGCAGAGCCAGGTGGACAGGTTGAAGCAGCTGGTGGGCAGCTTCAGGATCTAGGGTGAAACAATCGCGGGTCAAGCCCGCTCCCACAAGGACAGCGATAGTCCTAGTGGGAGCGGGCTTGACCCGCGATTGGGTTCAGCTCAGAACCGCGAGCCCGGCTCCAGCAGAAAGTCCATCTCTTCATCGGTGCTCGGGCGCCCCAGCACCAGGTTGCGGTGCGGGAAGCGGCCAAACCGCGCAATCACCCGCTGGTGCTGCTCGGCATAGTCCAGGAAACCTTCGAACAGGCGCCGGTCACTGTCCGGCTGCGCATCCAGCAGCAACTGATAGCGCTCGATGCTGATGTTCTGCCAGTCCAGCACCTCGGCATGCTCCAGTACCAGCAGGATGAACACCCGCTGGATCGGCAGCAGCTGGTAGTCCCAGGCCTTGTCCAGGCCCTGCATCACCAGCACCTGCGCACGCCGGTCGCCATCGAAGGCGTGCTGCGTGTCGCGGTGGATCATGCGGGGCAGCTGGTCCAGCAGCAGCACCAGGCCCAGCCAGCCCTGGGGGCTTGCCAGCCATTCGTCCAGCTCGCCGGCCAGCGCCTGCGCGGCCAGCTCGCCGAAGCGCTCGCGCGCCTCGTCGTCGTGGTGCTTGCCGAACCACAGCGTACTCTTCTCGTCAGCCACGGCCTGGGGGCTGGTGCCCCAGCCGAACCACCACTCCAGCAACGGCTGCCAAGGTGCGAGCATGATTTACTCCTGGTGATAACCGGTGACGCGCTCGACTTCCTGCTTCGAACCCAGGAACACCGCCACACGCTGGTGCAGGCTCTCGGGCTGGATGTCGAGGATGCGCTGGCGACCGTCGGTGGAAGCACCGCCGGCCTGTTCGATGATGAACGACATCGGGTTGGCTTCGTACATCAGGCGCAGCTTGCCCGGCTTGGATGGCTCGCGCGCATCGCGCGGGTACATGAACAGGCCGCCACGGGTCAGGATGCGGTGCACGTCGGCAACCATCGAGGCGATCCAGCGCATGTTGTAGTTCTTTTTCAGCGGGCCGGTCTCGCCAGCCAGCAGTTCGCCCACATAGCGGGTCACCGGGGCTTCCCAGTGGCGCTGGTTGGACATGTTGATGGCGAACTCGGCGGTGGTTTCCGGCACCTGGATGTTCTCGTGGGTCAGCACGAAACTGCCCAGCTCGCGGTCCAGGGTGAAGCCCTTGACGCCGTTGCCCAGGGTCAGGATCAGCATGGTCTGCGGGCCGTAGATCGCGTAACCGGCGGCCACCTGCTTGGTGCCCGGCTGCAGGAAGGCCTGTTCGTTGAGGCTTTCGTTCTGGCTCAGGTACTCGTTGGGGCAGCGCAGTACCGAGAAGATGGTGCCGACCGAGACGTTGACGTCGATGTTCGACGAACCGTCCAGCGGGTCGAATACCAGCAGGTAGGCACCCTTGGGGTACTTGCCCGGGATCTGGTAGGCATTGTCCATCTCTTCGGACGCCATGCCGGCCAGGTGGCCGCCCCACTCGTTGGCTTCGAGCAGGATGTCGTTGGAAATCACGTCCAGTTTCTTCTGGACTTCGCCCTGCACGTTTTCAGTGCCCATGCTGCCCAGCACGCCGCCCAGGGCGCCCTTGGACACGTTGTGGCTGATTTCCTTGCACGCACGCGCCACCACTTCGATAAGGAAGCGCAGATCGGCAGGGGTGCTGTTGCTGCGGGTCTGCTCAATCAGATAGCGACTCAGGGTAACGCGGGACATGTAAGGCTCCGGAGGATGGGGTAGAAAAAACCCACGCAGTTTACAGGGAGAGTGAAGCGCTAGCGAGCAATAGGACATGCTCGCCCGATCAGACGACACATCGGCCCGAAGGTTCACGCCCCCGGGCCCGATGCCAGGCGCCTACTCCAGCGCGTTCCAGATCTCCCCGGCGTATTCGCGAATGGTGCGGTCCGACGAGAACCAGCCCATGCGCGCGGTATTGAGCACGGCCGAGCGCCACCACTGCTGGGGGTCGTGCCACAGCTCCTCGACGCGGCGCTGGGCCTCCCAGTAGGCATCGAAGTCGGCGCACACCAGGAAGCGGTCGTACGGCACCAGTGAATCGATCAGCCCCACGTAGCGCGCCGGGTCGTCCGGCGAGAACACCCCGCCGCGGATCGCCTGGAGCACGTCGTTGAGCCGGTACGAGGCGCCGATGGCGGAGCTGGCACCGAAATCGCCGCTGCGCTTGCGCGCCTCCACCTGCTGGGAGGTCAGGCCGAAGATGAACATGTGCTCGGCCCCCACCTGCTCGCACATCTCGACGTTGGCGCCGTCCAGGGTGCCGATGGTCAGCGCGCCATTGAGGCCGAACTTCATGTTGCTGGTGCCCGAAGCCTCGTAGCCGGCGGTGGAGATCTGCTCGGACAGGTCCGCCGCCGGGATGATGCTCTCGGCCAGGCTCACGTTGTAGTTGGGCAGGAACACCACCTTGAGCAGCCCGCGCACGGTCGGGTCGTTGTTGACCACCCTGGCGATGTCGTTGGCCAGCTTGATGATCAGCTTGGCCTGGTGATAGCTGGCGGCGGCCTTGCCGGCGAAGATCTTCACCCGCGGCGCCCAGTGCGTGCCCGGCTCGGCGCGGATCGCCTGGTACAGCGCCACGGTATGCAGCAGGTTGAGCAACTGGCGCTTGTATTCGTGGATACGCTTGACCTGCACATCGAACATCGCCTCGGGGTCGACCGTGATGCCCAGGCGCTCCTGGATCAGGTTGGCCAGGGCCTTCTTGCTGTGCAGGCGCTGCTGGGCGAAGGCCTTGCGAAACGCCGGCTTGTCGGCGAACGGTTCGAGGCGCCGCAGGTGCTTCTCGGGGTCGTCCAGCACCTCGGGCCCCAGCGCCTCCACCAGCATGCGGGTGAGCGGCGGGTTGGCCTGGTACAGCCAGCGGCGGAAGGTGATGCCGTTGGTCTTGTTGTTGATCCGCTCGGGGTAGAGCTTGTGCAGTTCGGCGAACACGGTGCTGCGCATCAGCTTGGTGTGCAGCCCCGACACGCCGTTGACGCTGTGCGACCCGAGGAACGCCAGGTTGCCCATGCGCACCCGCCGGCCGTTGTCCTCCTCGATCAGCGACACCGCGCGCAGCACGTCGAAGTCATGGATGCCCTTGGCCCGCAGCGCGTCGATATGAAAGGCGTTGATCAGGTAGATGATCTGCATGTGGCGCGGCAGCATGCGCTCCATCAGCCCCACCGACCAGGTTTCCAGCGCCTCGGGCAGCAGGGTGTGGTTGGTGTAGGCCAGGGTGTCGACGGTGAGCTGCCAGGCGGTGTCCCACGGCAGTTCGTGCTGGTCCACCAGCAGGCGCATCAGCTCGGCCACGGCAATCGAGGGGTGGGTGTCGTTGAGCTGGATGGCGGCCTTTTCGTGCAGGTTGAGCAGCGTGGGGTTCATGTTCAGGTGGCGGCGCAGCAGGTCCTGCAGCGAGGCCGAGACGAAGAAGTACTCCTGGCGCAGGCGCAGCTCCTGGCCGGCCTCGGTGCTGTCGGCCGGGTACAGTACCCGCGAGATGCTCTCGGCGCGGGCCACTTCGGCTACCGCGCCCAGGTGGTCGCCGGCATTGAAACGCTCCAGGTGCAGCTCTTCCAGGGCCCGTGCGCGCCACAGGCGCAGGGTATTGACGCTGGCACCACGCCAGCCCACCACGGGCGTGTCGTAGGCCACCGCACGCACCGTTTCGGCCGGCCACCACACCTGGCGCGGCTGGCCGGATTCGTCGTGCCGGGTCTCGACGCTGCCGCCGAAACTGATCGGGTAGATCACCTCGGCACGCTCGAACTCCCAGGGGTTGCCGAAATCCAGCCAGTTTTCGGTCTGCTCCTGCTGCCAGCCGTCGACCACGGCCTGGCGAAACAGCCCGTGCTCATAGCGGATACCGTAGCCGTGGGCGGCAATGCCCAGGGTCGACATGCTCTCCATGAAGCACGCCGCCAGGCGCCCGAGGCCGCCGTTGCCCAGCGCCGCATCGGGTTCGAGCAGGCGGATGCGCTCCAGGTCCACGTCCAGCCCGGTCATTGCTTCACGGGCGATGTCCAGCAGGCCGAGGTTGCTCAGGCTGTCGTACAGCAGGCGGCCGATGAGAAATTCGAGGGAGAGGTAATAGACGCGCTTCTGGCTCTTGCGGTAGATCTGCCGCGTGTGGTCCATCCAGTGGTCGACCATGTGGTCGCGGGCGGCCAGGGCAATGGCCTCGAACCAGTCGTGGTCGAAGGCGTGCTCGGGGTCCTTGCCGACGGCATAGGTCAGTTTTTCCAGTACAGCGGTGCGAAAGGCAGCCACCTGTGCGTCACGTGCGAGTGGTTCCTGAGACATACGACGTCCTCGGGCAAGTTGACGAATGCGGATGGGGATTTCTCAGCCTAGACGGTTCGACCGGGCGCGGTAGCGCGGGTTCGTTTGTTTCTGTGCAAAAGCGGTACCGGGTTGGCACGAACCCGGCAAATGGTTGTTCACATTTTGACCAACTCCGGTATGATCGCGCGCCCACCCGACCATCTGAAAAACCGAACCTGATGAAACCGACCCTGATTGCCGCCGCCGAACTCGACCGCCTGGATACCTGGCAGAGGTATTCCAGCCACATGTGCGGGGGCTGCATGTCCAGTTGCTGCACCTTGCCGGTGGAGGTCAAGCTCACGGATCTGATCCGCATTGGCGTGGTGGACGAATTCGAACGGGGCGAGCCGCCCAAGAACATCGCCAAGCGCCTGCAGAAGGATGGGATCGTCGAGCGCTTCAACCAGAAGTCCGGGATCTTCACCTTGCAGCGCATGAGCAACGACGATTGCCTGTACCTGGACCGCAAGACGCGGTTCTGCACCATTTACGACAAGCGCCCCGACACCTGCCGCAACCACCCAAGGATCGGCCCGCGGCCGGGGTACTGCGCGTACAAGCCAAAGCCCGTGGCCCGCTGAAAAGCATCGCGGGTCAAGCCCGCTCCCACAAGGTTGTGCATTTACCTGTGGGAGCGGGCTTGACCCGCGATTCGGCCAGCGCAAGTTTCAGGCCTTGCACAAACAAAAACGCCCCCGGCCTTTCGACCGGGGGCGTTTTCATTCAGCCTGAGCTAACTCAGTTCTTGGCTTTCTTGGCAGCGCGGGTACGCTCGCCTTCGTCCAGGATCTTCTTGCGCAGACGGATCGACTTGGGGGTGACTTCGCACAGCTCGTCGTCCTGGATGAATTCCAGGGCCTGTTCCAGGGTGAAGCGAACAGGTGGTACCAGAGCGATGGTTTCGTCTTTGCCCGAAGCACGCATGTTGTCGAGCTTCTTGCCCTTGGTAGGGTTGACGCCCAGGTCGTTGTCACGGCTGTTCAGACCGACGATCTGACCGTTGTAGATCTCCTGGCCGTGCTCGACGAACAGCTTGCCGCGCGCCTGCAGGGTTTCCAGCGAGTAGGTCAGCGCCTTGCCGGTCTCTACCGATACCAGTACGCCGTTCTGACGGCCGGACATGTGGCCGGACTTCATTGGCGCGTAGCGATCGAAGATCGAGGTCAGGATGCCTGCACCGTTGGTCAGGGTCAGGAACTGGTTGCGGAAACCGATCAGACCACGGGCTGGAATGTTGTATTCCAGACGTACACGGCCCTTGCCATCCGGCACCATGTTGGTCAGGTCGCCTTTACGCAGGCCCATTTCTTCCATGACCTTGCCCTGCGAATCTTCAGGGATGTCGATGGTGACGTTCTCGAACGGCTCGTGCTTGGCACCGTCGATTTCGCGGATGATCACTTCCGGACGACCAACACCCATTTCGAAGCCTTCGCGACGCATGGTTTCGATCAGTACCGACAGGTGCAGCTCACCACGGCCCGATACCTTGAACTTGTCGGCCGAGTCGCCTTCTTCAACGCGCAGTGCAACGTTGTACAGCAGCTCCTTGTCCAGACGCTCCTTGATGTTGCGGCTGGTGACGAACTTGCCTTCCTTACCGCAGAACGGCGAGTCGTTGACCTGGAAGGTCATCGAAACGGTCGGCTCGTCGACGGTCAGCGGCTTCATCGCCTCGACTGCGTCCGGGGAGCACAGGGTGTCGGAGATGAACAGCTCGTCGAAACCGCTGATGCAGACGATGTCGCCAGCCTGGGCTTCTTCGACGTCGACGCGGTGCAGGCCGTGGTGACCCATCAGCTTGAGGATACGACCGTTGCGGCGCTTGCCGTCAACGTCGATGGCCACAACCGGGGTATTCGGCTTGACGCGACCACGGGCGATGCGGCCAACACCGATCACGCCCAGGAAGCTGTTGTAGTCCAGTGCCGAGATCTGCATCTGGAACGGACCGTCGCGGTCGACGCTTGGCGCTGGCACGTTGTCGACGATCGACTGGTACAGCGGGGTCATGTCTTCGGCCATTTCGGTGTGGTCCAGACCGGCAATGCCGTTCAGGGCCGAGGCGTAGACGACCTTGAAGTCCAGCTGTTCGTCGGTGGCACCCAGGTTGTCGAACAGGTCGAAGATCTGGTCCAGAACCCAGTCAGGACGCGCGCCCGGACGGTCGACCTTGTTGATCACCACGATCGGACGCAGGCCGGCTTCGAAAGCCTTCTTGGTCACGAAACGGGTTTGCGGCATAGGGCCGTCCTGGGCGTCTACCAGCAGCAGCACGGAGTCGACCATCGACATCACACGCTCTACTTCACCACCGAAGTCGGCGTGGCCCGGGGTGTCCACGATGTTGATGTGGTAGCCGTTCCAGTTGATGGCGGTGTTTTTCGCCAGAATGGTAATGCCGCGCTCTTTTTCCTGGTCGTTGGAGTCCATCACGCGCTCGTCGTTGAGCTCGTTGCGCTCCAGGGTGCCGGACTGACGCAGCAGTTTGTCTACCAGGGTGGTCTTGCCATGGTCAACGTGGGCGATGATGGCGATGTTGCGTAGATTTTCGATCACTTGTGTATCTCGATCAGAGGATTCGGGTTGCCGCCCAGTCTAGGCGGCGAATGTGAATGAACGGCGCTCAACGGGCTCGTCGGTCGGGAGGGCGATGGCGGATACTGCCGCCATACAACCCCGGCATCTTATGTCGGACGATAAACGCGCACATTGGCATGCCCCTCACTCAGTAGATGGTGGGCATGCAGGCGACTCATCACTCCCTTGTCGCAATACAGCAAGTACTGGCGCGTGGGGTCCAGCTCCTTGAAGCGACTGTTGAGGGCGTAGAACGGCAAGGCCTTGACCTCGATGCCGTCCAGTTCCAGAGGCTGGTCTTCCTGGGCGTCGGGGTGACGAATGTCGATCACCACCTGCCCGGCCAGCGCCTGGCTGACTTCTTCGATCTGGATATCCTGGCCCAGTTCATCGATCACGTGGTCGATGGACACCAGGCGGGCGCGTTCCAGGGCGCGCTCGAGCACGGCCATGTCGAACTGCTTCTCTTCATGGTCGACGCGGTGACGCTTGGCACAGGTGGTCGGGTTCACCGAGATCACGCCGCAGTACTCGGGCATGTGCTTGGCGAACTCGGCGGTGCCGATTTCATTGGCCTGGTCGATGATGTCCTGCTTGTGGCTGGCCAGCAGCGGGCGCAGCACCAGCTTCTCGGTGGCCGAGTCGATCACCGCCAGGTTGGGCAATGTCTGGCTGGACACCTGGGAAATCGCCTCGCCGGTGACCAGCGCGTCGATCTGCAGGCGGTCGGCGATGTTGGTGGCGGCGCGCAGCATCATGCGCTTGAGGGTCACGCCCATGTAGCTGTTGTCGACCTTGCCGAGGATCTCGCCCACCACCTCTTCGAACGGCACGCTGACGAACAGCACGCGCTGGCTGCTGCCGTACTTCTTCCACAGGTAGTGCGCGACTTCCATCACGCCCAGCTCGTGGGCACGGCCGCCCAGGTTGAAGAAGCAGAAGTGGGTCATCAGGCCGCGGCGCATCATCTGGTAGGCCGCCACGGTGGAGTCGAAGCCGCCGGACATCAGCACCAGGGTCTGCTCCAGCGCGCCCAGCGGGTAGCCGCCGATGCCCTTGTGCTGGTTGTGGATCACGTACAGGCGCTTGTCGCGGATCTCGATGCGCACTTCCACTTCGGGGTTGCGCAGGTCGATGCCGGCGGCGCCGCACTGCTGGCGCAGCTGGCTGCCGACATAGCGGTCGACGTCCATCGAGCTGAAATCATGGTGGCCGCCGCGCTTGCAGCGCACGGCAAAGTGCTTGCCGGCCAGCAGGTGGCCGAAATGCGTCTTGCACTTGGCGACGATATCGTCGAAGTCGCCCAGCGGGTACTCATCGACCTGGAGGAAATGCGCGATGCCCGGCATGCAGCTCAGGCGCTCGGTCATTTCGCGCAGCACCTTCTCGTCGTCCAGGCGGGTGACCACCTCCAGATTGTCCCAGACACCATCGACCGCGAGCGCAGGATCCAGGTCCTTGAGCACGGTGCGGATGTTGCGGCCCAGTTGACGGATGAAGCGCTTTCGAACCGGGCGGCTCTTGATGGTGATCTCTGGAAAGACTTTGACGATTAGTTTCATGAAAACAGCGCGCGCGTGGCCAGCCGAAAAAGAAGGGGCGCGGATTATAGCGGAATTCGCTCAAGCTTTGAGCAACTTTTGTACAGAAGGTTTCACGCGCACCATTTTGGGTCACTCAAACGAAAAAACGCCTCCTAAGAGTGCAGGAAAAACCCCTGAAGCGCCGTTGGCACCCGTAAACGCGTGAGAATGGGGCGAAAAACCCAACTCGGGGCACTGGCATGCAATTTGCTCCCTTGTGAGGCAGGTTGCCTTGGCCGACTATTCGCGCCCGGCATCACCCAAATTACAAGGGCTGCACAGGCACGCTCTACCCCACCCGGAGGACACCATGTCGAAGTCGGTTCAACTCATCAAAGATCATGACGTTAAATGGATTGATCTGCGCTTCACTGACACCAAGGGCACCCAGCACCACGTCACCATGCCAGCCCGTGACGCGCTGGAAGACGACTTCTTCGAAGCCGGCAAGATGTTCGACGGTTCCTCCATCGCTGGCTGGAAAGGCATCGAAGCCTCCGACATGATCCTGATGCCGGACGACTCCACCGCCGTGCTCGACCCGTTCACCGAAGAGCCGACCCTGATCCTGGTCTGCGACATCATCGAACCGTCGACCATGCAAGGCTACGACCGCGACCCGCGCGCCATCGCCAAGCAGGCCGAAGAGTTCCTGCGCTCCACCGGCATCGGCGACACCGTATTCGCAGGCCCTGAGCCTGAGTTCTTCATCTTCGACGAAGTGAAGTTCAAGTCCGACATTTCGGGCTCGATGTTCAAGATCTACTCCGAGCAGGGCTCGTGGATGTCCGACCAGGACGTGGAAGGTGGCAACAAGGGCCACCGTCCAGGCGTCAAGGGCGGCTACTTCCCGGTTCCGCCGTTCGACCACGACCACGAGATCCGTACTGCCATGTGCAACGCACTGGAAGAAATGGGCCAGGTCGTCGAAGTGCACCACCACGAAGTGGCGACTGCCGGTCAGAACGAAATCGGCGTCAAGTTCAACACCCTGGTGAAAAAAGCTGACGAAGTTCAGACCCTGAAATACGTCGTGCACAACGTTGCCGACGCCTATGGCCGCACCGCTACCTTCATGCCAAAACCGCTGTACGGCGACAACGGCTCGGGCATGCACGTGCACATGTCGATCTGGAAAGACGGCAAGAACACCTTCGCCGGCGAAGGCTATGCCGGCCTGTCCGATACCGCCCTGTACTTCATCGGCGGCATCATCAAGCACGGCAAGGCCCTGAACGGCTTCACCAACCCGTCGACCAACTCCTACAAGCGTCTGGTCCCGGGCTTCGAAGCCCCGGTCATGCTGGCCTACTCGGCACGCAACCGTTCTGCCTCGATCCGCATTCCTTACGTGTCGAGCCCCAAGGCCCGCCGTATCGAAGCGCGCTTCCCGGACCCGGCGGCCAACCCGTACCTGGCCTTCGCTGCGCTGCTGATGGCCGGCCTGGACGGCATCCAGAACAAGATCCACCCAGGCGATGCCGCCGACAAGAACCTGTACGACCTGCCGCCTGAAGAGGCCAAAGAGATCCCGCAGGTCTGTGGCAGCCTGAAGGAAGCCCTGGAAGAGCTGGACAAGGGCCGTGCGTTCCTGACCAAGGGCGGCGTGTTCTCCGACGAGTTCATCGATGCCTACATCGCCCTGAAAAGCGAAGAAGAAATCAAGGTGCGCACCTTCGTACACCCACTGGAATACGAGCTGTACTACAGCTGCTAAGCCAGTGACGCTCGCTCACGCGGCGTAACGAGAGAGGCCTCCCATTCGGGAGGCCTTTTTTTTGCGCTGACTTCATCGCGGGTCAAGCCCGCTGCCACAAACCAGTGGGAGCGGGCTTGACCCGCGATGAAGTCAGCAGTGCTCTACAATGGTGCACAAGGCAGCGCTACCCCTGCACCAACAGCCCATTTTGGTTCAAAAACAGCCTGCAACCTGTTAACCCAGTCATTTTTTGCGCAGCCAAGGCCCGGTTTCAGGGAATTGCGCTTCTTTTCGGAGCCTTGGTTTGGTTCTTGCATTTTCCTGGCATCAGCCGATTACCAGCGCGCGCCACCCTGGCCCCGATCAGGGCGGTACTGTGCCAAAAGAGGTCAACGACGCCCCATGACCATCAGCGATGCACTGCACCGACTGCTACTGGACAACCTGACCACTGCCACCATTCTGCTCAATGCCGAATTGCGCCTGGAGTACATGAACCCGGCAGCGGAAATGCTCCTGGCCATCAGCGGCCAGCGCAGCCACGGGCAGTTCATCAGCGAGCTGTTCACCGAATCGACCGAAGCGCTCAACTCGCTGCGCCAGGCCGTAGAGCACGCGCACCCGTTCACCAAGCGCGAAGCCATGCTCACCGCCCTCACCGGCCAGACCCTGACCGTCGACTACGCCGTCACCCCGATCCTCAACCACGGCCGCACCCTGCTGCTGCTCGAAGTGCACCCGCGCGACCGCCTGCTGCGCATCACCAAGGAAGAGGCGCAGCTGTCCAAGCAGGAAACCACCAAGATGCTGGTGCGCGGCATGGCCCACGAAATCAAGAACCCGCTGGGCGGCATCCGTGGCGCCGCGCAGCTGCTGGCCCGCGAACTGCCCGACAACGGCCTCAAGGACTACACCAACGTCATCATCGAAGAGGCCGACCGCCTGCGTAACCTGGTCGACCGCATGCTCGGCTCCAACAAACTGCCGTCGCTGGCCATGACCAACATCCACGAAGTGCTCGAGCGCGTGTGCAGCCTGGTGGAGGCCGAAAGCCAGGGCGGCATCACCCTGGTGCGCGACTACGACCCGAGCCTGCCCGACGTGCTGGTGGACCGCGAGCAGATGATCCAGGCCGTGCTCAACATCGTGCGCAACGCCATGCAGGCCATCAGCGGGCAGAACGAACTGCGCCTGGGCCGCATCACCCTGCGCAGCCGCGCCATGCGCCAGTTCACCATCGGCCACACCCGCCACCGCCTGGTGGCGCGCATCGAAATCATCGACAACGGCCCGGGTATCCCCGCGGAACTGCAGGACACCCTCTTCTATCCCATGGTCAGCGGTCGCCCGGACGGTACCGGGCTGGGCCTGGCCATCACCCAGAACATCATCAGCCAGCACCAGGGCCTGATCGAATGTGACAGCCACCCTGGCCACACCACCTTCTCGATCTTCCTGCCGCTGGAACAAGGAGCCACTTCTTCATGAGCCGAAGCGAAACCGTCTGGATCGTCGACGACGACCGCTCCATCCGTTGGGTCCTGGAAAAAGCCCTGCAACAGGAAGGCATGACCACCCAGAGCTTCGACAGTGCCGATGGGGTCATGAGCCGCCTGGCCCGCCAGCAGCCGGACGTGATCATCTCCGACATTCGCATGCCCGGTGCCAGCGGCCTGGACCTGCTGGCGCAGATCCGCGAGCAGCACCCGCGTCTGCCGGTGATCATCATGACCGCGCACTCGGACCTGGACAGCGCCGTGGCCTCGTACCAGGGCGGCGCGTTCGAGTACCTGCCCAAGCCATTCGACGTGGACGAGGCGGTGTCGCTGGTCAAGCGCGCCAACCAGCACGCCCAGGAACAGCAGGGCATGGCCGAGCCCCAGGCGCTGACCCGCACCCCGGAAATCATCGGCGAAGCGCCGGCCATGCAGGAGGTGTTTCGCGCCATCGGCCGGCTCAGCCATTCCAACATCACCGTGCTGATCAACGGCGAATCGGGCACCGGCAAGGAGTTGGTGGCCCACGCCCTGCACCGTCACAGCCCGCGCGCCGCCTCGCCGTTCATCGCACTGAACATGGCGGCGATCCCCAAGGACCTGATGGAGTCCGAACTGTTCGGCCATGAAAAGGGCGCGTTCACCGGCGCGGCCAACCTGCGCCGCGGGCGTTTCGAGCAGGCCGACGGCGGCACGCTGTTTCTCGACGAGATCGGCGACATGCCGGCCGACACCCAGACCCGCCTGCTGCGCGTGCTGGCCGATGGCGAGTTCTACCGGGTGGGCGGGCATGTGCCGGTGAAGGTGGACGTGCGCATCATTGCCGCCACCCACCAGAACCTGGAAACCCTGGTGCAGGCCGGCAAGTTCCGTGAAGACCTGTTCCACCGCCTGAACGTGATCCGCATCCACATCCCGCGCCTGGCCGACCGCCGCGAAGACATCCCGACCCTGGCCCGGCACTTTCTGGGGCGTGCGGCGCAGGAGCTGTCGGTGGAGCCCAAGCTGCTCAAGCCGGAGACCGAGGAGTTCATACGCAACCTGCCGTGGCCGGGCAACGTGCGCCAGCTGGAGAACACCTGCCGCTGGATCACGGTGATGGCCTCGGGGCGCGAGGTGCATATCGGCGACTTGCCGCCGGAGCTGCTGAACCTGCCGCAGGACGCGGCGCCGGTGACCAACTGGGAGCAGGCGCTGCGCCAGTGGGCCGACCAGGCGCTGAGCCGTGGCCAGTCGAACCTGCTGGACAGCGCAGTGCCGAGTTTCGAGCGGATCATGATCGAGACGGCGCTCAAGCACACCGCCGGGCGGCGGCGCGATGCAGCGGTGCTGCTGGGCTGGGGGCGCAACACCCTGACGCGCAAGATCAAGGAACTGGGCATGAAGGTCGACGGCGGGGACGACGAGGGCGACGACGAGGCATGACTCAGGGGCCTCTTCGCCGGCAAGGCCGGCTCCTACAAACGCCGCCATACCTGTAGGAGCCGGCCTTGCCGGCAAAGGGCTTGCCCCATTGCTGCACCATGCCTGCCCCCGCTGCACCGCCTGAAGGCAAAAACACCCCTCACAACCGCATCAAACCCTGCAAAACCCCTGGTTCCATTGCCCCAGGCCAACTTGGCACACCCCCTGCATATACCTAAGCACAACCCAGTTTTGGGGACCTTGGTACAGGCAGGCCGGGGAATCCCCTCTTTTATTCGTGCAGTTTCACCTGCACCCTCCAGCGGCCCTGCAGCGGCTCGCCGGCCCAGTCGCCGCGCAGCGGCCGGGCCGCCACCAGGCTCAGCAACAGGCCCTGGTCGCTGTTCTGCAGGCGCCAGCTCACGGGCTTGCCCGCCAACTGCAACTGACCCTTCTGGCTCCGCCCACTGGCCTGGAACACCAACGCCAGCGTGCCCTCGACCTCCTCGCCATGCAGTTGCGGCTCTTCGTTGAACCACAGGTTCAGGCCATCGGCCACCACCTCCACCCGCTCCAGTACCCGTGGTTCAGGCGCGGTGAGGCGGCCGATCATCAGGCCCACCAGCATGCCGAACAGGGCCATGGAGAACAGCACCCGCGGCCACAGTTTCGAACGCGGGTCCGGTTCGGGGGTAGAATGCTCGTCATCTTTATGCTCGGAGCCGTGCATGTTTCACGTCATCCTTTTTCAACCGGAAATTCCACCGAATACCGGCAACATTATACGGCTGTGCGCCAACAGCGGCTGCCAGCTGCACCTGATCGACCCGATCGGCTTCGAACTGGACGACAAGCGCCTGCGCCGTGCGGGCCTGGATTACCACGAGTACGCCACCCTCAAGCGCCACAGCGACCTGCCCAGCTGCCTCGAGAGCCTGGGCAACCCGCGCCTGTTCGCCTTCACCACCAAGGGCTCGCGGCCGTTTCACGACGTGGCCTTCGCCCCCGGCGACGCCTTTCTGTTCGGCCCTGAAAGCCGTGGCCTGCCGCCCGAAGTGCTCGACCCGCTGGGCAGCGACCAGCGCCTGCGCCTGCCCATGCGTGAAGGCTGCCGCAGCCTGAACCTGTCCAACACCGTGGCCGTGGCGGTGTACGAAGCCTGGCGCCAGCAAGGTTTTGCCTGAGGCATGAAAAAAGCGCCCCGAAGGGCGCTTTCAACGTACCGCAGTCAGCTTACTGCAGCGAAGGCGCTTCGCCTGCTTCCTGCATGCGCTGCATCTCTTGCGCGTACAGGGCATCGAAGTTCACCGGCGACAGCATCAGGGCCGGGAACGAACCACGGGTCACCAGGTTGTCCAGCGCTTCACGCGCATACGGGAACAGGATGTTCGGGCAGAACGCGCCCAGGGTGTGGCTCATCGAAGCCGGGTCGAGGTTCTTGATCAGGAAGATACCCGCCTGCTGAACTTCGGCGATGAAGGCAACCTCTTCACCGTTCTTGACCGTGACCGACAGGGTCAGCACGACCTCGTGGAAGTCGCCTTCCAGGCCTTTCTGCTTGGTGTTCAGGTCCAGCGCGACGCTCGGTTCCCACTGCTGGCGGAAGATCGCCGGGCTTTTCGGCGCTTCGAACGACAGGTCACGCACATAGATGCGCTGCAGGGAGAATTGCGGGGAGCTTTCGTCGGCTGCCGCAGCGCCGTTGTTCTGTTCTTCAGTCATGACAGATCCTTCTTTGCAGGGTCTTGTAGGGAATTCAGGCCTTGAGCAGCGCGTCGAGCTTGCCGGCGCGCTCAAGGGCAAACAGGTCGTCGCAACCGCCGACGTGGGTGCTGCCGATCCAGATCTGCGGCACCGAGGTGCGGCCGGCCTTCTGGCTCATCTCTGCGCGCAGCTGGGGCTTGCCATCGACCTTGATCTCTTCGAAGGCCACACCTTTGCTGGACAGCAGCTGCTTGGCACGCGAGCAGTAAGGGCAGTAGTCGCTGGAGTAGACGATGACGTTGCTCATGTCACTTCACCAGCGGCAGGTTGTCGGCCTTCCAGCTCGACACACCGCCCGACAGCTTGGCGGCGTTGAAGCCGGCCTTGAGCAGGTCGCGGCACACGGCGCCGGCATGCTGGCCCAGGTTGTCGACCACGATCAGGGTCTTGGTCGCCTTGTGCTTTTCCAGCTCGCCGATACGCGCGGCGAACTTGTCCTGCGGGATGTTCAGCGCACCGACGATGTGCCCGGCGGAGAACTCCTTGCTGGCACGGATATCGATGACCAGGCCCTTGTCGGCGTTGACCAGCGCGGTCAGTTCGCCGTTGCTCAGGCTGCGGCCGCCCTTGCGCGCTTCGGTGACGATCAGCAGGACCAGCAGAACGACGAAGATACCAACCAGCAGATAGTGAGATGTCGCGAATTCGATCAGGTGAGCAACCATCAGAGGGTTCCGGGCCGTTAAAAATGATGGGCAGTATACACAGCACCCAAGGCCGGCCAAAGCCCACCGGCACTGGTTGTCGACAGTAATTCTCATTGCCGGGCTGCTACCCGTCGGGCGGCAATGGCGGGCGCGCAAGGTTAATTCGTCACTGCTGACCAATTTGCCCTAAAATGCGGGTCTTTATCACCTGACAAAAGCGCGAGTGGGATAGATGACTAGCACGCCAAAACCCTTGGTCCTGATCATCCTGGATGGTTTCGGTCACAGCGAAAGCCACGAATACAACGCCATCTATTCGGCCACCACGCCGGTTTACGACCGCCTGCGCGCCACCCAGCCGCACGGCCTGATCTCGGGCTCGGGCATGGACGTGGGCCTGCCCGACGGGCAGATGGGCAACTCCGAAGTCGGCCACATGAACCTGGGTGCAGGGCGCGTGGTGTACCAGGATTTCACCCGCGTGACCAAGGCCATCAAGGATGGCGAGTTCTTCCAGAACCCGGTGCTGTGCGACGCCGTGGACAAGGCTGCCGGTGCCGGCAAGGCCGTGCACATCCTCGGCCTGCTGTCCGACGGTGGCGTGCACAGCCACCAGGACCACCTGGTGGCCATGGCCGAACTGGCCGCGCAACGTGGCGCCGAGAAGATCTACCTGCACGCCTTCCTCGACGGCCGCGACACCCCGCCCAAGAGCGCACAGTCTTCCATCGAACTGCTCGACGCCACCTTCGCCCGCCTGGGCAAGGGCCGCATCGCCAGCCTCATCGGCCGTTATTTCGCGATGGACCGCGACAACCGCTGGGACCGTGTCAGCGCCGCCTACAACCTGATCGTCGACAGCACCGCCGAATTCAGCGCCAGCACCGCCACCGCCGGCCTTGAAGCCGCCTATGCACGCGGCGAGAGCGACGAGTTCGTCAAGGCCACCCGCGTGGGCGAGGCCGTCAGGGTCGAGGACGGCGACGCGGTGATCTTCATGAACTTTCGCGCCGACCGCGCCCGCGAGCTGTCGCGGGTATTCGTCGAGCCGGACTTCAACGAGTTCCCGCGGGCACGCCTGCCCAAGCTGGCCGCCTACATCGGCCTGACCCAGTACTCGGCCAAGATCGCCGCCCCGGCGGCGTTCGCCCCAGGCAGCCTGAACAACGTACTGGGCGAGTACCTGGCCAAGAAGGGCAAGACCCAGCTGCGCATCGCCGAAACCGAAAAGTACGCCCACGTCACCTTCTTCTTCTCCGGCGGGCGCGAAGAACCGTTCGAAGGCGAAGAGCGCATCCTGATCCCGTCGCCGAAGGTCGCCACCTACGACCTGCAGCCGGAAATGAGCGCGCCGGAGGTCACCGACCGCATCGTCGAGGCCATCGAACAGCAGCGCTATGACGTGATCGTGGTCAACTACGCCAACGGCGACATGGTCGGCCACAGCGGCGTGTTCGACGCTGCGGTCAAGGCCGTGGAGGCCCTGGACCTGTGCGTGGGCCGCATCGTCGAGGCCCTCGACAAGGTGGGTGGCGAAGCGCTGATCACCGCCGACCACGGCAACGTCGAGCAGATGGAAGACGAGTGCACCGGCCAGGCCCACACCGCCCACACCACCGAGCCGGTGCCGTTCATCTATGTCGGCAAGCGCAACCTCAAGGTGCGTGAAGGCGGCGTGCTGGCAGACGTGGCGCCGACCATGCTCAAGCTGCTGGGCCTGGAAAAACCGGCCGAAATGACCGGTACTTCGATTCTCGTAGACGTCTGAACTGCACGCCCCACGCTGCACGGTTCAAGCTGCAGGAGCCAGCGCCACGTGCGCTGCGCCTCTTGCGGCGTGCAGCTTGAAACAGGCAGCTGAATCGCATCCCGCTTGAAGGTCGTTTTTTTTGATCGCCATGGCGGGCATACTAGGCCAGTCTCCATCCTGGGTTCCGCCTACTCCATGCTTCGCGCACTTATCCTCATAGCCCTGACCTGCCTGTTCGGCCCGGCATTCGCCGACGAGCGCGCGCAAACCCAGCAGCAACTGGACGCCACGCGCCAGGACATTGCCGAGCTGAAAAAACTGCTTGGCCAGTTGCAGCAGGAAAAGTCCGGCGTGCAGAAAGACCTGCGCGGCACCGAAACCGAAATCGGCAAGCTGCAAAAGCAGGTGGAGGCCCTGCAGCAGGAACTAAAAAAGACTGAAGGCGAGCTGGAGCGCCTCGACAAAGAGAAAAAAAAACTCCAGAGCGCCCGCGTTGAACAGCAACGCCTGATCGCCATCCAGGCCCGTTCGGCCTACCAGAACGGTCGCGAGGAATACCTCAAGCTGCTGCTAAACCAGCAGAACCCCGAGAAGTTCGCGCGCACCCTCACCTATTACGACTACCTGAGCCAGGCCCGCCTGGAGCAGCTGCGCAGCTTCAACGAGACCCTGCGCCAGCTGGCCAATGTGGAAAAGGACATCGCCCTGCAGCAGGCCCAGTTGCTGGCCCAGCAAGGCACCCTCGAAACCCAGCGCCAGGACCTGGAAAAGGTCCGCGCCGAGCGCCAGCAGGTGCTGGCCAAGCTCAACAGCGACGTCAAGGCGCGCGACCAGAAGCTGGCCGCCCGCGAACAGGACCAGGCCGACCTCGCCCAGGTGCTCAAGACCATCGAGCAGACCCTGGCACGCCAGGCGCGCGAAGCCGAAGAGGCACGTCAGCGCGCCCTGCTGGCCGCGCAGGAAGCCGAGAAGCAGCGCCAGCGCGAAGCCCTGGCCGCCAACCAGGACGCCACCCCGAAAAAGCCCAGGGCAGTGCCCGGGCCGCTGGTTTCCAGCGACGGCGCCACCTTCGGCGGCGCTTTTTCTGCAGCACGGGGCAAACTTCCATGGCCGGTCAATGGTCGATTGCTGGCACGTTTTGGTGAAACCCGCGGCGACGACTCGCGAGCCAAGTGGGACGGGGTGATGATCAGCGCCTCCGCCGGCAGCCAGGTACATGCGGTGCATGGCGGGCGCGTGGTGTTCGCCGACTGGTTGCGCGGCGCCGGACTTCTGGTCATTCTCGACCATGGCAACGGCTACCTGAGCCTGTACGGGCACAACCAGAGCCTGCTCAAGAATGCCGGCGACGTGGTCAAGTCGGGCGAGGCGATCTCCACCGTCGGCAACAGCGGCGGCCAGGACACCGCCGCCCTGTACTTCGCGATTCGCCAGCAAGGCCGCCCGAGCGACCCGACACAATGGTGCCGTGCCCAGGGATAGGGGCACATCGTTCATTTCACGCTAGCCCCGCCAACCGGTGCCAGCGACGCTCCCCCGGGGGCAAAACCAGGATCAGGAGTTCGTTCGACATGCTGCATACGCCTCGCCTTACCTCGCTGGCCCTGACCATTGCCCTGGTCATCGGCGCGCCACTGGCCCACGCGGCCGAGCCTGCCAAGCCAGCCACGGTGGCACCGACCACGGTCACTGCCCAGGCGCCGCTGCCGCTGGAAGAGCTGCGCACCTTCGCCGAGGTGATGGACCGCATCAAGGCCGCCTATGTCGAGCCGGTGGACGACAAGACCCTGCTCGAAAACGCCATCAAGGGCATGCTCAGCAACCTCGACCCGCACTCCGCCTACCTGGGCCCTGAAGACTTCCAGGAGCTGCAGGAGAGCACCAGCGGCGAGTTCGGCGGCCTGGGCATCGAAGTGGGCATGGAGGACGGCTTCGTCAAGGTGGTATCGCCCATCGACGACACCCCGGCCTCGCGTGCCGGCATCGAGGCGGGCGACCTGATCGTCAAGATCGACGGCCAGCCGACCCGCGGCCAGACCATGACCGAGGCGGTCGACAAGATGCGCGGCAAGATCGGCCAGAAGATCACCCTGACCCTGGTGCGCGACGGCGGCACGCCGTTCGACGTGACCCTGGCCCGGGCGGTCATCCAGGTCAAGAGCGTCAAGTCGCAGCTGCTCGAGGACGGCTACGGCTATATCCGCATCACCCAGTTCCAGGTCAAGACCGGCGAAGAGGTCGGCAAGGCCCTGGCCAAGCTGCGCAAGGACAACGGCAAGAAACTGCGCGGCCTGGTGCTGGACCTGCGCAACAACCCCGGTGGCGTGCTGCAGGCCGCCGTCGAAGTGGCCGACCACTTCCTGACCAAGGGCCTGATCGTGTACACCAAGGGCCGCATCGCCAACTCCGAACTGCGCTTCTCGGCCGACCCGGCCGATGCCAGCGAAGGCGTGCCGCTGGTGGTGCTGATCAACGGCGGCAGCGCCTCGGCCTCCGAGATTGTCGCCGGCGCCCTGCAGGACCAGAAGCGCGGCGTACTGATGGGCACCGACAGTTTCGGCAAGGGCTCGGTGCAGACCGTGCTGCCGCTGAACAACGACCGCGCCCTGAAGATCACCACCGCGCTGTACTACACCCCCAACGGCCGCTCGATCCAGGCCCAGGGCATCGTGCCGGACATCGAGGTGCGCCGCGCCAAGATCACCAGCGAGCAGGACAACGACAACTTCAAGGAAGCCGACCTGCAAGGTCACCTGGGCAACGGCAACGGCGGCGCCGACCGGCCTTCGGGCAAGGCCGCGAGCAAGAAGGACCGTCCGCAGGACGACGACTTCCAGCTCAGCCAGGCGCTGAACCTGCTCAAGGGCCTGAGCATCACCAGCGGCAAGTGATGCGCTATCTGCTGTTCGCCCTGCTCTGCCTGGCCGGCACCGCACACGCGGCACCGGCCAAGGCCTACCTCACGCTGATCATCGACGACCTGGGGCAGAGCCCTGCGCGAGATGCGCGCACCCTGGCCCTGCCCGGCCCGGTCACCCTCGCGATCATGCCCGATACCCCGCACGCCACCGCGTTCGCCCGCCAGGCGCACAAGGCCGGCAAGACGGTGATCCTGCACATGCCCATGGACCCGGCCACCGGCCCCTACGCCTGGCACCCGGACACCCCGCTGCCGGAGCTGGAACAACGCCTGGGCGCGGCCCTGGCCAAGGTGCCCTATGCCAGCGGCATCAACAACCACATGGGCAGCCGCATGACTGCACAGCCGCTGCCCATGGCCTGGCTGATGGGCGAGTTGCAGCGCCGCCATCTGTTCTTTGTCGACAGCCGCACCAGCGCCGCCACGGTCGCTGCGGCCAAGGCGCAGGAACAGGGGCTGGCAAGCCTGTCGCGGGATGTGTTCCTGGATGACGTGCGCACCCCCGAGGCGATTGCCGGGCCACTGCGCATCGCCGTGGAGCTGGCGCGCCGGCAGGGCTCGGCTGTACTGATCGGCCACCCCTACCCGCAAACCCTGGAGGTGCTCGAACGCGAGCTGCCTCGCCTGAAGGCGCAGGGCATCGAGTGGGTCGAGATCCACCAGATGATTGCCCTGCGCAGCAACCAGGCAATGGCGGCCCACGGTGCCGGCGGGCGCTATCGCGCCAGCGCCGGCGGCCAGTAAGGCGCCTACGCCAGGGGGCGTAGCGGAAACCAGCCCTTGATGAAGGCCGGGGTGAGGTCGGCGCGCCAGATCACGCCCATCTTGCCGGTGGTTTTCGCCTCTTCGAGCAGGTCGGCATAGCCTTTGGTGCGTTGCGCCTCCAGTTTGATGTGGCCCTTGCTGAACGCTGCCGTGGGCGTGTCCAGGGCAGGATAGTGCAGGTGCACGTACCATTTGTCGCCGCCCGCCACACGCACTTCGTACTCGTCGATGAAGTCGCCGGCCGCCAGGGCCTTGCGTGGCGCCTTGAATTCGATGTGCAGTTGCTTGCGCTCCCACAGATACAGCAGGTTGCGCGCGGTGGGCTTCTGCGCCTTGCACATGCTCAGGCGCAGGGCATCGGCTGCGTCCCTGAGCCCCTGGGCCTCCTGGCGCAGCTGGGCAACGGTGGCCTGCTCGGTATCGGGCAGGCCGCTGTGGCGCTCGAAGTCATCCGCCACGCGGATCAGCCGATCGGCCAGGATGGTCAGCGGGAACACGATATCCCCCGGTTGATGCCCGCTGCCGGACAACCCCTGCTGCTTGGCCTTGAGCGGGGCGACCTGATCGAGCACCTGGCGCGCCTCGCTGCGCAGGGCCTTGCGCGGCTTGAGGCCGACCGGCGTGGCGGGCAATACGGTCTTGATCGGGTTCCAGTCATCGCCGCCGTGCTCGCGGTAGGACGCCACGATGCGGTGGTTGGCATCCTCGATATCCACGATCGGCACCGGCTCGCCGGGCGATGGCGCCCGTACCCGCCCCACCACCACCCGGCGGGTACGCGTGACGATCACCTTGCGCTTGCGCGTCGGCCGGGGCGCCGTGCTGGTGGCCGGCACCGTGACCAGGCTGTCCAGTTCTGCCCTGGCGCTGGCATCGAGCTCGTCGAGGGTCTGCACGAACGCCGCCAGATAGTCCTTGCCGGGCACCGGCGCGAACAGGTCGCCCACATACTGGGCAACCGCCTTGGCCCGCGAGTAGCAGTGCGAGGCCTCGCGCAGCACCTGGATGCGCTCCTGGGGCGTGAACTCCTGGGCATCGATGCCCAGCTGCTCATGCGAAAGCACCCCGGCGACGATGTCCGGGTCCAGCAGCAAGTCCTTGTAGAACGGGCGCTGGTTGGCGTCCGCGATACGCGTGTCCAGGCTCATGTAGCCGAGGATTTCCAGATAGGCCGTACGGATGCGCTGGGCGCTGAACACCTTGAGCTCTTCACGCTTGGCCTCGCCATAGCGGATGATCTCGTCGGCCGTGGCCTTGACGGCCGGCTCGCGGCGAACCTCCTCGACCAGGGCGCTGCAGGCCTCGGCCTGCTCCAGGGCCAGCAGGTGGAACGTCTCGTTCTGCGTGTTGGCCTCCAGCAACGCGGAAAACGGCTGTGCGGTATCACCCAGAGTGACCTGGAACGCATTCTCGATCCAGGCATCGTGCAACGAGATCTTGAACTGCTTGCTGTGGTACTGGGCCTGCAACTGCAGGCGCGCCTGGAAGTTCATCCTGAAGTTCAGGTTCAGCGCCTTGCTGTAGTCGACCGCAGTGATATGGCCGTAGAAATCCGCCAGTTTCAGGGTTTCGCGGGCTTCGAGGGTGGTGCGCAGCAGGTCCTTGGCCACTTCGATGAAGGCGTCCTGCTCGACCTTGAGTACCTGCTCGGCCACTTGCGCACGCGTGCGTGCCTGCTTCATCGCTACCAGCCGGGTCGCCGTGCGATCGAGCTGGTACTCGCGCTGGGCCTTGAACATCGGGTCGAGCAAGGCGTTGAGCTCGTTGACCTTGGGGGTCATGGCCACAATGCGCCTGAGGCAATCCTGCTGCGCCGACTCCAGCGTGGCGTTGAGCTGCTGAAGCTGCAGCCTGTTCTGCGCCTTCTTCTCCTGCAGGCTCATGCGCTTTTTCGGCCCGCCCCCGCGCAGCCCCAGGCGCAGGTCCAGTTGCCAGCTGCCTTCGCTGCTACGCCGCAGCCACGGGCCACGGCGGCTGCTGTCGAGGGGGTCGACGATGCAGAAGCGCCCTTCCACTTCCAGCACGCGGTACCAGCGGTCATCGAGTTTTACATGCGCGTGCCCGTCGATCAGCGCCAGGCCGCGGCGCTCCCCCGTCTCGATCAGGCCGGTCGGCTCCTGGCCGGGCGTGACCTGCATCGGGCGCAGGAACGCACGCAGCTCGGGCGTCGCTTCGTTGCGCATGCCGCTCCAGGAGAAGTCCATGGCTGTCGGCAACGCACCGGCACTGCGCAGTTGCGGGCCCAGGGGCTGCTGCACCGGTACCAGCACGCCGGTCATTGGCAGCTCGCCGCGCACCGGCAACGTTTGCTGCAGCATCGAGGGCTGCACCTTGATCGGCGTCGCGCGCGCCATGCCGACCTCCCCGGCCCCGTGCATGAACACCGTGCTCAGGTTGAACAGCAGGTCGACCACGGCCTGGGCGCGCGTGGTGTCATCCCCCTCGCGCAGCGCCTTGAAGTCGCTGTCCAGGCTGCTGAGCAGTTGCACCAGCCATCCGGCGACAGCTGTCGGCCCACGCAGGTAGGGCAGCGCGATACTGAACAGCAGCCAGCCAGCCTCCTTGAAGCGCAGCCAGCGATCCTCGGCGTTGGATACCGATTGCCGGTCACCCAGGGTGATCAGCGCATCCACCGTACTGGTGTAGAAATGCGCCAGCAGGTCACCGGTCAGCGCAGCGCCGCCAAGACGCGGCACGTTCGCCCCCGGCACAGCCACCGGTTCATCCACCGTGATACCCAGGTGAGGGTTGGCAAAGCCGCCATTGGCATAGATGCGCCGGGCGTCCTGCCCCATCCAGCTCAGCACGCTGGCTTGCAGCTCGGGCTCCTCGAGGGCCTTGAACAATGCAGCCTCGCTGGCAAATTCGCGCAGCAGGGGCTCGAACAGCGGCCGGTACAGCACCCGCTCGGGCCTGCCGGGCAGGGCGAACACGAACATGTTGTCGACCACGTCGGGGCTGGCCCCTTCGCCACTGAGGAAGGTCAGCGGGCGCACCTCGACCCGGTCGGTCTGGTCGGTGCTCATGGCGTAGTCCACGCAGCGCAGGCCCTGGCGGGTGAAGCCCTGCTCGCCCCTGATCCGGTACTCCAGCGCCAGCAATGGCAGTTGTGCGCGCAGCGTGTCGGCGAACAGCTGCCGACGCTCGTCGGCCTGGCGTGCATCGGTGCGCATGGCCTGTTCGATCACTGCCAGGTAGTTGGCCCCGACATCCACGGCGGTGATGAGTGTCATCACATACTCGGCGCTCAGCCATGCGGCGATCTCGTCGCCATCGGCATGGGCAATGCTCATCGGGCCCTTGGGCAGGCCGGACAGGTTTTCCAGCGCGGCATCCACCAGCAGCAGCCTGACCGTCTCGACGAAGCCGAAGCCACCCTGGCCATAGGGCACCTGGAAGGTCAGCACCAGCTTGTAGGGGTCGTAGGTCGGCCCGCCCGGTTGATCTGCCGCCATGCGCTCGCCCAGCGCCTTGGCGGCATAGTCGCGCAGGGTCGGGATACCGTGGTCATAGGCCTTGCCGGCATTGTGCTGGTGCGCCAGCGCCATGCTCAGCCATTGCATGCGGTAGTCCAGGTAATCGGCCCCAGAAGCCTGCTTGAGCCATGCCGGCAGCTGGCCAAGCACCTGGGTGTCGGCAGGCGTCGGCACGAATGCCCGGTTGCCGGCCAGGCGCGCAGCCACATCGGACACCGTGGCAAACAACCCCTCGAGCTCAGTCACCGACTGCCCGCCCAGGCGCAGCGCCTGCACGTCGCGCAGTTGCTGATCGAGCAACGCCTCGGCCTGGACCCTGAACGGATTGCCTTCGACCTCCAGCAACTGCCACTGCAGCCCGACCAGCCGATAGGCGCCTTCGAGTTCGTCGGTCAACGCCTCGCCGAACGCCTTCAGCGAGGTGTGGGCGCTGACCTGACCTGCGGGCGTACAGCGCAGCACCTGCTCGCCGCGGACCAACACCAGATCGCTGAGCAGCATCTGCGTGCTGGTCAGGCTGGCGTCGAGCTGCAGTTGCACCAGGTACACCCGCACGGCCTGCTCGCCCTGGGCCTGACGCAGCGACCAGCGTGGCCATTGCAGCACCTGACCCAGCATCCCGGCCCAGGCCTGTTTGCCGCCGGCGTGTGGCACCAGGGCCTGGGCCAGGGTTCTGGCCAGCCAGCTCAGGCGCGGAACGCCTTCACTGCCCCTGGCCTGCCAGTAGTTCATCAGGGCCCGCTGGAACTCGGCCACGATGCCGTCGGCAAACACCTTGATCATTTCGCGCAGGGTGTCCGCATCAAGTGCATGGCCCTGCAGCTTGAGTTTCACCGCGTCGGCCTGGCCCAGAAAACCGGACAAGCCCCCCGCATGCATCTGCAACGGTTCCCAGGTGCACAGATTGTCCAGTGCAGCGTCCACCAGCGGGCGTACCTGATAGAACTGCGCGCTGCTGTCGGGCACGTACAAACGCAGCGCCTCCACATCGGCGGACAGCCCGGGGAAGTACTCGCGCAGCAAACGCTCCAGCAGCGTGACGCTGGCGCTGCGCAGGGTCGGGCGGCTGGCGAACTGCTCGGCCACCATGGCGGCGAGGGCATTGTCGGGTTCGGGCGTGGGCAGGTCTTGCAGGATATGCAGTGGCATCTAACACCTTCCATGAGTGATCGGGCTGTGCAATTCACAGCGACGATCCATCACAGCAGCCCGGTGCATGGCCGCGGCACTACATAGTTAGGCGCTTACAGGTAGCGGGCGAAGGTGGCGTCGACGAAGCCTTCGTCGCGCAACTGGTCCAGGCTGTGCTGGAGCTTTTCCACCACCGCATCGGGTACCTGGCGGTTGAGTGCCAGGTACAGCTGGGCGCCGTTGAAGCGCAGCACGGTCTTGAGCTGGGTGATACCGATCTGGCGGGCCAGGTAGCGCCCGGCGGGGTCACCGGTGGCCCACAGGTCGATCTGGCCTTCGAGCAGCTTGCGCGCGTTGTCCTGGTCGCGCAGCACGGTGATCGGCTTGAGCCCCTTGCTGCTCAGGTGCTGGGCGATGGCATCGCCTTTATAGGCACCGATCCGGTAGCCGCGCGCGTCGCCGAGGTGTTCGAGGGTGATGGGGCTGTCGGGGCGGGCCAGCAGAATCCAGTCGTCGGGGCCCAGCGGCCCGACCCACTTGAAGAGCTTTTCGCGGTCGGGTTGGCGGGCCATCACGAACACACCGTGGTTGGGGCTGTTCAGGGCCTGCTGGTACACGCGTTCCCACGGGAAGCGCAGGGTCATGCTGTAGGGGATGGCGGCGCGCTTGAACATCTCGCGAACCAGGTCGGCGGCGATGCCCTGGATCTTGTCTTCGCGGGCGAAGTTCTTGCCGTCGCTGGCCATGTTGTAGGGCGGGAAGTTTTCGGTGAGCAGCACCATCGGGTCCGCGGCGCGGACGGTGGCAGCGAGGGAGAAGAGGCTGACGAGCACGACGAGCAAGCGTGTGAACATAGGATGGACCCGATTCCCTGGCGATGTGCCTGCATTACCTTAACAGCAAATGCTTCGCCGGCAAGGCCGGCTCCTACAGGTTCGCTGCAGTGTAGGAGCCGGCCTTGCCGGCGAATGCGGCCGCTCAGCGCACGCAGATGCCGCGCTGCGCCATGTAGGCCTTGGCTTCAGGCACCGTGTACTCGCCGAAGTGGAAGATGCTGGCCGCCAGCACTGCGCTGGCATGCCCTTCCAGGATGCCGTCGGCCAGGTGCTGCAGGTTGCCCACACCACCGGAGGCGATCACCGGAATGCCCAGCGCGTCGCTGATGGCGCGGGTCACGCCCAGGTCGAAGCCGCTCTTCATGCCGTCCTGGTCCATGCTGGTGAGCAGGATCTCGCCCGCGCCCAGGCCTTCCATCTTCTTCGCCCACTCCACCGCATCCAGCCCGGTAGGCTTGCGCCCGCCGTGGGTGAAGATCTCCCAGCGCGGGGTTTCGCCCGGGCCGGAGACCTTCTTGGCATCGATGGCAACCACGATGCACTGCGAGCCGAAATGCTGCGCGGCCTCGCCCACGAACTCGGGGTTGAACACCGCTGCGGTGTTGATCGAGACCTTGTCGGCACCGGCGTTGAGCAGGTTGCGGATATCCTGCACAGTGCGCACGCCGCCGCCCACGGTCAGCGGAATGAACACCTGGCTGGCCATGCGCTCGACGGTATGCAACGTGGTGTCGCGGCCATCGACGCTGGCAGTGATGTCGAGGAAGGTGATCTCGTCGGCACCCTGCTCATCGTAGCGACGGGCGATTTCCACCGGGTCGCCGGCATCACGGATGTTCTCGAACTTGACGCCCTTGACCACTCGACCGTTGTCGACGTCCAGGCAAGGGATGATGCGTTTGGCCAGCGCCATGCCGTTCTCCTCAGCCTTTGTAGCTGTCGCAGAAGGCTTGCGCCTCGGCCACATCCAGCGTGCCTTCGTAGATCGCACGGCCGGTGATGGCGCCGATGATCCCCGGTGCCCTGGCGTCGAGCAGGGCCTTGATGTCACCCAGGTTGTGGATGCCACCGGAGGCGATCACCGGGATCTTGGTGGCGGCAGCCAGGGCGGCGGTGAACGGCACGTTGCAGCCTTGCATCATGCCGTCCTTGGCGATGTCGGTGTAGACGATCGCCGAGACGCCATCGGCCTCGAAACGCTTGGCCAGGTCGATGACCTGCACCGAGCTGACCTCGGCCCAGCCGTCGGTGGCCACGAAGCCGTCCTTGGCGTCCAGGCCCACGATCACCTTGCCGGGGAACGCACGGCAGGCTTCGGCCACGAACTCGGGTTGCTTGACCGCCTTGGTGCCGATGATCACGTAGCTGACGCCGGCCTTGACGTAGTGCTCGATGGTTTCCAGCGAGCGGATGCCGCCGCCGATCTGGATCGGCAGGTTCGGGTAGCGCTTGGCAATGGCAGTCACCACCTCGCCGTTGACCGGCTGGCCTTCGAAGGCACCGTTCAGGTCGACCAGGTGCAGGCGGCGGCAGCCACCGTCGACCCATTTGGCGGCCATGCTCACCGGGTCATCGGAAAATACCGTGGAATCTTCCATGCGGCCTTGGCGCAAACGTACGCAAGCACCGTCCTTGAGATCGATAGCGGGAATAATCAGCATCTGGGGAACCTGTCTATTCGGTAAACAGTGAGCTCGGGAAGTCAGTTCTTCTCGAGCGACCACAAGTCGCTTTCAATGCTTTCGAACCTCTCTTTGAGGTGCGCCTGCACATCGAAAATCGCCCTGTTGTAGTAATGCGGTGCAATCTCCTGGCTGAACAGCTCCAGCACTTCAGCCACCTCGAACGAACCCAGCTCAAGCTCGAAGCGGTCTTCGAGAAAACGCTTGAGCTTGGCCAGCGCCTCGCGCTCTTCTTCAGGCGCGAGGGTGAGGATCGGCCGCTTGGCGCGGGACTTGCCCATTACCGGCGACCATCCCAGCCGGCGAAGTTCTGCAGCAGCTGCAGGCCATGGGTATGGCTCTTCTCCGGGTGGAACTGCACGGCAAAGCGCGAGCCGTCGGCCAGCGCGGCGGCAAAGTCGACGCCATAGTGACCACTGCCCGCCACCTGCGCCGCGTTGGCGGCGGTGATGTAGTAGCTGTGCACGAAGTAGAAGCGCGCACGGTCGGGGATGTCGTGCCACAGCGGGTGGTCGATGGCCTGGGATACTTCGTTCCAGCCCATGTGCGGCACCTTAAGGTGCTCGCCGTCCTCGTGCAGGCCCTTGCCGAAAAAGCGCACATTGCCCGGGAACAGGCCGATGCAATCGACGCCGTCGTTCTCTTCGCTGTGGTCGAGCAGGGCCTGCATGCCCACGCAGATGCCGAGGAAGGGGCGGTCCTGGCTGACTTCACGCACCAGGCTGTCGAAGCCCAGGCGGCGAATCTCGGCCATGCAGTCGCGGATCGCGCCCACACCCGGGAACACCACGCGGTCGGCCTCGCGGATCACCGCAGCATCGCTGGTGATCAGCACCTTGCCAGCGCCCACGTGCTCCAGGGCCTTGGCCACCGAGTGCAGGTTGCCCATGCCGTAGTCGATAACGGCTACCGTCTGCATTACAGGCAGCCCTTGGTCGACGGCATCTGGCCGGCCATGCGCTCGTCCAGCTCGATGGCCATGCGCAGTGCGCGGCCGAAGGCCTTGAACACGGTCTCGATCTGGTGGTGGGTGTTGTGCCCGCGCAGGTTGTCGATGTGCAGCGAGACGTTGGCGTGGTTGACGAAGCCCTGGAAGAATTCCTGGAACAGGTCGACGTCGAAACCGCCCACGGTGGCGCGGGTGAAGGGCACGTGCATCTCCAGGCCCGGGCGGCCGGAGAAGTCGATGACCACGCGCGACAGCGCCTCGTCCAGCGGCACGTAGGCATGGCCGTAGCGGCGGATGCCCTTCTTGTCGCCGATGGCCTGGTTGAATGCCTGGCCCAGGGTGATACCGACGTCTTCGACGGTATGGTGATCGTCGATGTGCAGGTCGCCCTTGCACTCGATGTCCAGATCGATCAGCCCATGTCGGGCGATCTGGTCGAGCATGTGTTCGAGGAAAGGCACACCGATATCGAATCGGGCCTTGCCGCTGCCATCCAGGTTAATCGAGGCCTTGATCTGGGTTTCCAGAGTATTGCGCTCGACGCTAGCCGTACGTTCGACCATCACCAGCTCCGCAAAATCATTGGGCGAAAAAGGTGTCCATTATAGGCCTAGATACGCGTGGCTTGGAACGAAGAAGACAGTTGGCGGGGAATTTGCGTCAGCAGTACCGGCCTCATCGCGGGTCAAGCCCGCTCCCACACGGTCAGCAGAGATCCTTGTAGGAGCGGGCTTGACCCGCGATGCCTTTAATGGAACAGCACCGCAGTCTTCTGCAGGGTCACCCACACCCCCCACGCCAGCGGAACGCCCACCACCAGCCACGCGGCAATCACCAGCGGCCGGCTGCCCGGCGCGGCCTTCCACTCCAGCACGGTGCTGCCATTGGCGCCCTTGTCGTGCCCCAGCGCCTGTTCGGCCGCCAGTTGCGCATCGGTCATGAAGTACTTGTCGGCCACCGGCCGCACCAGCGCGTTGCACAAAAAGCCCAGCGCCAGCAGCCCGGCCAGGATGTACAGGGTCATGTCATACGCCGCCGCCCGCTCCACGCCCATCTCCAGCTGATATTCGCGCAGGTAGGTGATCAGCACCGGGCCCAGCACCCCGGCTGCCGCCCAGGCGGTCAGCAGGCGACCGTGAATGGCGCCCACCATCTGCGTGCCGAACAGGTCGGCCAGGTACGCCGGCACCGTGGCGAAGCCGCCACCGTACATCGACAGGATGATGCAGAACGCCGCCACGAACAGCGCGATGTTGCCCAGGTGGCCCATGTTCGGGATCAGCGCATACAGCGCCACGCCCAGGGCGAAGAAGGCAAAATAGGTGTTCTTGCGCCCGATGTAGTCGGAGAACGAGGCCCAGAAGAAACGCCCGCCGATGTTGAACAGGCTCAGCAACCCGGTGAAGCCGGCGGCAATGGCGGCAATCTGCGCCAGTTGCGTGGCATCCAGCTGGCTGAAGCTCAGGTCGTTGCCCAGTAGCTTGCCGGCGAACACTTCCTGCAGCAGCGGCGAGGCCATGCCCAGAATGCCGATGCCGGCCGACACGTTAAGGCACAGCACCAGCCAGATCAGCGCGAACTGCGGCGTCTTCCACGCCACGCTGACGTGCACGTGGCGGTGGGTGATCATCGCGTTGCCGGCCTTTTTCTGCGGCGCGCTCCAGCCTTCGGGCTTCCAGCCGGTGGGCGGCACGCGGTAGGCCAGGGCGCCGCCGAGCATGAACACGCAGTAGATCAGCGCCATCACCACGAAGCTCTGCCACACGCCCACCCCGTCAGGGCCGGCGAAGTGGCTCATCAGCGCCGCCGCCAGTGGCGCGCCGACCATGGCGCCGCCGCCAAAGCCCATGATCGCCATGCCGGTGGCCATGCCGCGCTTGTCCGGGAACCACTTGATCAGCGTCGATACCGGCGAAATGTAGCCCAGCCCCAGGCCGATACCGCCGATCACGCCACTGCCCAGCCACATCAGCCACAGCTGGTGGGTGTACACCCCCAGCGCCGACATCAGCAGGCCACCGCACCAGCACAGGGTCGAGACCACCCCGGCCTTGCGCGGCCCGGCATGCTCCAGCCAGCCGCCCCAGATGGCCGCCGAACAACCGAGGAACACGAAGAACAGCGTGTAGATCCAGCTCAGCATCGAGATCGGCCAGTCGCACTCGGCGGTGAACAGGCGCGCCACGAAGCTCATTTCCGGCGCACACGCCACCGGCGCACTGACACCGATGGCCTGCGACAGCGGCAGCCAGAACACCGAAAAGCCATAGGCCATGCCGATGCACAGGTGAATGGCCAGGGCCGCCGGTGGCACCAGCCAGCGGTTGAAACCGGCCCTGGCGACAATGCGTTCCTTGGACAGGAAGCCGGGCGTACTGGCGATGCCGCCCACCGTAGTGCTGCTCATTGTTGTTCCCCTCGTGATATGGATGCTCCACCGACCAGGCCTGCTGCCTGCGACTTTGGCTGCCAGGGGCAGCACGTCGTTTATCTGGCAACCGGCCCTTTGACGCGACAATCGGCCGCAACGGGACCGTGGAGGCGCGAGAGAGTACCATTCGCCGCACTCGCTGAAATTAGGCTGATACTGTGGTTTTTGCGAAAACTGATACCCCCGTGTCAGGAACTGCCCCGCCGGTTGCTGTCCAAACCCGGGTCGCGCCGCGCCCGCGCGCCCTGCACGGGGCTATACTCTGCGGCTGAATTTTACAATCGGACTACAAGGACTCGCCCATGAAAGCGTTCGGCAAAATCCTGGGGCTGGTGATACTCGGGTTGTTGCTGATCATTGTGGCGCTGGGCTTTGCCCTGACCCACCTCTTCGATCCCAACGACTACAAAGACGAGATCCGCCAGCTGGCACGCGACAAGGCCCACGTCGAGCTGACGCTCAACGGCGACATCGGCTGGAGCCTGTTCCCGTGGCTGGGGCTGGAACTGCACGAGGCGAGCATCGCCACGCTCAACAATCCCAAGGTGCCATTCGCCGACTTGCAGATGCTCGGCCTGTCGGTGCGCGTACTGCCGCTGCTGCGCCGTGAAGTGCAGATGAGCGACGTGCGCGTCGAGGGCCTTAACCTGACCCTGGCCCGCGACGAACACGGCCACGGCAACTGGGAAGACATCGGCAAGCCGCTGCCGGCCGCCACCCCGGCTGCACCGGCCGAAGGCAGCGCCGGCGCACCGGCCCCAAGCGAGGCCCCGGCCAAGCCGTCCGCCGCCGAGCGCCCGGTCAAGCTGGACATCGATAGCCTCACCGTGAACAACGCCAAGGTGCAGTACAGCGATGCGCAAAGCGGCCAGAGTTTCAGCGCCGAGAGCATCCAGCTGAGCACCGGCGCGGTTCACGAAGGGGTCAACATTCCGCTGACCATGACCGCCTTCTTCAGCGCTGGCCAGCCGGCCCTGCGCGCCCGCACCGAGCTCAAGGGCGAACTGCGCTTCGACCGTGCGCTCAAGCGCTACCAGTTCGAAGACATGAAGCTCAGCGGCGAAGCCTCCGGCGAGCCGCTGCAGGGCAAGACCATGACCTTCGCCGCCCAGGGCCAGTTGCTGGTGGACATGGCCGCGAACGTCGCCGAATGGAACGGCCTGAAGCTGTCGGCCAACCAGCTGCGCGCCCTGGGCGAGCTGAACGTGCGTGACCTGAACAGCACGCCCAAGCTCACCGGCGGCCTGTCCATCGCCCAGCTCGACCTGCGCACGTTCCTCGACAGCGTCGGCGTGGCAGTGCCACCGATGGCCGATGCCGCCACCCTGGGCAAGTTCGAGCTGGTCAGCCGCCTGGAAGGCAGCCCCACCCGCCTGGCCCTGGAAGACCTGGCAGTGAAGCTCGACGACAGCACCTTCACCGGCCGCCTGGCGGTGGATGACTTCGCCAAGCAGGCCCTGCGCGTGCAGCTAAAAGCCGACACGTTCAATGCCGACCGCTACCTGCCGGCCAAGAGCGAGGCCGCCACCGGCGCCAAGGCCGCGCGCCAGGCCGAGGTGCAGCAGAATGAAGCCGGTGCGCTGGCCGGAGCCGGCACCACACCGCTGCCGGACGCACCCACCAAGACCGCCTGGAGCACCGACAAGCTGCTGCCGGTGGACCGCCTGCGCGTACTCGACCTGCAGGCAGACCTGAGCTTCGGCGTGCTCACCCTTGAACAGCTGCCTATCCAGAACGCCGTGCTCAAGGCCCGTGGCCAGGGTGGCCTGATCACCCTGGACACCCTGCAGGGCGGCCTCTACAACGGCGACTTCGCTACCAAGGGCACCCTCGACGTGCGCCCTGCGGTACCGCAGATCGGCCTGAGTACCCAGGTCAACCGCGTACCGGTGGAGCACTTCATCAAGAGCCAGACCGACACCCCGCCGGTCAAGGGCCTGCTGACCCTGAGCAGCAACCTGACCGGCAGCGGCAACAGCCAGAAGGCGCTGATCGACACCCTCAATGGCAACGCCAGCTTCGTCATCAACAACGGTGTGCTGGTCAATGCCAACCTCGAGCAGCAGCTGTGCCAGGGCATCGCCACCCTCAACCGCAAGGCCCTGAGCGGCGAACCGCGCGGCAAGGACACCCCGTTCCAGGAACTCAAGGGCAGCCTGGTGCTGCGCAACGGCGTGGCCAGCAACCCGGACCTGAAGGTGCGCATCCCGGGCCTGACCGTCAACGGCCACGGCGACCTCGACCTGCGTGTGCTGGGCATGGACTACCGCGTGGGCGTGATCGTCGAGGGCGACAAGCGCGACATGCCCGACCCGGCCTGCCAGGTCAACGAGCGCTACGTGGGGCTGGAATTCCCGCTGCGCTGCCGTGGCCCGCTGGAGCTGGGTGCCAAGGCCTGCCGCGTGGACAAGGACGGCCTGGGCAAGCTGGCCGGCAAGGCGCTGGGCAACAAGCTGCAGGAAAAGCTCAACGAAAAGCTGGGTGACAAGGTCAGTCCCGAACTCAAAGACGCACTCAAGGGCCTGTTCAAACGATGAATCCCGAGCAGTTTTCCAGCGCCGTGCTGGAATGGTACGACCGTAACGGCCGCCACGACCTGCCCTGGCAACAGGGCATCACCCCGTACCGGGTGTGGGTGTCGGAGATCATGCTGCAACAGACCCAGGTGAGCACCGTGCTCAACTACTTCGGGCGCTTCATGCAAGCCCTGCCCAGCGTCGAGGCCCTGGCTGCGGCGCCGGAGGACGAGGTGCTGCACCTGTGGACCGGGCTGGGCTACTACACCCGCGCGCGCAACCTGCAGAAGACCGCGAAGATCGTGGTGGAGCAGTACGCCGGCCAATTCCCGCGCGATGTCGAGAAGCTCACCGAGCTGCCCGGCATCGGCCTGTCCACTGCCGGGGCAATTGCCAGCATCAGCATGGGCCTGCGTGCGCCGATCCTGGACGGCAACGTCAAGCGCGTGCTGGCCCGCTACACCGCGCAGGAAGGCTACCCGGGCGAGCCCAAGGTGGCCAAGGCGCTGTGGGCCAACGCCGAGCGCTTTACCCCCCACAGCCGAGTCAACCATTACACCCAGGCGATGATGGACCTGGGCGCCACCCTGTGCACGCGCAGCAAGCCCAGTTGCCTGCTGTGCCCGCTGGAGCGCGGCTGCGAGGCGCACATGCTCGGCCAGGAGATCCGCTACCCGATCCCCAAGCCGCGCAAGACCCTGCCCCAGCGCAGCACACTGATGCCGCTGCTGGCCAACAACGAGGGCGCCATCCTGCTGTACCGGCGCCCATCCAGCGGCCTGTGGGGCGGTTTGTGGAGCCTGCCGGAGCTGGACAGCCTCGACGACCTGCAACACCTGGCCGAGCAGCACGGGGTGAACCTGGGCGAGCCCGTGGCGCTGGACAGCCTGACCCACACCTTCAGCCACTTCCAGCTGGCGATCCAACCCTGGCTGGTGCCGGTGGCCCCCCAGGGTGACCACGTGGCCGAGGCCGACTGGCTCTGGTATAACCTCGCCACCCCGCCGCGCCTGGGCCTTGCTGCCCCGGTCAAGAAACTGCTCAAACGCGCGGCCCACGTATTGAATGCAGGAGAGTCGTCATGACCCGCACCGTAATGTGCCGCAAGTACAAAGAAGAGCTGCCTGGCCTGGAGCGCCCGCCGTATCCCGGCGCCAAGGGCCAGGACATTTTCGAGCATATCTCGCAGAAGGCCTGGGCCGACTGGCAGAAGGAACAGACCATGCTGATCAACGAGAAGCGCCTGAACATGATGAACGCCGAGGACCGCAAGTACCTCCAGGGCGAGATGGACAAGTTCTTCTCCGGCGAAGAATACGAGAAGGCCGAAGGCTACGTGCCGCCTGCCGAATAACCCCGGAAATTCGTAAGCGACGGAATTAATTTAATAAATTTTCAAAAAGTCGTTGACGCAAATCCGAAAAACGCTTTTAATGCGCCCCGTTGCCCAGATAGCTCAGTCGGTAGAGCAGGGGATTGAAAATCCCCGTGTCGGCGGTTCGATTCCGTCTCTGGGCACCACTAATACCGAAAAGCCCCAAGCGAAGTGATTCCTTGGGGTTTTTTATTGCCTGCGATTTGGTGCTCGCCAGGTCGTCACCTTCGCCGGCCAGGCCGGCGCCTACCAGGGTTCATGGATGAAAAGGCTTGTGATGACGGCGCTTGCGCTGGTGTGCCTGAACGGTTGCGTCGGCTTCAAGTCCGCCTCGCCCCAGACCCGCGTCGAAAAGACCGACACCTACCGCCAGCTGCTCGGCCGTGATATCACCCCGCACATCACCCGCACCGAACGTTCCGAAGCCACCCGGGAATGGTGCGGCATCAGCCTGTGGCTGGTGGTGCTGCCCGTGCCGCTGAAGCTGCCGGTGTGCTCGACCTACACCGAAGCCGCGTTCGGCCACGACAGGTTCGGCGACGAGCGCGTGCTGATGTACACCACCCACAGCGTCGACAAGAACCCCTACCTCAATGCCTGCGGCCCGTTCATGTTCCTGGCGCCGATCATGCACGGCTATGAAGGCAATGCGCTGTGCGGGCGGCTGCCCTAGCGGCACGCCCCTGCTGCACGCGGCGACACAGGCTTGGGTTTGCCGAGGGAGTGAGGTTCAATAGCGCCACGCATCACCTTCTTTCAAGGATTACCCGCAATGGCTTCCAGCAGCAAACAGCAAAAACGCGCCAAGCGCGCCGCCAGCAAGGCCCGCGAGAACCGCATGGTACGCAGCGGCCAGGCGGTCAAGAGCAGCGGCGAGAGCGCCAGCGCCAGCGTCGAGCAGGTGTTCACCAAGGCCATGGAATCGGGCAGCTACACCGCGCTGTTCGAAAAGATGAAACAGGCCCAGGACACCGGCCTGGCCTCGATGATTGCCGTGTTCCTGGTCGACCCGCTGCTGGCCCTGGTGCTCAAGGGGCACAAGGAAGAACACTCCACCGACTACATCTGCAAGGTGTTCTGCGCCTACCGCCACTGGCTGGACGGCACCGAAGAGGCCCAAGCGATGCAGTGGCTGGAGAGCGACGAGTTCCAGGACGCCTATGTGCAGGCGTCGGAGATCGTCTCCAAGCAGAAGAAATTCGGTTGAGCAACGACCCGGGCTGCGCCGCAGCCCAGGGCCGGCAAAACCCCCGGATGCTGTGCAACCGGTCAAAAACGGCTTTCCAGCATCGGCCAAAACTGGCACCATCGCGCCTTTTTTCATCACGGCTACGGCCCGTGGAAATGGGGCGCGCGGTCATCCGCGCGACAGTCCGCTGCATCGATGCGACACCCACCTGCCCACAGGCCCTTCGCCCCGCCCGCCGTTGTTGGCTGTCGTTCGAGCGCTATGCTAGCGTTGCGCCTCGCCAGGAAGGCCGACAACAGCAGGCACGCACCAGAACTCAAGAGGACCGCACATGGCCCAGGCCACGCCCGCGCTGGAAATCCGCAACCTGCACAAGCGCTACGGCGCGCAGGAGATTCTCAAGGGCATTTCGCTGACCGCCCGCGACGGCGACGTGATTTCGATCCTGGGGTCGTCCGGTTCCGGCAAGTCCACCTTGCTGCGCTGCATCAACCTGCTGGAAAACCCCCACGAAGGCCAGATCCTGGTCGCCGGTGAAGAGCTCAGGCTCAAGGCCGGCAAGAACGGCGAACTGGTCGCCGCCGACAACAGGCAGATCAACCGCCTGCGCAGCGAGATCGGCTTCGTGTTCCAGAACTTCAACCTGTGGCCGCACATGAGCGTGCTCGACAACATCATCGAGGCGCCGCGCCGGGTGCTCGGCCAGAGCAAGGCCGAGGCCATCGAGCACGCCGAGGCGCTGCTGGACAAGGTCGGCATCCACAACAAGCGCCACAGCTACCCGGCCGAACTCTCCGGCGGCCAGCAGCAGCGTGCCGCCATTGCGCGCACCCTGGCGATGAAGCCCAAGGTCATTCTGTTCGACGAGCCCACCTCGGCGCTGGACCCGGAAATGGTCCAGGAAGTGCTCAACGTGATCCGCGCGCTGGCCGAAGAAGGCCGTACCATGCTACTGGTTACCCATGAAATGAGCTTCGCCCGGCAGGTGTCCAGTGAAGTCATCTTCCTGCACCAGGGCCTGGTGGAAGAGCAAGGATCGCCGCAGCAGGTTTTCGAAAACCCGAACTCGGCGCGTTGTAAACAATTCATGTCCAGCAACCGCTAACGGAGCAACACGCATGCAGAACTACAAGAAATTCCTCCTGGCCGCTGCCGCCACCCTGGTGTTCTCGGCCAACGCCATGGCCGCCGAAAAGCTGAAAATGGGCATCGAAGCGGCCTACCCGCCCTTCAACAACAAGGATGCCAGCGGCCAGGTCGTAGGCTTCGACAAGGACATCGGCGACGCCCTGTGCGCCAAGATGAAGGTCGAATGCGAAGTGGTCACCTCCGACTGGGACGGCATCATCCCGGCCCTGAACGCCAAGAAATTCGACTTCCTGATCTCGTCGCTGTCGATCACCGACGAGCGCAAGCAGGCCGTTGACTTCACCGACCCGTACTACTCCAACAAGCAGCAGTTCATCGCCCCGAAAAACGTCGACTTCAAGACCGACCGCGCCTCGCTCAAGGGCAAGACCATCGGCACCCAGCGCGCCACCCAGGCCGCAACCTGGCTGGACGACAACGGCGGCATGGACGGCGACTTCAAGGTCAACCTGTACGACGGCCAGGAACACGCCTACCTGGACCTGACCTCCGGCCGCCTGGACGCCATCCTGGCCGACAAGTACGCCAACTACGACTGGCTCAAGTCCGATGCCGGCAAGAACTACGAGTTCAAGGGCGACCCGGTCAACGAGAGCGACAAGGTCGGCATTGCCGTGCGCAAGGGTGACACCCAGCTGCGCGACAGGCTGAACGCCGCCCTCAAGGAAATCGTTGCCGACGGCACCTACAAGAAGATCAACGACAAGTACTTCCCTTTCAGCATCTATTGATTCGCCCGACCGGCACCGCCCCTGCGGCGGTGCCCGTCCCTGAACAAGCCTGCCCATGAATATTGATCTCTACGGATTCGGTCCGGCCCTGGCGGCTGGCACCCTGATGACCGTGCAACTGGCGCTGTCGGCCCTGTGCCTGGGGCTGGTGCTGGGGTTGCTCGGCGCCCTGGCCAAGACCTCGCCGTACAAGCCGCTGCAGTGGCTTGGCGGTTTCTACTCGACCCTGGTGCGCGGCGTGCCCGAGCTGCTGTGGGTGTTGCTGATCTACTTCGGCACCGTCAGCCTGATGAGCAAGCTGGGCGACCTCCTGAATATTCCCGGCCTTGAGCTGAGCGCCTTTGCTGCCGGCGTGATCGCTCTGGGCCTGTGCTTCGGTGCCTATGCCACCGAAGTGTTCCGTGGCGCGATCCTGGCCATCCCCAAAGGCCACCGCGAAGCGGGCCTGGCCCTGGGCCTGTCCAAGGCGCGGATCTTCTCGCGGCTGATCCTGCCGCAGATGTGGCGCATCGCCCTGCCCGGCCTGGGCAACCTGTTCATGATCCTGATGAAGGACACCGCGCTGGTGTCGGTGATCGGCCTTGAAGAGATCATGCGCCACTCGCAGGTGGCCGTGACCGTCACCAAGCAGCCGTTCACCTTCTACATGGTGGCGGCAATCATCTACCTGGGCCTGACCATCCTTGCGATGATCGGCATGCACTTCCTGGAAAAACGCGCCGCACGCGGCTTCGCGAGGGCCAACCAATGAACTGGGAAGTGATCATCAAGTGGCTGCCACGCCTGGCCCAGGGCGCGACCCTGACCCTGGAGCTGGTGGCCATCGCGGTCATCGCCGGGCTGATCCTGGCCATCCCGCTGGGTATCGCCCGCTCCTCGCGCCACTGGTATGTGCGCGCGCTGCCGTATGGCTACATCTTCTTCTTCCGCGGCACGCCGCTGCTGGTGCAGCTGTTTCTGGTGTACTACGGCATGGCGCAGTTCGAGATCGTGCGCAACAGCGCCCTGTGGCCGTACCTGCGCGATCCGTTCTGGTGCACCGTGCTGACCATGACCCTGCACACCGCCGCCTACATCGCCGAGATCCTGCGAGGCGCGCTGCAGGCCATCCCGCGCGGGGAGATCGAGGCGGCGCGGGCGCTGGGCATGTCCCGGGCCAAGGCGCTGTTCTACATCATGCTGCCGCGCGCGGCGCGCATCGGCCTGCCGGCCTACAGCAACGAAGTGATCCTGATGCTCAAGGCCAGCGCCCTGGCCAGCACCGTGACCCTGCTGGAACTGACCGGCATGGCACGCACGATCATCGCGCGCACCTACCTGCCGGTGGAGATCTTCTTTGCCGCCGGCCTGTTCTACCTGCTGATCTCGTTCCTGTTGGTGCAGGGCTTCAAGGTGCTCGAGCGCTGGTTGCGGGTCGATGCCTGCCAGGGCCGCTGAGGTACTGCAGGGCGAGCCACTGCATAGCCGCTTCCAGGCCCTTAACAGCTTTTTGCTGGAGCACCAGGGCCTGTGGCGGCCGCGGCCGTTTACCCAGCTGCACCTGCCGTGGGAGCGCGAGCACCCCGCCCTGAGCCACTGGCTGCGCCAGCGGCCGCTGAGCGAGGCCGATACCCCGCCTGAACATGCCCCCGCGCCTTATCCACAGCTGGCCGCACAGTGCCAGGCGCTGTCGGCGGTGGGCGAGTTATCCACAATCGAGCTGGCCCCTGCCAACCCGCGCCTGAACGTGGACGTGCCAGGGCGCAAATGGCAGCAGATCGAGGCCTTTGCCGGGCGCCTTGATTTTGCCCGCCAGCCCACGCACTGGCTGGACTGGTGTGCGGGCAAGGGGCACCTGGGCCGGCGCCTGCTGGGCCCGGCGCAGCAACTGACCTGCCTGGAATACGACCCCGCGCTGGTGTTGGCCGGCGAACAGCTCAGCCAGCACCACCGCTTGCCTGCGGAGCATCGCCTGCAGGACGTGATGGCCGCCGATGCCGCCACCCAGCTGGGCAGCCAGCACACCGCCGTTGCGCTGCATGCCTGCGGCGACCTGCACGTGCGCCTGATGCAACTGGCCAGCGCTGGCGGCTGCCGTCAGCTGGCGATTGCGCCGTGCTGCTACAACCGTATCAGCGCAGCGCACTACCAACCGTTATCCACAGCCGCTCAAGCTTCGACGTTGAGCCTGTCGGTCGACGACCTGGGCCTGCCGCTGAGCGAAACCGTCACCGCCGGCAACCGCGTGCGCCGCCAGCGTGACGCGTCGATGGCGCGGCGCCTGGGCTTCGACCTGCTGCAGCGCGAGGTACGCGGCTGCGACAGCTACCTGCCCACCCCTTCGCTGCCCAGCCACTGGCTGCACAAGCCCTTCGCCCAGTACTGCCAGGACCTGGCCGAACTCAAGGGGCTGCAGGTAACGGGTGCGCCCGACTGGGCGGCACTGGAACAGGCTGGCTGGGCGCGACTGGCCCGGGTGCGCAACCTTGAACAGGTGCGCAACCTGTTCCGCCGCCCGCTGGAGCTATGGCTGGTGTTGGATCGCGCACTGTACCTGGGCGAACAGGGCTTCAAGGTGCGCCTTGGCAGCTTCTGCCCCTACCCTCTCACGCCTCGGAATCTGATGCTTTTGGCAGAGCGCGGTTGACGTGCAAACCTGTGGATAAGTCTGTGCGCAACATTTTGATGAATCGCTGAAAAAGCCGCCCGACAAGGGCTGGCGACAGCTGGTCATTTTTTGTTCACCTTCTAAACCTGAGCAAAAACAGCCATTTGCGCAAAGACGAACGGGCTGGCCACTGGCGATGCACTACGCGCCGAGTTGGCATGCAGCTTGTGCATAAGCATTTTCGCGAATGGCTCTAAGGGCTGCGATCAGGCCAGTTTCAGCAGGCCCATGCCGCCCAGCAGAAGCAGCAGGCCAAGCCAGCCGCGGCCGGCCAGGCGCTGACCGAACAGGGCCCAGCCCATGGCCACGGTGGCAAGAATGCCGAAGCCGCCCCAGATGGCGTAGGCCATCGACAGGGGGATGTCCTTGACCGCCTGGGCCAGCGCCGTGAAGGCAGCCAGCACGCAGACGATCGACGCCGCCGCGACCCAGCGCTTGCGCAGGCCGTCGGAGTACTTGAGCAGCAGGTTGGCGAGCACTTCGAGCACGATGGCCAGTGCCAGCCAGGCAAAGGGGATCACTTGCAGGCTCAGCATGGCAGGGCCTCCCCGGTGGTTTCACGGCGGGCGCTGCGGGTACCGGACTTGATCAGCAGGATACCCGCGATCATCACGCCCAGGCCCAGGGCCTTGAGCAGGCCGATGCTTTCACCTAGCCAGGTGACGCTGACCACGGTGATCAGCACGATGCCGATGCCTTCCCACAGGGCGTAGGCCACACCCAGCGGCACGCGCTTCACGGCGAGCGCGAGAAAGCCGTAGGACAGGCCGATCATGGCGTACATGAGGGCGTGACCGAGAATCGGCGAATGATCGGCGGCGAATTTCATCGACGTGGTACCGATCACTTCGGCCACGATGGCGATGAACAGATAGATCCAGGAACGCATGGTGCCCTCCCATGGGCATTACGAAAAACGCGAGGGGCTGACGGCGGCGTCAGCAAAAAAGCCGGGGTTTGGGAGGGTGGCGCTAGAGGTCGCCGGTCCAGTGACGTTCACGGGAAACCAGGCGGGAGGTGAGGAGCGGCAACGCTTTAGTGTTCAACATAATGCACAACAAATTAGCTGAGGGCATTGTGGAAGTCAAATCGATAGAGAATGACTAATGAATTTTGCTGCGGATTATTCGTTATTTGGTGAAAGCCCCTGAAAGCTGGCTGCAAGGCCCGTAAATTATAATTCCCAAATCTGGCGTAGCCTGTAAGGCCCAATCGCGGGTCAAGCCCGCTCCCACAAGGTTGGCGGCGATCCCTGTGGGAGCGGGCTTGACCCGCGAAGGCCGCAACGCTGACCCCGCCCCCCCTGCGAGTCAAATCGCCACACCACCTCATCTCACATCAATTAATTATTGTACTGCGATAATTTTTGCTCAATAATCCGCCCCGTTCAAACCAGACCAAGGAAAAACCATGAACAGCAAAACAGTGGCCTACGCACGCTCGCGTCTGCGTGCAATCGGTGCCTTTGCGGCGTTGCTGGCGTGGGGTACGGCGCTAGCCGAATTTGGCTGCAATGCCTGGTTCTGGCTTTTCGACCGGCACGACGTGCTGGCCGCCTACCTGCAAAGCTTCGCCGACCAGATGCCCCTGCTGGTGGCGCCGGGCTTCCAGCCCAGCGTCCTGGCCCAGGCACTGGTCATCACCCTGGACATGATCCCGGCCAGCCTGTCGGTACTGGCCCTGTACCTCACCGGCCTGTTCTTCATCCGCCTGTCACGCGGGCAGACGTGGACGGCCTCCAACATCAAGCTGCTGTGGTGGGTGGGCCTGCTGTGCATCGGCCTGCCGTTGCTGTGGCCGGTGATCGCCACCTTGCAGGGCCTGGCCTTCTGCATCGACCTGCCGCCAGGCGAAAGGAGCTTCAGCGTGGGGATCGGTGTATCATCCGCGGCGGTTTACGAGATCATGAAGGGCATATTGCTGTGTGCCTTCTCCCTCCTCATGCGTGACGCCAAGACCATCAGCGATGAACACAACTGTTATGTCTAGCCTAGCCCCATGCCGATAATCATCAGGCTCGACGTCGTGATGGCCCGGAACAAGATCCGTTCCAAGGACCTGGCCGAGATTATTGGCATTACCGAAGCTAACTTATCGTTGCTGAAGAACGGCAAGATCAAGGGTTTCAAGATCGAGACCCTGGAGAAGCTGTGTCGCGCGCTGAAGTGCCAGCCGGGAGACCTGCTGGAATTCAGCGAGGACTGAACAAGGAACACCCTCTCGTGAGCATCACCTTTCACTGGCGCGCAGCGCTGCTGCTGGCCGCCGGCCTGCTGGGCGGCTGTGGGCCGAGCTACACCTATCGCTATTCGCCACCGCCGAGCCAGCACGGCATGCAGTGCATCAGCGCGTGCTCGCAGCAGCGCAACTACTGCGGGCAACTGGCACGCATGCAGGACAACGCCAACCAGGCCCTGTACCAGTCCGAGATGCGCAGTTACCAGTACTGCCAGCAGGGCAAGAGCAAGAAGGATGCGAGGCGCAGTTGCTACTACCCGAGCTACCCCTACAGCGCGGGGCTGTCGAGTGATTGCGGGCGCGAGTACGACCAGTGCTACCAGGGTTGTGGCGGCACGATTCACCGGATATTGAACAAGGACTGACGGCTTGCGGGCCGCATGATGCAATCGGGAAAACACACATGACCATGAACACCTTCAACACCATCGCCCTGGTGGCCTTTGCCCTGCTGCTGGGTGGCTGTGCCGGTGGGCACGCCAGCCGCGGCGACAGCCTTGCGGGCTGGGACATGCCGCAGATGCAGGTGCTGGGCGACAACGGCCTGCCGGCCCAGCCGCATCGCTACGTGAAATGCGGCAAGCGTGGCTGCCATGAACAGAAGCCGATGCTGTTCGACCCGGCCAAGGCCGAACCGACGGCCGAAAGCCTGCATCGCGGGTGGTAGTAGAAGGGCTGCAGGCCACGTGAACCGTGGCCTTGCGCAAGATTGAGCGGAAGTGGTTTACAGAACCAAACCGATCGCTATAATAGCGCCCCTATGCCGGTATAGCTCAGTTGGTAGAGCAACTGACTTGTAATCAGTAGGTCCCGGGTTCGACTCCTGGTGCCGGCACCATATAAGACGAAGCCCTCGCAGAAATGCGAGGGCTTTGTTGTTTTTGGGTGATTACTTTCTGCTGCTATCAACGCAAGGGACCAGCGCCTATCTCCCGCCCCGCTTGCCCTCTCCAATCACATCTCTTTACAGCTTTAACCCACCAGCGGTTGCCCCCACTTACCCTCCCGGCTAACCTTCCAGCGCCGCTGCCAAATCATCGGCCGGGCGTAGGAACCCGAATCAGTCAAGGTGCGACAGCGCCTACCAACCAGTGCAGGCGCTTCTTTTGTGTAGTCAAGGAGCTAGCCAATGCAGATTCGCACCCCACACCTCCCCGGAGGTGCCCATGCCTGACCTTCATACCCTCACTACTCCCGGCCTTACGACCTTTGCCGGCCAGGGCGAGCAGGCGTTGTTTCGGGTTAATGCCGGCGTACCGATCAACGAGGCATTGGCCCACGTTTCCGACCTGTTGCACCTGGCCAAGCGACTGGCCGAGGATGCCACGCAAGAGCGCGATACAGGCCGACATGCCTGGGCTTCGCATTACTTGCAAGAGATGAGTAAGGCTGTGGTCGATGATGTGCTGGTTGCATTGGGCGCCTAGGGCTGGCGCAACTTAGTAAAGCCTATGCCTTCAATCTGAATGATCCGATTGTTCACGCGGCCCATCCAAACCGGGCTGCAAGCGTTGATAGCAAACCAACCGCTTAGCCACTTGCTTGTACCCGTCTCTTTTCTTCGGGAAGAGACGGGCGCTCACACTTCTGCAGCCCCGATCGTATATGGCTTTGCGGCCAGTCCCCCTCATGACAATCGGCGCGACAATCGCCGATGTCACCAGCAACAGCCATGCAGATGATGGTACCGCAGACCAGGGAATGGACTGCACCTGACTGACAGTCAGGCATGCCCCGGTCATGGCATTGCTGCGTTCACCCGGCTCAGGATCTTCAGGCGCTGGTCTCGTCAGCCAGTGCTGCCTCCACCCGCCCACCGGTAACGGTGTTTAGGAGGACAGATCATGAGACGCCCTTGCTCCCGGACGTAAGGAGCCGCCAGTCCCGCGTAGAGGACATTCCCCACAGGTCGCAGGGGCCTTGATTCCTGATAACACTCAACATCCTTGGCGGGATGACGTGGGGCGAGGATCGGAGATCGGAAAATGAGGTGGCCGACATGGCATTGGTGGGTAAACGCGATGGCCGCAATTTCGGTTACGGCAGGCAATTGAGCTATGCAGGACCGCAGGCGTTGAAAGACATGTTCGGCGGCGGCCACTACGGCACGGTGAAGGCACACTGCGATCGGTGGCAGGCATTCGTGAAGTGGTGCCGCTCCGATCAGGGCCCCGATTTCAATGATGCGCGGCAGATTGATCGGAAGGTGTTGACCGACTATGCGACGTATCTGCGTGGCTTGGTTGGGCGCGGCGATCTCGCCGTAAGCACCGCCCAAAACCTGCTGTCCAGCGTCAACAGGACTATGGCGGCGCTTCGCGGTGATCAGTACGTGAAATTGCCCAGCCCGAGCAAGGCGTTGGGTATGCAGCGCACCGGGATTCGCCAATCAGTGCCGCAGGGCCAAGACCGCGAACAGGTTAAGCAGATCGTCGATGCGCTTTGCAGCCAACATCGACTGCGGGCCGCCGCGATCGTTCTGTTGGCGCGAGCCACCGGCATGCGATTGCGCGAGGCAATCCTTGCGGACCTGCCACGGCTATGCCGGGAGGCCGACGACCTGGGAAAGATCAACATCCAGGAAGGCACCCAAGGTGGCCGCGCCGGCGCTTCGGCGCCACGTTGGATTACCATGGATGACCGGATTAGTTATGCGCTTGGGTTTGCGCTGCAGGTGTCGCCGGCTGGTAGCCGCAACCTGATTGCGCCACACGAAAGCTACTTATGTCTTCTACAAGAAATCATCCGCCCTGCGCGGGACATCCTGCATGCACACAACCTTAAAGGCTTCCATGAGCTACGAGCGGCGTATGCATGTCAGCGCTACGAGCAAATCACCAAGTACCGTGCACCTATCAACGGCGGCCAATGTTACCTGGTAGACAGGAGCCTTGATCGTGAGGCCCGGAGACAAATCAGCTATGAACTGGGGCACGGTCGGATCGATGTGGTTGCGGCCTACATTGGAGAACGGACATGAGCAAGCCGTTCGATATGGAGTTGTTCTTGGCTGGCGTGCTAACCGGGTCGCATGCGACACGGCAACGCCATTTGCGGCAGGCGACGCTGATCCAAGCTGAAATTGCAGAGCGCTGGCAGAGATCGACGCCTTGGGCCTGGCAGAGGAAGCATGTGATTTGGTTTCTCGAGAATCGCACAAATCAGCTCACTAAGAATACTCAGTATTACTACCTACTCACAGTCCGGCTACTCACTCGGCGGCTTGGAAAGCCTTGGGCGTTCAATATATAACTAGAAGCCTATCCTAGTTTTAATGAAGATTTTTACACTCCAGCGGCGCTAGAAAACTTGTAGAAAAAAGCTAGCAGAAGTTGCATAGATAGATGCATCCTCATTAAAACTTTTGAGAACAATAGAAATAGGAGCTTCAGCGGCCACTAAGGACCGCTAAACACGCTTACATCCTCAACGTAATTTCAATAATGCTTGAGACTTATCAGGAAAATACATAACTCTATATTTTTCCAACTCAGGCGGGTACTTTTGCAGACCAGTGGTCAGTATAACTTGGAAATCAATGCTTGCATCTTTTTTTATTTCTTCTATTTTGCCAAGGCAGGTTCTAAGCTTGTCGAGTTCAATCCCCGCAGTTTCCGGCGTATCAATGAGTAAAAATCTTGGGAAAGGCATTGAAGTATCATTCAGAGACATCTGCAATAGTGTCAAGTAATACATAAGGCGCATTGAGACGCCGGAGCTATGTTCCTTATATTCACCCTCATCAAGCACAGGCAAATAAGTATCACTATTGATTCTCGCGGTTCTACATTCAGCCAAGGTCTCTGTCATTAGCTTCTTGTAAATATCACTAAAGCAAGTAACCTTTTCACTAATATCTATTTTGACTTGAGCATCAAGGCGCTTAAGCCCAAGTTCCGACTTTTGGTACGCAGCCCTTTTGTCATCAAAATCTTTTTGAAATCCATTTAGCCTTGATTCAATATCTATGAGCTGATGAAGCCTACTCAGATCTTCTCGTAGATCTAGAATTTTATCGTCTATGCTGTTAATTGTCTCAAGATCTATAGGCTCATCTATACCCGAAAGCTGGGTGTGTAGATTTTTGATCAACAAAGGTAATTCAGCTTCAAATTCGGAAATTTTCCGTTTAACATCTAGAATATCAGAATTGCAATCCGTAATTGCCAAGCCTATGGTTTCAAACGACTTCATCTTTGACTTAAGAATATTCTTATATTCAAAAGATGTGTACGAAAATCGCTCATACTGAACCTCATCGATCTCAGAACCGCACACGCAATGGCCCGCAGTTCGATCAACCTTATTTAAACAATAAGGACAACTATCAGACGAAAATAAGTTTAGCTGGTCATGGGAGTGGATAATTTTTGAAACTTGATCTATTTCTCTGATCGCATTTTCCCTTATCACCGCAAGCTTATACTTCTCATCCAGCAGATAAACTAATTCTTCCTTGCTTTCGCTAAGCTCAAGTTGCTTCCTTATGAGCGTTTCTTTAGTGCTAGCAATGGTAGACTCAAGAGCAGAATCGACAGAGCGATTCCTCTTAAACTGCAACCTCGCACCATGCAGCTTCTCTAGCTGCTGCTCTTTTTCTGTAAGCTCAGAGGCCAAAAATGTTATATTACGTGGTGCATCGCTTCCACTTAACTCGCTGGCAAGTCTCTTGTATTCTTGCAAAAGTCCATTGGCAACATTTTTCTGCTTCTCAAGAAGCTTAGTATTAATAATCGCGTCATAGTACTCAGAAAACGACTTCCCCACAAGCAACTCAAATATTGCGCGACGAAGAACCATCGAGTCAGATACATAGTTATCTTTTTTATCTGGCCTTTTATAAATTTGCTTTGTATCGGAACGCTGATCCATGTAAATCAGCCGAAACAAATCTGCAGAGTTTATCTTAAATGACCCGATACCCTGATAGATATCAACGACAGATATCCCCAGCCTCCCAAGGAGCCAGTCTGAAAAAGTTTCTGGATTGGATTGCGACCGATTCACCGGAAGAATCTTTAACGATTTAACGTCCAATTCAACCCTAAACTCACCTCCCTCCTCACATTCCACGCCATCATCACGCAGATCTGGACGCACAACTTTATAGGGAGTTATAGTTACATCACCATCATCTATAAAACGAACAATCTGATAGCTTTCACCACTGATACTAACATACAGCTCAACAAAGTTATCTTTATCACCAGTAATTTCTTTGTGTCGTTCCTTCTCATCTCTCAAAAATTCTGTAACCCTGCCGCCCAAAGCATAATAAATCAGGTTACAAAAAGTCGTTTTCCCCGTTCCGTTGTCGCCCTCTATGAGAATAATATCTTGGTCAAATACCGGGGACTCATAGTGGTACAAATTACCACTATAGTTTAGTTTGTTTATCCTTAAATATCCCAAGTTTTGATCCCCCTAACCTCATACATTTTACTAAGTGTAGTACTCAAAGTCAGTCGCGTGAGCTGCTTTACAGCCAAAGCCAGCCTACCTACATTTGAATATTCCTGAGCAAAAATCGACTTATCAAAAAACTCAGCGGGCACATCGTTTGAAAGAGACACATCAACTAATGAATGAGTGTCCCCCTTCCTCAAAATCACCAATCCCGATTTTTCAAGCCGAAAAAGTATCTTTAGAACTTCGCTTCGACGACCAAGCCCATTCGTATAGCTTTTGAAAAGATGTTCAGTATCAAGACGACTAAGACGCTTATCTACTGGATGCTCCAGAATTTTTAATAGTCGCTCATCAGTGGTAAACTCGATAAGAAATCCAAGCTTTCTATAGTCTTTTAAAAATCTCCCTTTTTTACATCCGGAAGCGTCGAGAGTGATTAGAATTGCATAGGTTAGGAAATAGAAATCATCCACCGTAGCAAACATAATTCTTTTCTTTACCGCATCAATCATTGCTCACCCCTTTATCAAAAGAGGCGAAACATTCGTCGTATAAATTATAAATTATTCGCTCAATGGTCACACCATTTGAAGCCGAGTACTTGTAATCACTCTTTAGCTCCTTGATATTTACCTCGGCTATCGCCTTAATCGCATGAATCACAGGTTTGATTTCATCAATACTGACCGCAGCTTCAATTAATGGCTCTTCGCTGTAGTATTGATCGCACGCTTCAAAGACTCTATACTTCAGAGATTTAAAACTTCTGTTACTTTCGCTTTCTTCGTGCTTAGACAAGCTTGCCATCCGTGCGTACCGACCAACCTTTTGAGCATCATAGTCCAAGCAGACCGCTCGAATTTTTTCCTCTAAATTCCTTTTGTCAGAGATCTTAGCCTGCTGCTTCTTCAATTCAATCCAAGCAGGGTCAGTATTGTAGTCAAGTGGCTCTGATTCAACCTCTTTGAATACTAACTTGACATCTGAACGATAGACAAATCTATCAACTAAATTGGGAAGATTTTGACGCTCATCCAAACGCTCCATCAGGAGTGAAAATACTATCTCCTCCTTCTTCTCGGTCTGGATATTCTGCAGCGAACTGTTTCTAATAAGTTCAATAACGCTGTCTTTTAGAGTTTTTTCATCTTCCTGACCAAAAAACCACTGAATACGAGACAAAAACTTGGAAAGATCAGCTGGAGAAAGAGATTTTATATTTTCAAGATTCCCTTTACCTGGTAAATCCTTGTATTGTTCCTCATACTCTTCTAGCAAAGCAGACTTGATAGTACTAAGCGTTGCATCAGACAATTCCTTTTTATCTCTAAGAAGCTCTAAAACAGGGTCGCTAGGAAGTGTCACTTTCACTTCATTTTTAAGTGTAGTCTTGCGTTCTTTCCCGATACCTGCGGTAGTATAAAAGCCGAATACAAGCCCTTCACTTTCCTGCCACTTAGAAAAGTATATATCCGAAAAACTGACCAATGTATTTAGAACAGAATCAGAAAACAAGGTAAAATTCTTATTTTCATCATAATTCTTATCTTCTTCAAGGTATGTAGATGTTTCTTCATCGCCAATTTTAAAAATAGATACGTCTTCCTGAACTTCAATCGACGCATAGAACATAACATTTTTGGGGTTTTCAATTTCATCGAGCATATGCTTTATAGCTCGAATCTTTTGCAGTCGAAAACCTTTGGTTTTGTCGGATGCGTCGCGATCAATAATGTGCTGCGTCATACGGCCCGTATTCCATTACTAGCATTGCGAGGTCAAGGTGGGAAGCGGCAGGTTGTTACTCTACTCAGAAACAGGAACGATGTCGATTGGCCATCAAGACAATTTTCGTGCCACCCGCGTTTTATGACGAATGGCAGCGTGTGACCACGCACTGCTTGGTTTCGCATCAATCTTCAGAAGAGATTTTTCCGGCTTAACATATCCAACCAGACGCACTACCGCGCTAATGATGTACGCGTCAACGTAATGCCAATGAAATCTTACTGTCTTTTGTGCAAGACAAGTTCAGGCCATAGTACCGGCTCGCCGCGCATGATAGTTTCTGTTCGTCTGCTGCCGGTGCATATGGTCCCTGCCTGAGATGCGACAGCCCACATGGAAGTCGCGGGGAATCTCTCACCTATTAGATTGACTCCCCCTTACCTGAAACTAGTGTGTGCATGCTTAAGGATATTTTTAGAGATAGAGCTTACTCAAGAAAGACTTAAAGTTTTTTATAGTCATATCGTTATTGAGTTTTTCGACTCCTGGTGCCGCACCATCACAAGATTGCAAAGACAGCTTCCAGTGTTTCTGAAGTCACCGACGGTTCGATACACAGTGTAGTTTTGGCCTCCGTCAAAGCTGGCAGGCGAACCACCGGCTGGCTGGGTGCCGTCAGCGATGCTTGCGGTATGGCAATGCGCTCATCGACATAAAAAGGAAAGCGCCGACCCCAGGGCATCTACCGCACCGAAAAGCGCTGCTCAACCGTATCACCGGCACAGGCCATTTCAGGCACGTCGGCGCAGCTCACCCATGGGCCGCAGCCTCTCTCGTGCACGGCTACTGGGTAGTCGTCCTGAACCGGAGCCCAAATTGAAGCGAATTTCTCTTTGTGCCTTGATATTGCAGGGCGATTGTAGAGTGTGATGTAATGCATCACACTTTATCGATGATAAAGAGCTTTCAACACAAAGGCCCCAAGGCGTTTTACGAAACCGGCTCGACTCGAGGGATCCGGGCCGACCATGCCAAGCGGCTTGCGCGCCTGCTTCCATTTCTGGATCGCGCAACCTGTGCGGGCGACATCGACATGCCCGGTTGGAGGCTCCACCCGCTCAAAGGCGACTTGACCTTGTATTGGTCAGTGACCATCAGCGGAAACTGGAGGGTAATTTTCCGATTCGACGGCACAGACGTTGAACTGGTTGATTACCTCGACTACCACTGAGGAGTTTCCCAAATGGCCATGTTCACCCCCCCGCACCCAGGCGAAACCTTGCGCGAAGATGTGTTGCCCGCCCTGGATATCAAGGTGGCCGAGTTTGCACGTCGGCTCGGTTACGCCAGAGAAACACTGTCTCGAATCCTTCACGGCCATGCACCTGTCAGCCCGGACCTCGCCGTCCGGCTTGAGCGGGCCGGCATCGGCAAGGCTCGAACCTGGCTGGCCATTCAGGCTGACTGGGATCTGTGGCAGGCCGAGCATCGCGAACAACCTGTGATCGAGCGCTTTACGTCTATCGCGTGATACTGAAAAAGCCGACGACGATGGTTTTTCAGTTATCCACAAGCATGGCGCTCGAGCGCACGCTCAAGGTCAGCCAACTCAACACCTGCCCCCTCGCCGCATCTCGCGACACGCCCCGCGCAATCAACCCTCACCCGTAACCCTTCCCCTGTCAGATGCCCTGGATACTTTCCCAACATCAGCTCGACCTACGTATCGCTCATGGGGTGGCAGCTGTACGCGAGTTGGCGGGCCTCTTCGCCGGCAAGGCCGGCTCCTACAAAGGACCACGCCGTCGGTAGGAGCCAGCCTTGCTGGCGAATGGCACCCCACGCTAGTGGGCGCTCTGCCCTTCAAGCAACGCCAGAATCCGCGGCCAACCGGCAATGCCTGCCAACGCCAGCGAAGTCTGGCCGTTGCCGTTGGGCAGCAACGGGTCAGCGCCATGACGCAACAGCGCATCCACCACCGTGTAATTGCCCGCCAGCACCTCGCGGTGCAGCATCAGCCATCCCTCGTCATCCGGGTCTCGGGCCACCTGCGGCTGTGCGCTCACGCCCTCCTCGATCTTGTCGCGCATGTTCAAGGCCATCGGGTGCTCGGTGCATTCCAGCACCGCCAGCGTCTGCTGGTCTTGAGCACGGTTCAACGTACGGGAGAGCAGCCAAGGCTGCTGACCTTCTGCAGCCGGGACGACTTCGACCAAACCCGGCTCACCGAAATCCATACCCCAGGCCTCATCGTGCTCCAGGCGCTCGTCTTCGGGCATGGCCGCGCGTATCGCATCGACGGTGAAGCCGCCGTATACATGGCCCTGGCGCACATACATCCAGTCGTTCAGCAAGGCCAACGGCAGCGTCACAGGCTCCCAGGCCTTGAACGAGGTGGCCCAGCTTGGCTCATTCATCAGCACGCCGGTGATGGACTGCCCATCGAACTCGATCTCGCTCACCCACATGTTCTCGACGCTGGGTACCTCGGGGTCGTCGCTCTCGATGGGGAAGGACATTTTCACAGCAGCCATGTCCAGGCCCTTCACGATCCTGCGTGCCTCCCACGACAGCTCTCGCCAGAAGTACTTGAACGTCGCCTGAGCACTGGCCACGGCGGCCTTGAACTCGTCGCTTTCGCCTTCAACACCGTAGATGATCTGTTCGGTCATAGGTAAATCGTTCCATCGCCTGGTTCACTGAAATGCTCAAGCCAGAGCACTTGCGGCCTGTGCCGCCACTTGAAAAACGGGAGCAGGATAACCTGATCCAGTGAACGTGGCAGCCTTGCCCCCAAGCCCCCGTTACGCTAAAAACCTGCACCCTTGGATACCACGCAAAAGGACAGGCCCAATGTTTGAAAACATCACTGTTACCGGCAGCCCGCTGGTGCTGTCCACAGACGCCGAAGTGGACCAGGCACAAGCTGTGCTGGGGACCCGCTTCCCCACTGGCTACCGCGAGTACGTCACGCAGTTCGGCGAAGGCATTCTTGGCGGCGTGTACGTGCGCATCTACCCGCCCCATCAACTGCTGCACGGCGAAAACAGCCAGGCCCAGTGGGTTGAGCGCATCAACCAGTACTGGTTCTGGGACGACGACAAGGAGCTGATGCCCAAGGAAAAGGCCTTGCAGTGCATCATCATTGGCGACACCTACGACGGCGACGAACTCATCATTCACCCCAGCGACCCGGAGCGCATCTATGTGCTGCCACGTCACAGTGAAGCCGCCCTCGTCGCGGGTAACGGGCTGGTGGAAGCGATCGAATGGCTGTGCAGTTCGAATGTGCTGACCGAAGCGTTCACCGAGCGCGACTTCGAACCGTTCGACAGCCGTGTACAGCCCTGACATGAAACGAATACCCAGGCGCACCCACGCCGGGTACTCGCCCGAACAACGAAATCCCGGTCGTCATCAATAAATACCCAACGTCCGGCCTTGGCTTGACCGGGCCCTGCACTTCGAATCGCTGGTAGCCGATGGTTTTTCAGTTACCCACAAGCATGGCGCTCGAGTGCAGTCTCAAGGTCAGCCAATTCAACACCTGCACCCTCACCGCACCTCGCGACACGCCCCGCGCAATCAACCCTCACCCGTAACCCATGCCCTGTAAGTTGCCCTGGATACTTGCGCAACATCAGCTCGACCTGCGTATCACTCAACCATGCCGCGCGGTCCAGGGACCAGCGCGGGTCCTGGAACTCGAACAGGCAGGCACCCGACACGGCATCGATAATCCGTGGCGGATACACCCAGTGCGAGTTGCCGGCTTCCCACGGCGCAGCCTCGATGCGATAGCGGCCGTCGGGTGAGGTGGATTGGGTTTCAAATGGGATCATCGGCATTGCGCTCCGTGCATGATCGGAAAGTCTGTCACAACAGGGGCTGAACAGGTCGGCCCCTGTCGCTTCCTCTACGCAGTGGCCTTGCGATTGCCCATGCCGTCGAGCACCGCATCCACCAGCACCTTGGCTAATTCCGTCGAATGCAACGAGACCCACAGCAGAACTTTGCTGGTGGAGTCCTCGGGGTGCAAACAGGCTTTCTGGAGGGTGTCGAAGATGCCTCTGAGCAACAGCGAGGCATGCATCAGGGCGTCTTCTTCGGGTATGTCTGCGCGTACCAGGAAGAATGGCGAGTGTTCGATACGAGGATCAACGCTGGGCTCACCCAGCAGAGCAGTCGGCGGATCAGGAACGATTTTTTTCATGGCGATCACTTTTTGTGGAGTGAAGCTGCCACTGCTCGCGACCAAGCAAGTTGGGTGGCAGCTGTACGCGAGTTGGTCGACCGGGACAAAAAGATCAAAACCCGGCAGGCACGAGGCCTCCCGCGTACAACCGCCATAGGCGGCGCCGAAGCGTGATTTTTTGTCAACGGGCGACCAAACCCGATCGCTGATGCTCAGCGACCGCAGGAGCCTAACGGCCTGCCTGAACCCCAGCAAGGCGCACCGCCCACGCAAAATCTGTCCGCATATTACAGTCCTTCAGACGTGTCTGGCCAAGCGTGTGTAAACGCAGCCCTACGCCGCAGTGGACGGCCTCTTCGCCGGCAATGCCGGCTCCTGCAGGGTGGCACCCACAAACGTACAAGCCAGCCAAAGGCTGGCCGTTTAACGTCACCTGCACACCACCTACCCACACTCGCAGGGGACACAATGGAAATCTTTCTCTACGCCTTCAGCGTGATGTACAGCCCCGGCCCGGTGAACGTGATGGGCCTGAACGCCGGCCTTACAGGCCAGTTCCGCCGCACCGCAGGCTTCTTCGTCGGCGTGGGCGGCGCAATGTTCGTGCTGTTCATCCTGTTCGGCTACACCGGCGAAGCCATCATCTCCAAGGCCGCGCTGCCCTACCTCGCCCTGGCCGGCGGGCTCTACACCAGCTACCTGGCCTTCAAGGTCTACACCGCCAGGGTCCAGCTCACCCAATCGTCCGATGCCCCCGCCAAGGCGCTGACCTTCTGGAACGGCTTTCTGATCCAGGCCCTCAACCCCAAGGGCATGATGGTGGTGCTGCCGATCACCAGCGTGATGTTCCCCGCCGCGCACCTCAGCGGCGCCAGCATCGCCGCCGTGTCGGCGCTAATAGCCCTGGGCGCTGCCGGCGCGCCGGGCCTCTACGCCTTGCTGGGCGCCGTGCTGGGCAAGCGCATCAGCAAAGAGGTGTACTTCAACCTGTTCAACCGCCTGATGGGCATCGCCCTGGCCGTGTGCGCCGCCTTCATGTTCCATGATTTCTACATTCACATTCAGGCAAACGCCGGCACGCTGTAACCTGTGTTGTCGCCGGCCTGACTCTATCGCTCGAAAGGTGAGCAGAATGCTCGATCTACCGTCACCGCAAGACTGGGTGAAACACGCCCCACCGTCCCCCAGGGTCGAACGCCTGGAGGCCTTCTTCAGCGCCCACGGTTTCGACCCGCACCGCCACGATACCTATGCCATCGGCCGCACCCTGGCCGGGGTGCAGAGCTTCAGCTACCGCGGCGCCAGCCGGCACAGCCTGCCGGGGGAGATCCTGGTGCTGCACCCGGACGAGGTGCACGACGGGCATGCGGGCTCGGCGTCGGGGTTTCGCTATCGCATGCTCTACCTCACCCCGGCGCTGGTGCAGGAGGTGCTCGGGGGCCAGCCGTTGCCGTTTCTCAAGGGCGGCATCTCCCGCGACCCGCGCCTGGCGGCCGCCACCCACGCGATGCTCGCGAGCATGGACGACAGGCTAGACCCGCTCGAAGAGGACGACGCGCTGCTGGGCCTGGTAAGCGCGCTGCAGGCCGTGTGCGGGCGCCCGGCATCAAGGCAGGCCCACGACTACGCCGCCGCCCGGCGTGCCCGCGAGTACATGGATGACAGCCTGGAGCAGCCCATCACCCTGGATGACCTGGCCGCCTGCGCCAACCGCGACCGCTGGAGCCTGTCCAAGGACTTTCGCGCCTACTTCGGCACCAGCCCCCACCGCTACCTGACCCTGCGCCGCCTCGACCGCTTCAAGGCCTCGGTGTTCGCCGGTCAGTGCCTGGCGGACGCAGCCGTAGAGGCCGGTTTCTTCGACCAGAGCCATATGTCCAGGCACTTCAAGAACGCCTACGGCATCACGCCCTCGCGCTGGTGCAAACCCCTGCTCGGGCGCCTTGATTGAGTTTGCGCACTGTCGGGTGGTGGGGTCGCCGACCTTGATATCCCCACCCCCATCCGTTATAGATAAAAAGGAAACCATAACGAAAAGAGGCCATTCCAGCCCCCCATGAACGAGATCACACGCATCTTTCGCCCTTCAGGCCCCCATTTTGCGCCCTGCGCTGATGGCTACGGGCCGAACACCGTCACCCCTTCCCCGCTCTCGACCCTGTTCCACGCACTGTCGATTCCGCCAGGCAACATCCTGCTGGCCCAGATGCGCAAGCGTCCCGTCCCTCCACCTGCACCGTAGCGCCTGAATTCCACCACCCTCGGCTTTTGCCGCTCGGGGTTGGGGAGCCTTTGCATTTTTTCAGCGTTCAACTGTTCAGGAATCTCTATGACTCTTCGTGTAGCCATCATCGGTGCCGGCCCGTCCGGCCTTGCGCAACTGCGTGCCTTCCAATCCGCCCATGCCCAGGGCGCCCCCATGCCCGAAATCGTCTGCTTCGAAAAGCAGGCCGACTGGGGCGGCATGTGGAACTACACCTGGCGCACCGGCCTCGACCAGCACGGCGAACCGGTGCACGGCAGCATGTACCGCTACCTGTGGTCCAACGGCCCCAAGGAATGCCTTGAATTCGCCGACTACAGCTTCGACGAACACTTCGGCCGGCCGATCTCCTCGTACCCGCCGCGCGAAGTGCTGTGGGACTACATCCAGGGCCGCGTGAAAAAGGCCGGGGTGCGCGACTACATCCGCTTCAACACCGCGGTCAAGAACGTCAGCTTCGATGAAACCACCCGCGAGTTCACCGTCAGCGCCTACGACTACAGCGCCGGGCAGGGCATCGAGCAGGTGTTCGATTACGTGGTGGTCGCCAGCGGGCACTTCTCTACGCCGCACGTACCGGAATTCGAAGGGTTCGAGCGCTTCGCCGGGCGCATCCTGCACGCCCACGACTTTCGCGAGGCGATGGAGTTCAAGGGCCAGGACCTGCTCATCGTCGGCAGCAGCTACTCGGCCGAAGACATCGGCTCGCAGTGCTACAAGTACGGCGCGCGCTCGATCACCACGGCCTACCGCACCCAGCCGATGGGCTACAAATGGCCCAAGGGCTGGGAGGAGCGCCCGCAGCTGGTGCGTGTCGAGGGCAACCTGGCGTTCTTCGCCGACGGCTCGAACAAGCGCGTGGATGCGATCATCCTGTGCACCGGCTACCAGCATCACTTCCCGTTCCTGCCCGACGAACTGACCCTCAAGACCAACAACCGCCTGTGGCCAACCGGCCTGTACCAGGGCGTGGTGTGGGAGCAGAACCCGCAGTTGATCTACCTGGGCATGCAGGACCTGTGGTACAGCTTCAACCTGTTCGACGCCCAGGCCTGGTTCGCCCGCGACTACATGCTGGGGCGCATCAAGCTGCCGGCCAAGGCCGACATGCAGGCCGACAGTGCCCGCTGGCGCGCCGATGAAGAGGCCCTGGACACCACCGCCTCGATGTACGAATTCCAGGGCCGCTACATCAAGCACCTGATCGCGCAGACCGACTACCCCAGCTTCGATATCGATGCCGTGAACCGCATCTTCCTCAAGTGGAAGAGCGACAAGAAGAGCGACATCATGGGCTATCGCGACAAGTCGTACCGTTCGGTGATCACCGGCACGGCAGCGGTGCCGCACCATACGCGGTGGCTGAAGGCGATGGACGATTCGCTGGAGGAGTACCTGCGCGAAACGGACGGCAAGAAGGGCGAAGTGAAGGCACTGCGCGGGTAGCCCCGCCGACGCCCGAAACCGGTGCCCCCACAAGACCGGCCCTTGCCGGCGCGGCCTCTACTGCGGGCACTGGTAACCGGTTTTCCCCCGCTGCAGGCCGATGACCTCGCGATGCACCTGGCTGGGCCCGTAGTCGGCATTCCAGCCACGGCGTTCGGCCACCGGGTGCGGCGCATAGCCGTCCTTGCAGGCCAGCAGGTTGAGCATCACGTTCGCCTCGCCCATCAGCGGCTCCAGCTTGAGGGTGCGCCTGGGCGCCAGTTGTACCCTCCCCTGCGCGTCGCTGCGGGCCACCACCACCCCTGCATCAAGAATGCTCACCCCGGCCAGTGGCTGCCGGGTGTGCTGATCGACGACCGTGGTGTCGAGCCCGTCGTGCACGATCACCGAGCGCGGCATGCAGCCTTGCAGCAGTAGCACGGGCAGCGCGGCGCAGCAAAGCCAGCGACTCACGCAGCAGTATCGACGTGCCATGGATCACTCCTGAAAATGCCTGAAACAATGATAAAAGCCACGGCCTACCTGGGCCCCTTGCCGCAGTCTGCCCCCAGCCCGCAGGCATCACTGGCAGGACCGCCCGAACCTTGCTATCTATAAGGGCATCGGCGATGATCGCCGCCCCTCGCGGCATCACCAGGGGCGCCACACAAAGGAGGTCTGCATGTTTGGCTTGCTGTTCTCAAAACGCACCGAGCGCGAAAAACAACTCGCTGACTCGATTCGCTCGCTGAAGACCCTACGCGTTAGCCTCAACGGTTTGATCAGCGTCGATCCTGATGAAATCGTGAACGACGAAAAATTCATGTCCGCTCGCGAATCGGTCAAGAAAATACTGAAGACCGCCTGAATGGGCCTGTTTCTGATTCTGCCTATCCTGGTCTGTGGCTATATCTACTGCAACGGCAGTTTCTACCGACAGGCCACCATCAACAAGTACCAGGGTCAGCTCCTTTATCTGCTGGTTGCCAAACTGGGGCTTTACATTTTTCTCCTCGCCTGTGCCGTCAGCCTTGCCCTGATCTTCCTCAGCAAACATGCCTACTTTTCCATCTCACTGCCTGGCAGCGGCGTCGAGTGGAGTTTCAATCTTGATTACATCAAGTACCTCAAGGCTTTTCTCATACGAAACAGGATTCTTGCTGAAGGCTCGGTATCGGCATGGGTGTTCTTCGGCCAAGCGTCGATCATCGCGTTCTATCTCGCCAGCCTGCTTTCCTCATTGGAGGTCAAGCTGGTAATGCGGCGGTTCAACCTGAACGCTGACCAGGCCCGCGCCTATATCCTCTACGAAAACGTACCCAACGGGCTTTTTACCAAACAGCTGCTGTCATCGATGCAAGATCGCGATGCGCAATACATGTTCTCGATGGAAGACCGCAAAGTGTATGTCGGCAGAGTTTCATCGGTGGGCGCCCCCGATGAAACCAAGGGAGTGGATGAGGATTTCGCGATTGTGCCGGTCAGTAGCGGCTATCGAGACAAAGATACCCTGGAGCTTAAATTCACCACTTACTACGATGACGTAGTCGAACAGATGAAAGGCGTCGACAAACACATTGGCTTTTCCATCGTACTGTCGCAGAAGAACCTGGTTTCCGTCTCCAAATTCGAAAAAGACATCTGGGAGAAATTTCGCAAGCCACCCGCAGCACAGGGCAAGGCTTGTCACTGGCTGCCCTGATCAATACGTTCTCGGTGGTACAGCCCCGTTCCGTCGCCCGTGGCGCTCACGTATCATCCGCCCCCTGCCCCGGCCCCCATGGAC